>NZ_JBHLUH010000089.1:0-159588 GCF_042433955.1 Phytohabitans kaempferiae | reverse complement strand
TCCAGATCGACGTGCACGTGGCCTCCAAGGTCATCGTTGCTCAGCAACGTCGATCATCGAGGCCCTTGCCTGTTTCCGCAGCCCCCTCCCCGCATCACTCGTCTAGTACCGATTGACGGCACATGCCGATCGACGGCACGTCGCCCGCCATGGCGATGCGGGAGCCGACGTTCTTCATACTCACCGCGCTGGCCGAGCGCCCGCTGCACGAATACGGCGTGATGCGGGCGGTGGGCGAGCTTTCCGGCGGGCGGCTGGCGCTGCGCGCCGGCACGCTCTACGCGGCGCTCGACCGGCTGACCGACGACGGGCTGCTCACCGTCGACCGGGAGGGGGCGGTCGACGGCCGGCTGCGCCGCTACTACCGCCTGACCGACGAGAGGGCTGGTGGCTGGACTGACGCGGTGCCGCTTCGCGGCCCCATGCCTGAGCTGGCCCGCCGCTGCCGCCAGGCGCGCCCGGCCGTCCACGGTGGACTGCCGCCCACGCGCGCCGCCGCGGCTCGTGTCCACCTCGACCACGGCGGTGTGGTGGGATGGTGGCGTGACCGCTCCCGCCGCGTGGCAGCTGGCCGCCGAGCAGTCGGCCGGCGGCTCGCTGTTCGCCGCGGTCGTGCTGATCCTGGCGACCATGACGACCGGCGTCATGGCCGGCGTGTTCGGCCTCTTCGCCAACACGATCATGCCGGGGCTGGGGAGGACGGACGACCGCACATTCGTCGGGGCGTTCCAGCAGATCGACCGCGCGATCATCAACCCGCTGTTCATGGCGTTCTTCTTCGGCGCGCTCGTCCTCACAGGGCTGGCCGGCGCGCTGCACCTCGGCGCGGCCGGGCGGCGGGCGCTGCCGTGGATCGCGGTCGCGTTCGTGCTGTACCTCGCCGTGGTGGTCATCACGATCGCGGTGAACGTGCCCCGCAACGACGCGATCAAGGCGGCCGGCGACCTGGAGCGGATCGGCGACCTGGCCCAGGTGCGGCGCGAGTTCGACGAGGCCCGCTGGCGCGCGTTCAACTGGGTCCGCGTGGTGCTGACCACCGGCTCGTTCGCGCTGCTCTGCGTCTCGTTGCTGCTGCAGCGCGGCTGAGTCACAGGTCAGCGGCGCGTGTACTCCGCGGGGCCGAAGAACACCAGCACCGTCAGGTCCTCGGCGATGTCGGTGAAGCGGTGCCCCTCGCCCGCCGGCACGAACACCACCGCGCCCGGGCCCACCTCCACCGTCCCTGAGTCGGCGGTCAGCCGGGCGCGGCCGGAGACGACCACGTACACCTCGTCCTCGGTGTGCGGCCGCTGCGTGTCCACGCCACCGGCCGGGAGGCAGTACGTGCCGACGCTCAGGTCCGGCACGCGCAGCTCCTCGGTGTAACGCCCGTCCTGACCCGGGTCAGGTGGGGTGTACCGGCCGGCGTTCGAGAGGACCTCCATGCCACCGAGGCTAGCCCGAAACGGGTGGCGGAAGATCGCCCGGCGCGGCAGTGTCGGTCGCATGGACGCGGGGGTCGAGTTGGTCGAGGTGGGGCCGGACGACTGGCGGCTGTGGCGGGAGCTGCGGCACCGGGCGTTGGGCGAGGCGGCGCACGCGTTCCGCACCACGCTCGCCGAGTGGCAGGGCGAGGGCGACCGCGAGGAGCGGTGGCGCGAGCGCCTGGCGATCCCCACCTCGCTCAACCTCGTCGCGCTGCTGGACCGGCGGCCGGTGGGCATGGCCAGCGGTTTTCCGGAGGACGACCCGGACGTGGTGTGGCTGCACTCGGTGTGGGTCGACCCGGTGGCGCGCGGCAAGGGCGTCGGCGACCGCCTCGTCGGCGCGGTCGTGGCCTGGGCGCGGGCGACCGGCGCGCGGGAGATGAGGCTCGGCATCGTGGAAGGCAACGCCACCGCCGAGGCGCTCTATGCCCGCCACGGCTTCCGCTACACCGGCGAAGTGAACGGCATCCTGCCCGACGGAGTACGCCGCGACCTCGTCATGGCCCGGCCCCTCAACGCATAGTGTGGTGCGGTGGCACGCGAGGTGTGGGCACAGGGCGACGCCTACGAGGCGTACGTCGGGCGGTGGAGCCGCCGGGTCGCGGCGCCGTTCGTGCGCTGGCTCGACGTGCCGGCCGGGCGGCGCTGGCTCGACGTGGGGTGCGGCACCGGCGCGCTGAGCGCGACCGTGCTGACCCTCACCGAGCCGGCCGAGGTGACCGGCGTCGACCCGTCCACCGGCTTCCTCGCCGCGGCGCACGCGCAGGTCGCTGACCCGCGGGTCAGCTTCCTGGCCGGCGACGCGCGCGCCCTGCCGCTGCCCGCCGCCCGGTACGACGTGGTGGTGAGCGGCCTGGCGCTCAACTTCGTGCCCGCGCCGGAGGTGGCCGCGGCCGAGCTCGCCCGCGTGGCCGCCCCGGGCGCGGTGGTCGCCGCGTACGTGTGGGACTACGCCGAGGGCATGGAGCTGATGCGGCACTTCTGGGACGCCGCGGTCGCGCTCGACCCGGACGGCGCCGAGCATCACGAGGGTCGCCGCTTCCCGATCTGCCGGCCGGGGCCGCTGCGTGCACTGTGGAGCGACGCGGGGCTGCGCGGCGCCTCGGTCGAGGCGATCGACATCCCCACCGTGTTCACCGGTTTCGCCGACTACTGGGAGCCGTTCCTGGGCGGGCAGGGCGCTGCCCCGGCGTACGCGATGTCGCTCGGCGAGGAACGCCGCGCCGCACTGCGCGACCTGCTCCGCGACCGCCTGCCCGCCAACCCCGACGGCACCATCGCGCTCACCGCCCGTGCGTGGGCGGTCCGCGGCAACGCCACCTGACCCGCCGGTCAGCGGTCAGGCGGCTGAGCGGTCGGTCAGCGGGTCAGGCGGCTGGGCCGTCGGTCAGGGGCGGCTGCCGGCGGGGGCGCCGCTCAGGCGCGCGCTTCGGCTGAGCGGCCACTGACTGAGGCGCCGGTCAGGCGGCGGCCGGCGGCGTCATCGGCGCCGTCGGTGCGCCTGGCCGCCCGCTGGCAGCCAGGCGGACGGCGACCGCGCCGAGGAAGGCGAACGAGAGGGCCGATCCCAGCACGAGGCGGAGGCTGAGGCTCTCCAGGTCCGGCCAGGCGGCCACGACGACGTACACCACCGGCGCGAGCAGGCACGCCACAGCCCAGCCGCGCCTCCCGTCCGCCACGAACCGGCGCCGCAGCACGAAGCACACGGCCAGCCACGACACCGCCGCCACCACGAACCCCAGCTCGTGCAGCGCCCCATGCCAGCTGATCCGCTCGGGCGCCCCGGCCGGCGCCCCGGGCGGGAAACCCGCTCCCGGGTCCGTGACGAAGACGCCGGCCAGGATCAGCCCGATCCCGTTGGCGGCCACGAGCACCGGTCCCCACGTGCCGGCCCGCCCGGGGCGCAGCGCCCGCCGCAGCCCGCTCGCGCAGGCCAGCAGCAGCCCGCCGCAGGCGACGAACGTGGCGATCTGCACCCACCCCAGGTCGCCGAGGCCCAGCAGGCTGACCGGATGGCGCGTCGGGTCGTACCCGTCCCGGGTCAGCGCCTGCACCAGCCACGAACCCACGAACAGCGGACCCGCCGCCGCCCCGCACCACAGCAACGTACGCGTGGACATCCGCGCTCCTCTCCGTTCCGGCCCCCGTTCGGGTCGCCATCCAACGGAGACGTCGGAGCCGGCGCGGCCGGACGGACACGGCTCCCGGCCCGTGCGGGCTGGCTGGCCGTGCCCCGGCTCCGGCGCCTGCGCCGGCCGAGTCGGGCGGTCAGATGCCGGTCACCGGCATCTGAGAACCAGCGCAGGCGGGCACCGCGTCCCCAAAGCGGGAGAGTCGAACGCCGCAGGCGCGCGGGCCGCGCCGCCCCGGCGGAGAGTCAGATGCCGCGCTCGCGCAGTTCGGCGACGAGGCGGGCGGTCACCGGCGCGTCGACGCCGTGCCGGGTCGCGGCGCGCAGCACCGCACCGCCGATCGCGTCGACCTCGGCCGGGCGGCCGGCCTCGACGTCGCGCTGCATCGACGACTTCATCCCAGGCGGCACGCGGTCGAAGAGCCCCAGGACCGCAGCGGTGTCCACTGTGGCCCCGGCCGCCCGCGCCACCGACACCACCTCGCCGGCGACCGCCTCCAGGTCGGCGCGGTGCTTCTCCCGCACCTCGCCGGCGGTCCCGGCGTACGCCGTCGTCAGCAGTGCCAGCGGGGCCAGGAAGGCGAGCTTGTCCCAGAGCAGCGCCGCCTCGGAATCCCGTACCACCGCGTCGATCCCCGCCGTGCGAAGCTGCGCGGCGAGCGTTTCCAACCGGGCGGTCGGGGCGAGGTCACCGGCCACCTCGACGGCACAGAACGGGCTCGTGTGCGCGATCCGCCCGGGCCCGACCCGCGTCGACTCGACCCGGATCGAGCCGGCGAGCACCTGGGCCGCCGGGAAGCGCTCGCGCAGCGCGGCCAGGTGGTCGACGCCGTTGAGCAACGGCAGCACCAGGCCCGCGCCGAGCGCCTCGGCCGGCGCGCCTTCCAGCGCGGCGTCGAGCCCGGTCGCCTTGGCCGCGACCACGCAGACGTCGACGGGCGCGGTCAGCCGCGGCACGGCGGTGGCGGGCACGTGGAAATCGCCGTACTGCGCGCTGGTCACGGCCAGCCCGCCGGCGGTGAGCGCCGCCGCCGTGTCCGGCCGCGCCACGTACACCACCGGATGTCCGGCCCGGCTCAGCACCGCGCCGACAAGGCCGCCGACGCCACCTGGCCCGACCACCGCGACGCTCCACGGCGACTCCGTCACGTGCCCTCCCTCAAGTCACGTCCGGCGTCAGCCCTGGCGGCCGTTCCACCGGGGGTCGCGCCGGTTGAGCACGCGCACCCGGCCACCGCGGCGGACCACCACCGCGCCCGGCTTGCGGGCCAGCGAACGTAGCGAGCTACGAACCTTCACCTTGGTCCTCCCTTCCACACCGCGTCCAGTCCTCCGACCGACGCCGCATCCGCAACGCCGGGCGCACGCTCAGGATTCCCGGGTACGGGCGAGCGCGCCGACCGGTCCGCGATGCCTGGCCCGCGCCCGGGGCGGCCGCCGGGGACGCATCCGGTGCGGCAGGGCCGCGCCCGAGGTGTCGCCCACATGCTCACTGCGCCACGCGGATTTTGCGGGCTTCTTGTTCGGACGTTTCGTGTGTTGATTCGACTATTGCGAGGATGTGTCGGGTCCTGGCACGATGGCCGTCAATCCCATCGCTCCCGGGGCGATCCATGAAAGTTGATGGCCGCCTCAGGTACGCCGACCCCGAAGGAGCGCCGCCATGGCGGTATCGCGCCGCAGCTTCGTCACGTCCGTCGCCGCCGGCTCCGCGCTGGCCGCTGTGTCGGCCTCGGAGATCGTCTCGGCCTTCACCAGCGCCGCGAGCGCCGCCAGCCCGCCCGGCGACGTGGTCGGGAAGATCTCCGTCGGATACCAGGGCTGGTTCTCCTGCCCCGGCGACGGCGCGCCGATCGGCGGCTGGTGGCACTGGAGCCGCGACCGCTTCCAGCCGCCCTCGCCGAGCAACACCACGATCGTCTCCTGGCCCGACATGCGCGAGTACACGCACGGCTACACCACCGCCTACCCCAACCTCGGCAACGGGCAGCCGGCCCAGCTCTTCTCCTCGTACGACCAGCAGACCGTCGACACGCACTTCCGGTGGATGCGGGAGCACGGGTGCGACACGGCGGCGCTGCAGCGGTTCAACCCGTTCGGCGACGAGGGGCCGACCCGCGACGCGATGGCGCTCAAGGTCCGCGACGCGGCGGAGCGCTTCGGCCGCAAGTTCTACATCATGTACGACGTCACGAGCTGGACCAGCATGCGGTCCGAGCTGAAAGTTGACTGGACCACCAAGATGTCGGCGCACACCGCGTCCCCGGCGTACGCGCGGCAGAGCGGCAAGCCGGTCGTGTGCGTCTGGGGCTTCGGCTTCAACGACCCGGGCCGCCCGTTCGCGCCGGCGCCCTGCCTCGAGGTGGTCAACTGGTTCAAGGCGCAGGGCTGCTACGTGATCGGCGGCGTGCCCACGTACTGGCGGCAGGGCATCAACGACTCCCGCCCCGGCTTCCTCGACGTCTACCACGCGTTCGACATGATCTCGCCCTGGATGGTGGGCCGCACCGGCACGCTCGACGGGCTGGACTGGTTCTACGCCAACGTCAACGTGCCCGACCAGGCCGACTGCGACGCGCACGGCATCGACTACCAGCCCTGCGTGATGCCGGGCGACCTGTCCACCGGCGCCCGCGCGCACGGCGACTTCTACTGGCGGCACTTCTACAACATGGTTCGGCTGGGCTGCCAGGGCATCTACATCTCGATGTTCGACGAGTACAACGAGGGCAACCAGATCGCCAAGACCGCCGAGACCGCGGCCACCGTGCCGGCCGGCACCGGCATCCGGCCGCTGGACGAGGACGGCACGTTCTGCTCGGCCGACTACTACCTGCGGATCACCGCGGACGGCGGCCGGATGCTGAAGGGCCAGCTCGCGCTCACCCCGGTGCGCCCCACGCCCCCGGTCGTCGCGGGCGGACCCGGTCCACAGCCCGGTGTCAACCTGGCGGCTGGGAAGCCGGCGACGGCCAGCAGCCAGAACAGCGGCTTCGCCCCGGCCAACGCGGTGGACGGCAACGCGGGCAGCTACTGGGAGAGCGCCAACAACGCGTTTCCACAGTGGATCCAGGTGGACCTCGGCGCGGCCCTGTCGGTGGGGCGCGTGGTGCTGAAGCTCCCGCCGGCCGCCGCGTGGGCGACCCGCACGCAGACGCTCTCGGTGCAGGGCAGCGCCAACGGGTCCGCCTTCACGACACTGGTCGCCTCCGGCGGGCGCACCTTCAACCCGGCCACCGGAAACGCGGTGACGCTCACCTTCCCCTCGGCGAGCGTGCGCTACGTGCGCGTGCACATCACCGCCAACACGGGCTGGCCCGCGGGTCAACTCTCCGAGCTGGAGGCGTACGCGTCGTAGCGCCCGCCCGGTTGGCCTCCTGCTGGCCGGGCGGCCACATTGGACCCGGCCCGCCGCGCGGCCTGGGCGGGGCGCCCTGGGCGGGGCGCCGGACGTGGGCGCGACGCTGGTGCGGCGACCACCAACCCTTGCCGGCTTCGCCGGCCCGGCTGACCAGCGGCCGAAGGCCGCCGGTCAGCCGGTGAACGTTAGTGGCCACCGCACTAGCTAGCCGGCGGCCACGGAGCGGCGGATCTGGTGTGCGTGCCAGAGCCACGCCACGTCGCGGCTGAACGACCAGACCAGCAGCGCCAGCGCCGTGCCCACGACCGCCAGCGTCAGCGCGAACGGCAGCAGGCCCGAGCTCGCCACCGCCAGCGCGATGCCCTGGATCGCGGCGACCGTCTTGCGGGACATGCGGTGCGGCAGCGCGGCGCGCAGCCACGGCAGTGCCCAACTCGCCACCACGAAGGCGTACCGGAACACGCCGATCGCGAGTACCCACAGGCCCAGCGTCTGGGCGACGACCGCGCTGAGCACCAAGATGAGGATGGCGTCAACTTCCATGTCGAAGCGGGCGCCGAGGGCTGAGGTGCTGCCGGTACGGCGCGCCACCTGGCCGTCCACGGCGTCGAGGGCGAGCGCCACCGCGGCGAGGGTCACGAAGACGGCGACCGGGACGGCGTGGCCGGTGAGCCAGTCCGCGGCCAGCGCCGCCACCCCTCCGACCAGCGTGGCGCGGGCCAGGGTGACCTGGTTGGCGGGACCGAGGAACGTGGTCCCGGAGCGGCGCAGCGCGCGACCGAGCAAGAGCCAGGTGCCGAAGGCGTACACCGAGCCGACGACCCAGCCCGCGGCGTTGAGGCCAACGCCCGCGGCCAGCATGCCCAGGAGGAGGAACTGCACCGCCAGCCCTGTCGTGTGCCCTTCGACGGACGGGGTGGTTTCCAGGGGCCGGTCGCTGACGGTCAACGTTCCTCCGTAGTTGTCTGGGCGGCTAGAGCCCCACCACGTATGGTTACCAGGGCCCACGGTCTGAAAAACGGGAATCGGGCCGGTTTGGTTCACCGCTCGCGGAAGGAGATCCATGACGCTCCGTGGTCGAGCGTTCTGGCTCGATGCCCCCGGGCACGGTGAGATCCGGCCGGTCGCCTTGGAGCCCCCCGGTCCGGGCGAGGTGTTGGTCCGCTCGCTGTGGTCGGGCGTGAGCCGGGGTACCGAGACGCTCGTGTTCCGGGGCGGCGTGCCGGAGAGCCAGCACGCGGCGATGCGGGCGCCGTTCCAGGAGGGCGATTTTCCAGCCCCCCTCAAGTACGGCTACCTGAACGTCGGAGCTGTGGAGGAAGGCCCGCCGGAGCTGGTCGGGCGCACGGTCTTCTGCCTGTACCCGCACCAGACCCGCTACGTCGTGCCGGCGTCCGCGGTCACGCCCGTACCGGACGGGGTGCCGCCCCGGCGGGCCGTGCTCGCCGGCACGGTGGAGACCGCCGTGAACGCCCTCTGGGACGCGTCACCCCTGGTCGGCGACCGGATCGCCGTGGTCGGCGGGGGCATGGTGGGGTGCTCGGTCGCCGCCGTGCTCGCCCGCTTCCCCGGCGCCCGTGTGCAGCTCGTCGACGCCGACCCGGCGCGCGCCGAGACCGCGGCGGCGCTGGGCGTCGGGTTCGCCACCCCCGAGGAGGCGGCAGGCGACCGCGACCTGGTCATCCATGCCAGCGCCACCGCCGCCGGGCTCGCCCGCTCGCTGGAGCTGCTCGCCCCGGAGGGGACCGTGCTGGAGCTCAGCTGGTACGGCGACCGCCAGGTCACCATCCCGCTGGGCGAGCACTTCCACTCCCGCCGGCTGACCGTGCGCAGCAGCCAGGTCGGCACGGTGTCGCCGGCACAGAAAGGGCGGCGCACGTACGGCGACCGGCTCGCCCTCGCGCTGGAGCTGCTCACCGACCCCGCGTTCGACGCGCTGCTGACCGGCGAGTCAGCCTTCGAGGAGCTGCCCGAGGTGCTCCCCAAGCTGGCCGGCGGGGGCATCCCCGCGCTGTGCCACCTCGTCCGCTACGACACCGCAGGAGGTTGAGGGGTTGTTCAGCATCACGGTCCGGGACCACATCATGGTCGCGCACAGCTTCCGGGGCGACGTGTTCGGTCCGGCGCAGCGGCTGCACGGCGCGACGTTCGTGGTGGACGCGACGTTCCGCCGGCCCGAGCTGGACGACGACAACATCGTCGTGGACATCGGCCTCGCCACCACGCAGCTCGGCGAGGTGCTCGGCGACCTCAACTACCGCAACCTCGACGACGAGCCCGCGTTCGCCGGCGTCAACACGTCCACCGAGTTCCTCGCCAAGGTGATCGCCGACCGCCTCGCCGACCGGGTACACGCGGGCGCCCTGGGCGAGGGCGCCCGCGGCCTGGCCGGCATCACGGTGACGCTGCACGAGTCGCACGCGGCGTGGGCGAGCTACGAGCGGACCCTGTGAGGGACCTGCACGTCGTCCTTCCCGGCGGTGTGGACAACCCCGTCTCCCCCAGCGGCGGCAACCTCTACGACCGGCGGGCGTGCCAGCACCTGGCCGGGCTCGGCTGGCGCGTCGTCGAGCACGCTGTGGACGGCGCCTGGCCCCGCCCCGGCGCCACCGCGACCGCCCGCCTGGCGAAGCTGCTGTCGGCCCTGCCTGACGGTGCCCTCACCTTGCTGGACGGCCTGGTCGCCTGCGCGGCGCCCGAGGTGGTGGTGCCCGCCGCCGCCCGGTTGCGGGTCGCCGTGCTGGTCCACCTGCCGCTGGTCGACGAGGGCGGGGACACCGACCTGGACGCGTGCGAGCGCGCGACGCTCCGCTCCGCCGCCGCGGTCATCGCCACCAGCGGCGGCGCCGCGCGCCGGCTCGCCGCGCTCCACGACCTCGACGGGGTACGCGTGGCCGCGCCAGGTGTGGACGGCGCACCCCTCTCCGCCGGTACGGCCGATGGTGGCCGCCTGCTCTGCGTCGCCGCCGTGACCCCCCGCAAAGCGCAGGACGTGCTGGTCGCGGCGCTCGCCACCGTGGGCGACCTGCCGTGGTCGTGCACGTTCGCCGGCTCGCTCGACCGCGACCCCGCGTACGCCTCCCGCGTGATGGCCGCCGCGGCCGAACTCGACGGCCGTGTCACGTTCGCCGGGCCGCTGGCGGGGGCCGCGCTGGACGCCGCCTACTCGGAGGCGGACCTGCTGGTGCTCCCGTCGCACGCCGAGACGTACGGCATGGTGGTGACCGAGGCGCTCGCCCGCGGCGTGCCGGTCGTCGCGACGGCGGTCGGCGGTGTACCGGAGGCACTCGGCGCGGTGCCCGCCCCCGAGATGGCGGGTCGCGCCCCGACCACCGACCGCTCAAAGCGGCCGCCGGCCGCCGGGCCCGCGATCGGCCTCGCGGCAGACCTGGTCCGGCCGGGCATCCTCGTGCCGCCGGGCGATCCGGAAGCCCTGGGCGACGCGCTCCGGCGGTGGCTGGAGTCCGGCGAGCTGCGGGACCGGCTCCGGACGGCCGCCCGTGCCCGTCGATCCACACTGGACGGATGGGACACGACGGCACGCGCCCTCTCCGGCATCCTGGCGGCACTGTGAGCCGGCTGCGGAAGCGGCACGGCAGGGCCGGAGGCCCCCATACCGGGGTAGCCGGGAACGTCACCGACCTGATGGCGCAGGTCGTCGCCGCACACGCGGCACCGACGCCGGCGTCCCGCACACGCTCCAGCGGCGTCGCGCGGAGGAATGGCACCGTTACGTCCCAGCCTGGTGATGGATGAAGGAGGTCCGGTGAGTGAGTTCAGCCCGGGGTGGCTCGCCCTGCGAGAGCCGGCCGACGCGAACGCGCGCGCCGTCGAGCTGCTCGACCCCCTGCGCGACCGCCTGGCCGGCACCATCCGCCCGGTGATCCGCGACCTCGGCGCCGGCAGCGGCTCGATGGGGCGGTGGCTGGCACCGCGACTCGGCGGTCCACAGCACTGGGTCATGCACGACCGCGACCCCGCGCTGCTCGCGCTCGCGGCGTCCGGGATGGCACAGTTCCCGCTGGTCACGGTCGAGACGCGGCAGGGCGACGTGACCCGCCTGACCGCCGCCGACCTGGCCGGCGCCTCGCTGGTCACCGCGTCGGCGCTGCTCGACCTGCTCACCGCGGAGGAGGTCGACGGGCTGGCCGAGGCGTGCGTCGGCGCGGGAAGCTCGGCGCTGTTCACACTCTCGGTCGCCGGCCGGGTCGACCTGTCGCCGGCCGACCCGCTGGACGGCGAACTTGAGGACGCCTTCAACGACCACCAGCGTCGGATACACGGCACACGCGCCCTGCTCGGCCCCGACGCACCGGGCGCGGCGGCGGAGGCGTTCGAGCGGCGCGGGGCGATGGTGATGGAGCAGCCCAGCCCTTGGCGGCTCGGCCCCGAACACGCCGCGCTCATCGCCGAGTGGCTGCGCGGCTGGGTCGGCGCGGCGGTCGAGCAACGGCCTGAGCTGGGCGAACCCGCCGGGTCGTATCTGCGGAGGCGCCTGGATGCCACCGCGGAGGGTGACCTGCGCGCGACGATCGACCACCGCGACCTGCTGGCACTTGCGCCGTTGTCCGGATGAACCCTCGGCGGGGCCGCTCCCGTACAAGCGGGGGAACGCCTCGAAGAGGGAGGGCTGTGTGTCGCGATCGGTGTGGGCCTGGGTCAAGGTGCTCGGAGGGCTGGCGATCCTGGGCGTGCTGGTGTGGCGGCTCGGGACGGGCGCGTTCCTCGACGGGCTGCGCGTGATCGACGGCGGCACGCTCCTCGCCGCCCTCGGGATCGGCCTGCTCACCACGGTGCTGAGCGCGTGGCGGTGGTGCCTCGTGGCCCGTGGCCTGGGGATCCGCCTCCCGCTGCGCGGCGCGGTCGCCGACTACTACCGCGCGATCTTCCTCAACGCCGCGCTGCCCGGCGGCATCCTCGGCGACGTGCACCGCGCGGTCCGCAACGGCCGCGACACCGGCGACGTCGGCCGCGGCGTGCGCGCGGTGGTGCTCGAACGCACGGCCGGCACCGTCGTCTTCGTGGTGGTGGGCGTGTCGGTGCTGCTCGTCGTCCCCTCGCCGATCGTCCCCCGCGACCGGCTCGTCCAGGCGGCGGCCGCCGTCGTGCTCGCGGTCGTGGCCGGCCTCGCCCTGGTCGCGTGGGCCCGCCGCCGGCGGGGCACGTCGTTGGTCACCCGAGCCCTGGGTACGGCCGCCGCCGACGTCCGCCGCGGCCTCCTCGCCCGCCGTGTGTGGCCGGGGATCCTGGTGTCGTCGGCGGTGGTGATGGCGGGGCATCTGGCGACGTTCCTGGTGGCCGCCCGCGCCGCCGGCGCCACGGCCTCGGTCGCCCGGCTGGCGCCGCTGATGCTGCTCGCGCTGCTGGCGATGCTGCTCCCTCTCAACGTGGGCGGCTGGGGACCGCGCGAGGGCGTGACCGCGTGGGCGTTCGGCGCGGCGGGGCTGAGCCCGAGCCTTGGCCTGACGGTCGCGGTCGTGTACGGGGTGCTCGCCTTCGCCGCCAGCCTGCCCGGCGCCGCGGTACTGCTCGTGCGGTGGTTGCGCCCCGCGCCGCGGGCCGTGACGCCACAGGCGGCCACGCCGCAGGTCGTCACGCCGCCGGCACGGCCGGCCGCTACGTCGCAGGTGGCCGTGTCGCCGGTGCGCCAGGTCGTCACGTCGCAGGTGGTCGTGCCGGCGGTGCGCCAGGTCGTCACGTCGCCGGCACCGGTGGAGGTCGCGCCTCCCTCGGCCGTCGAGTGGAGCCGCCACACACCAGTGGTCGCCACGGCCGGCACCGCTTCGTCCTGATCGGTCGCCCCATCCGGGTCCGTCCGGAGGCTGTGGACACCTGGGGCGCCCACGGAATCCACAGCCCCCGCCCCCGCTACTGAGCGGTCGGCCAGCGCCTCGCCCCCGGGTCCGAGTCCTGGGCCAGATCCTGCCAGTGGCTCTGCCGCTGCGACGGCAGCAGGCTCTGCGCGCCCTCGGCCGACCAGCTCCGCGTCGCCCCCACCGGTACCCAGTCCCGCTCCTCGGGGTACGGCGCCGGCGTCATGTCCAGACCCTCCGCACCGAGTGGGCGTTCGTCCGGCGTGGCCGGTGGCTCGTCCACATCCGCCCCCGTGGCGGACCGGCGCCACCGTCCGGCGCTCGCCACAGCCAGCAGCAGGGCGACACCGAGCACCATCGCCGAGCCGGTACGCAGCGGCGTCGTGACGTCGGCCTCCCGCCCGCCGAGGGAGATCTGCCCAGGGAGGAAGTTGAGGATGGCGTCAGGATCGAACAGCAGCGCGAGGTAGCTCGCCGTGTACGCCAGCCCGGTGAGCACCGCGCCGGCGGGCGAGAAGCGGAGCGTCCCCAGGAGTCCCAGCAGGAGGCCGGCGGCGGCCAGGCACAGCACGGGACGCAGGAAGTCCCCGCCATCGAACACTCCCGTGGCGTCCTCGTTCAGGAACGCCTGGAGCGAGCGGTCCTGCCCGTAGGCGAGCAGCAGCCAGGCGAGCGGCGCGATCAGGACGGCGGCGAGCAAGGTCCAGAGGTGTCGCATGCCGGACACCGTAGTGCCATCGACTGGGGTCTACACCAGGCCGACCGCCCTGTGGATCTCCGGTTTCGCGGTTGGTGCGAAGACGCCGCGCGAGGTGTAACACGGAGACGGACCCGGACGCCCTTGCACCGAAGCCCGCCGCGGCGCCCACCTTGCCGCCGGCCCCGCGGCAGGCCGAGACGCCACCGGGTCCGCCGCGGGCCGGGCCGCGCGCGCTAGCGTCGGCATCATGTTGCAGCGCTACGACGAGCGGAACGCCGACATCAGGTACTGGGTCGACGGCGTGCTCCGCCACCGCGACGAGCCGGGCGTCTCGCCGTTCGACTCAGTGGTCCAGGGCGGCGACGCGGTGTGGGAAGGGCTCCGCCTGTACGACGGGCGGATCTTCGGCCTCGACGCCCACCTCGACCGGCTGCGGCGCTCGGCCACCGCGCTCGGCTTCGCCGCCATCCCCTCGCCGCGGGAGGTGACCGCCGCCGTGGTCGAGACGCTGCGCGCCAACGACATGCGCGACGGCGTCCACATCAGACTGACGCTGACCCGGGGCGTGAAGGTGACCAGCGGCATGGACCCGCGCCTCAACCAGAGCGGTTGCACGCTCATCGTGCTCGCCGAGCACAAACCTCCGGTGTACGACACGAGCGGCCTGCGGCTGGCGACGTCGAGCGTGCGCCGCCCCGGCCCGGACGTGCTCGACCCGAAGATCCACCACAACAACCTGCTCAACTCGATCCTCGCCAAGATGGAGGCGAACGTCGCGGGCGCCGACGACGCGCTGATGCTCGACGGGCGGGGCTTCGTCGCGGAGACGAACGCGACGCACTTGTTCGCCGTACACGATGGAGGGTTGTCCACCCCGTGGGCGGTGGCCTGTCCCGAGGGGATCACGCGCGCCACGGTCCTGCGCCTCGCCGCCGAGGTGGGCATCGCGGCGACTGAGCGCGACCTCAGCCTCACCGAGATGTACACGGCGGACGAGGTCTTCTGCACCGGCACGATGGGCGAGGTCGCCGGCGTGACGGAGATCGACGGGCGCGCGATCGGCACCGGCGGGGTCGGCCCGGTCACCCGCCGGATCGCGGACATCTACGTGGCCCACGCCCGGGCGAACGGCACGCCCGTGGTCTAGGGAGGACCCCCGATCAGCCGCCCGCGACCAACGGCACGACCGGATACACCTAGACCCGGTGGGCGTACAACTCGTCGTAGTACGGTCGCGCCTCGTCCACAAGCGGCGCCAGCCGGTCCGGCACGGGGCCGGACGGAGGTGTGTACGACCCGAACTTGGTGGACGCCTCAACTCCGGCGTACCAGTGCGGCGCCCACACCCCGTCGGTGTCACGGCGACCCGGCGCCCAGCCGAGCATCGCCGGGTCGAACGCGATGCCGAGCGCCGCGCACAGCCGGCTCAGCACGCCGGCGGGGTCGCGTAGCAGGTCGGCGGCGTCGACCACCGGCCCTCCGCGGGTCCGGAAGAGCTCCACCTGCTGCGCGTACCCGAGGTCGGCGAGCGTGGGCGCGCCGCGCACCTTGGCGTACGAGGCGACGACGTGGGCCGGGTCCCGGATCAGGTACGCGTGCGCGAGCCCGGCCAGCCAGTCGCGCCCGACCTCCGGCAGCAGGTGGTGCGCCATGTGCTTCTGGTAGTACACGCTGACGCCGGCGGGCAGCGGGCCGGTCAGCGCGGCGGCGACGTCCGCCCAGCGGCGCGGCTGGCTGGCCAGCACGTCCTCCCGCCCGGGGTGGTCGATGCCGGTTGTGGAGAGGTAGTACGCGTACAGCGGCTCGTCCACGACCAGCGTGTCCGCCCGCGAGCCGAAGCTGCGCATCAACGCCGTCGAGACGTTGCGCGGACCGGACCACATGGCCACCCTGGTCACCACGGCTCAACCCTCCCCGGCCCGCGGCGCGTGTGCCTGTCCATCCCATCGATGGGAACGCGTGTCGGTCCGCTCGTCCCCGCCGTCCGCCGCCCGGTCGGCGGGACCGCCTGCGTGCGCCTCACGTCGCGGTATCGCCGGCACGCGCCCGCTGAGCCAGGTCCTCGGCGAGCGCCTCCTTCTCGAAACGGTCGGAGAGCGCGTACCGGAGGAGCACCACGTCGCCGATCTGCCGCACCTCCACCAGCGCCGCCCGCCGCTCCGGCCCCCACGGGAACGCGCCGTCGCCCACGAACCGGGGCGCCCGCGAGTCGCCGACGAAGAAGGGCGCGATCACCAGGTGGAGCTCGTCGACCAGCCCGGCCGTGAGGAACTGCGTGTGTACCCGTCCCCCACCCTCGACCATCAGCCGCCGTACGCCGCGGTCGTGGAGATCCGTGAGGAGGCGGCAGAAGTCCACAGGCTCGCCGACATCCACAACCGTCGCCAGGTCGCCGAGCCGCTTGCGGGTGCTGTCCACAGCCTCGCTGGAGCAGTACACCAGCTTGTCCACATCCCCCGCGCCGAAGAAGTCCGCCGACGGGTCAAGCTCCCCGCGCCCGGTCAGCGTCACCTTCAGCGGCGTGGGGTGAAGCCCGCGAGCGACACGCTCCGAACGACGTTCGGCCGAACGCACCAGCAGCCGTGGGTTGTCCAGTCGCACCGTGCCCGCGCCGACCATGATGGCGTCGCAGCTCGCCCGTACGTCGTCGACCCGGTCGAAGTCGGCGTCGTTCGAGAGCAGCAGCCGCTTTCCGCCGGCGTTGTCCAGGTATCCGTCGATGGACATGCCGCAGCTGAGCAGGATGTACGGCCGCTCACGCACTGATCGAGCCCTCCTCGCAGACGCTCCGGAGCATCAACCCGGACGGGAAAGTTAACCGATCACGAACTTACCCGGGCAGACCCCACGACGCTTTCGAGCGCCCGGAGCCGGTGCGGTGCTCAGGCGAGACGGCGCGCACTCGACGGTGCCGCCGGTCGGGCCGCCGCGACCCTCCGTGCCTGCCGCCGTCTCGGCGAGCCTCGGCGCCCGGCCCGCGGGCGGCGCCGACCGGCCCGCGGGCGTGGCGTTGTCGGTGGGATCGGCCGGGCGCGTGACCAGGCGGCCACCGGCCGTCTCGGTGAGGGGTGGGGTGAGGCCACCGGCCGTCTCGGTGAGGGTGGGGCCACCGGCCCGAGGGCGTGACCGGGGCGCCCCGCACGGTTCCCAGTGCCGAGCGGGGCACCCCGATCACCAAGGGAAGCGCCGCCGAGAGTCGCTCACCGCCGGTGATGGCCGCGCCAGGGAGGCGGTGCCGCCGTTGGGCGTTGCAAGCCCCGGCCCGGCACCAGGCGTCCGCTCACCACGAGCAGGCTGCGATCACAAGTTCCCGACGATCTCCCCACGACCCCAAGCGGCTGGCTCGCCGCGCCAAGGAATCTACCGGCGTTCCCCACAATCCGCCCGACGGATATCCGACACGGCCCCGGAGTTGCGAAACGCCGGTCACCCCACCAACCGGTGGGGTGACCGGCCCGCGTAGGGTCGCGCCTACGCCTCCCATGCCGCAAGCCACCGGTCCGCGCCGATGGCGTCGCGAGTCGCCGCCAGCGCGTCGATGGCCGCGCTGACGCGCCGCTCCTCGAAGGCGAAGTGGGAGTCCATGATGGCCATGAGCCCGTCGAGCTCGCCCACTATCGACGTGGCGTCGGCGCCCGCCGCGGCCCGGTCGGCCAGGTCGCGGACCCGTCGCAGGAGGCCGGCGATGAGCCAGTGGTCCTCGGCGAGCTTGTCGACGGTCGGGGCGAGCTCGGGAAACTCCCGGCGCAGCGCGGGAAAGAGCCCGTCGTCCTCGCCGATGTGATGGATGTCCAACGCGTCGCAGAAGCCGACGCAATGTGCGAGCAGAGCGGTCCGCGCGGCTGAGTCGTCGCTCAGGTTTCCGGCGGCGAGCTGTCGGCGCAGGGCACGGATCCGGTCCCGGAGGGCGTCATGGGTCTGCGCGAGCTGGATGCTGAGTGCGGTGGCACGGTCGGGGACGACCACGTCGACCTTTCGTTTCGGCGCCTCCATGCCTGACGCTGCCCGCCACCGGCACGCGGCGCTCGGCCCACCCTAGCTGGACCCGGCCAGGACGTTGGCGGCAGGCGGGATGATCTTGACAAGAGGGATGCACCTGGCGCGTCCACGCCGAGGGCGCCGGGCGGGGACGTCCAGCTCGGCGACATTGGTGGAACGCCGGAGCCAGCCGCCGGTGTCGCCTGTGGACGTGGTGCCGCACGAACGTGGTGCCGAGATCGCGTAGCCTGCGCGCGATCGCCGGCGTCTCGGCCACCTGGAGCGAGACGTCGACGCCCGTCCCGCGCGGCACGCGGAAGTCCGCTTCGCCCGGCGCGGGGTACCGGACGGCAGTGGCCCCCGCACGGCGGGTCAGGTGGGCGGTAGCGACAGGTGGCGGCTCAGGTGAGCGGCGCCGTCCAGGAGGGCCGCTGAGCGGCGGGTCAGCTCGGCCTGGCGGCGGGCCACCGCCTCGCGCAACGCCTCGCTGCTGCCGGTGCGGCGCAGTCCGTCGAGGATCGGCGCGATCTGCGGGAACAGGTAGCCACTCTGGCGCAGCATCCGGATCATCTGGGCGTCGCGGACGTCGGCGGGGCCGTAGCGGCGGTATCCGGTGACCCGCTCGCGGCGCGGCTCCAGCAGGCCCGCCGCCTCCCACACGCGAAGCGCGGAGGGCCGCACACCGAGCTTCGCCGCCAGCTCCCCCACGCTCAGCTCGACACTCGCGGCGGCCCGGCCCGCCTCCACGCGGGCCGAGGGTTGTCCCCCACCGAGACCGCCCACAGAGCCCGCCCGATCCACAGCGGCGCCATCCACAGGACCGGGCCTGTCCACAGCAGCCGCATCCACAGGGCCAGCGCCGTCCACAGCGACGCGGCCCAGAAGACCAACGCCCTCCACAGCAACGCCGCCCACAGGACCCGGCCCGTCCACAACGGCGCCGCCCACAAGGCCAGCGCCGCCCACAGCGACGCGCTCCACAGGGCCAGGGCTGTCCACGGCAGGGGCGGCCGCCGGAGGCGCGGGCGGGGGGACCAGGGCGGCCACCGCCTCCAGGGCTGACGCCGTCGCGCGCAGCGCGGCGCGCTCCTCGTGCAGCCCGGCGTGGCCGGCGTCGACCAGGGCCAGCGCGCCCGCGACGTCGCCGGCCAGCACCGTGCGCATGATGGCGCGGGCGGGCTCCGGGCCGTGGCCGGCGGCGAGCGCGCGGTAGGTGAGCACGGCGCTCAGGTGCCGCTCGTCGAAGGTGCGGTAGCCGCTCGCGGTGCGCGGCACCGGGGGCAGCACGCCCGCGTCCTCGTAGTTGCGGATCTGCTGGGTCGAGACGCCCGCCGCGCGGGCCAGGTCCACCGTCCGCACTCCACCGCCTCCTTCGCCCCCGTGTTGAGGGTTGCCGCCCAGCTTACGGGTGAAATGCGCGAGAAAGTCTCCACAGGAGCTTCAATGAGAAACTTTAAGCATGGAATGGATCACGGTCACCGGGGCGCGGCTGCACAACCTCAAGAACGTGACGCTCGCCGTCCCCAAGCGAAAGCTCGTCGTGCTGACCGGGCTGTCCGGGTCGGGCAAGTCGACGCTCGCGTTCGACACGCTGCACCGGGAGGGGCAGCGCCAGTACATGGAGTCGCTCGGGATCGTCACGGCCTTCGTGAGCAAGCCGGCCGTCGACTCGATCACCGGCCTCTCCCCCTCGATCAGCATCGACCAGCACCTCACCAACCGCAGCCCCCGGTCGACGGTGGGCACGGCGACCGAGGTCTTCACGTACCTGCGGCTGCTCTGGGCCCGCATCGGCCACCGCCCCTGTCCGGCCTGCGGCGCCGGCGTGCCGCCCGCCTACGACCTCGCGACCGAGGACGACTGGGACGAGGCGGCCACCGACGCGCTCCCCTGCCCGCACTGCGGCGCCCCCGTGCCCAACCTCGTGATGGGCCACTTCTCCTTCAACAAGCCGGCCGGCGCCTGCCCCACCTGCACCGGCATCGGCACCGTCCACCGCGCCGACGCCGCCCGCCTCGTGGACGAGGAGCGGAGCGTCGACGGCGGTGCCGTCCTCGGCTGGCCACGCGCGGCCGTGGAGCACAACGTCCGCGTGCTGGCGGCGGCGGCCCGCCACTACGGCCTCGCGTTCGACCCGGCCACTCCGGTGAAGGACCTCGACCCGCCCGCCCGCGACCTGCTGCTGCACGGCGTGGGGAGCGCCGAGTTCGGCCGGCACTTTCCGGACACCGCACCGCCCACCACCGTCGGGCGTGGACGCTTCGAGGGCGTGCTCACCAACGTGCTGCGCAGGTACGCCGAGCGAGTCGAGGACACCGCCTACCGCGAGAAGATGGAGCAGTTCCTCACCACCGAGACGTGCCCGGACTGCGAGGGTACGCGCCTCAGGTCGGAGAGCCGCCGGGTAACCGTGGCCGGACTCTCCATCGTGGACGCCGCCCGGATGCCGCTGGACCGGCTCGCCGAGCAGGTCGCCCGGATACCGGAGCTGGTCACCGCCGAGGAGTGGCTCTTCGCCGAGCCGGTCGTGGTCGACCTGCGGGAGCGGGTACGCCGGCTGGTCGACGTCGGCGTGGAGTACCTCACGCTCGAACGCGCCACGCCGACGCTCTCGGCCGGCGAGGCCCAGCGGCTCCGGCTCGCCGCGCTGCTCGGCTCCGGCCTCACCGGCGTGCTCTACGTGCTCGACGAGCCCACCATCGGGCTGCATCCGTCGGACACAGTGCGGCTGGTCGAGGTGCTGCGGCAGCTGCGCGACCTCGGCAACACCGTACTCGTGATCGAGCACGACCTCGACGTGCTGCGCGCGGCCGACCACGTGATCGACGTCGGACCCGGCGCCGGGCGGGACGGCGGGCGGATCGTGGCCGCCGGTACCCCGGACGAGGTCGCCGCCACCGCGGGCTCGGTGACCGGCGACCACCTCGCGGGCCGGCGTGGAGTGACGGCGCCCGCGGCCCGGCGGCCGCCCGGCGACCGCGCCCTGGTCATCCGCGGCGCCCGGGCGCACAACCTCAAGGACGTCACGGTACGGCTGCCACTCGGCCTCCTCGTCGCGGTCACCGGCCCCTCCGGCTCGGGCAAGTCGTCGCTGCTGCTCGACATCCTCGACCGGGCGGCCCGGCGGCACTTCCACGGGGCGGGCGACCCGCCCGGCCCGCACGACGGGATCGACGGCTGGGCGCACCTGGACAAGGTGGTGACCATCGACCAGCAGGCGATCGGGCGTATCCCGCGGTCCAACGCGGCGACGTACTCGGACCTGTTCACGCCGATCCGGGAGGCGTTCGCGGCGACCGACGACGCCCGGAAACGATCTCTCTCTGCCGGACACTTCTCGTTCAACGTGCCGGGCGGACGCTGCGAGCGGTGCACCGGCGCGGGCGTGCTGAGCGTGTCGATGCACTTCCTGCCCGCGGTGGAGGTGCGCTGCCCGTCGTGCCGGGGGCGCCGCTTCAACCGGGAGGTGCTCGCGGTGCGGTACCAGGGCCACGACATCGCCGAGGTGCTGGACATGACCGTGGCCGACGCGCTGACCGCTTTCGCCGACGTCGCCGGCGCCGCGACCCGACTGCGGCTGCTCGACGACGTCGGGCTCGGTTACCTGCCGCTCGGGCAGCCGGCGACCACGCTCTCCGGCGGCGAGGCGCAGCGCATCAAGCTCGCCAAGGAGCTGGCCCGGCGCTCCACCGGCCGGACGCTGTACCTGCTGGACGAGCCGACGACCGGACTGCATCCGGCGGACACAGTGCGGCTGCTCGGTGTGCTCCAGCGGCTGGTCGACGCCGGCAACACCGTGCTGGCGATCGAGCACGACGTGGACGTGGTGCGGGCCGCCGACTGGGTCGTCGACCTCGGCCCCGGCGGTGGGTCCGCGGGCGGCGAGGTGGTCGCCGAGGGTACGCCCGAGCAGGTCGCCGCCAGTGGGTCGCGGACCGGCCGGCATCTTGACCTGGCAGGCTCAGCCCCATGACCGAGCGCAGTGTGCCACGGATCCGGCCGGCGAAACGAGGACGGGCGTGCGGGAGGTGATCGAGGCCCGATTCGAGGTGCTGGACGAGCGCTTCGCGGGGTACGGCGGCGACGCGTACCTGACCCGGCTGCACACCGGCGGCCGGTGGCTGGAGGGGCCGGCCTACTTCGCCGCCGGACGCTACCTCGTCTTCAGCGACATCCCCAACAACCAGATGCTCCGGTGGGACGAGACCACCGGCGCGGTCGGCGTCTTCCGCGCGCCCTCCGGCTACTCCAACGGCAACACGGTCGACCGGCGCGGCCGGCTGGTCACCTGCGAGCACGGCAACCGCAGGGTCACCCGCACCGAGCCGGACGGCTCGGTCACGGTGCTCGCCGACCGATACGAGGGCAAGCGTCTCAACAGCCCGAACGACGTGGTGGAGCGCTCGGACGGCTCGATCTGGTTCACCGACCCGAGCTACGGCATCGACAGCGACTACGAGGGCTACCACTCGGAGAGCGAGATCGGCGCCTGCAACGTGTACCGGATCGACCCGGGCAGCGGCGAGGTGCGCCTCGTGGCCGACGACTTCGTGCGGCCGAACGGGCTGGCGTTCACATTGGACGAGCGGCGGCTGTACATCGTGGACACGCGGCGCGAGCACGTCCGGCTCTTCGAGGTCACCGACGGCGGGACACTCACCGGCGGCGACGTCTTCGCGACCTGCGGCGCCGGGAGCTTCGACGGCATGCGCCTGGACCACCGGGGCAACGTGTGGATCGCCGCGCACGACGGCGTGCACTGCTTCGCCCCGGACGGCACGCTCATCGGCAAGCTGCGCGTGCCCGAGGTGGTTTCCAACCTGACGTTCGGTGGGCCACGTCGCAACGACATGTTCATCACCGCGACGAGCACCGTCTACACGCTCCGGCTCAACGCGACCGCCGGCCGCTACCCCTAGGAGGGCTGCCGCGACGTCCGTCGCGGTCCAGGCCAGGTCCAGACCGCCGCTCCCGCAGCCTCACCCTGCGCGATCCACAACCAGACCTGCCCTCACTCCGCGGCACCGAAAGGGCTAATTCCGGGAAACAGCCCTCTCGCGCCGCCCGCATAGGGCTCCTTCCCCGAAAGAGCCCTGTGACGGCCAGGACACGCCGCAACATTTCCGGCGAAAGCCACGGCAGGCTTGCACAGATCATCCAGCTCACGCCGCATCGCCGGCACACTCCCCTCGGCTCACCGGCATCCGGGGGGCCACCACACGCGAGTGCGGACCTGTCCGCGAACGCGAACCCTGACCACAAAAGCTCTGCGCGTCGGGCTAGCAGCAGAATCAGCTGCGCCGCGCCGCCAGCGAACGACGGCGGCCGTGAACGTACGCGCGGGTCCGGCGGCACGGTGCTGACGGGCGGGGGTTGGGGACGTGGAGGGTGAGGCCGCGGGAGCAGCGGCCCGGACCGCGACGGACATCGCGGTAGCTCAATAGATCTGTGAGGTCGCGGCCATGCCACGACCTGAGCGCGACCCGCGGGATCAACCAATCGGTGGGTCGCGGGCCATCACGTGGTGGGGTCGGCGTCCCCGCCGGCCGGGAGTGCGGGTCCGGTCCACTGGTCGGTGTCCGGGCGGCGCCGGTCGCGGAAGGCTGGAGGCAGCCCAGCCGCCGCTGGGGCCAGGCCGGAGAGGACGCCCGCATGCCGCCCGTGATCGAGGTACGCAACCTCCACAAGCGTTACAGGGACAAGGTCGCCGTCGAGGACGTCTCGTTCACCGTCGAGGAGGGCGAGATCCTCGGTGTCCTCGGCCCGAACGGCGCCGGCAAGACCACGACCGTGGAGTGCGTCGCCGGCCTCCGGGCGCCGGACCGGGGCGAGATCACGGTGCTCGGGCTCGACCCGCGCCGCGACCACGCCGCGCTGACCCGGCGGCTCGGCGTCCAGCTCCAGGAGAGCCAGTTGCCGCCGCGGCTGCGCGTCGCCGAGGCGCTGCGGCTCTACAGCTCCTTCTACCCTGAGCCGGCCGACTGGCGCGAGCTGCTCGACGGGCTCGCGCTGGGCGACAAGGCCGAGACCCCGTTCGGCAAGCTCTCCGGTGGCCAGAAGCAGCGGCTCTCGATCGCGCTGGCGCTCGTCGGCGCCCCGCGCGTGGCGATCCTCGACGAGCTCACCACCGGCCTTGACCCGCAGGCCCGGCGCGACACCTGGGACCTGATCGAGAGCGTGCGCTCCAGCGGAGTGACGATCGTGCTGGTCACCCACTTCATGGAGGAGGCCGAGCGGCTCTGCGACCGGGTGGCGCTGATCGACGCGGGCCGGGTGGTCACGGTGGACACGCCGGCCGGCCTGACCGATCGGGCGGGCGTCGGCCAGCGGATCCAGTTTCGCCCGTCCCGGCCGGTCGACGACCGGCTGCTGGCCGGACTTCCCGGCGTCTCCGCCGTTACCCGCCGTGGCGAATGGGTCGTCGTCACCGGCGACAGCGACGCGCTCAACACGGTCACCGCCGCGCTGGCCCGCGACCAGGTCGTCGCCGAACGGCTCCGCGTGGAGCCGGCGAGCCTGGAGGACGCGTTCGTGGCGCTGACCGGCAGAGGCCCGGTTCGCGACACCAAGTAGACCCACCACGAGAGAGGAAAACCATGTCTGGCACCTGGCGGCTCGTCACGGTC
Source organism: Phytohabitans kaempferiae (assembly GCF_042433955.1). Lineage (NCBI taxonomy): Bacteria > Bacillati > Actinomycetota > Actinomycetes > Micromonosporales > Micromonosporaceae > Phytohabitans > Phytohabitans kaempferiae. The sequence goes on along the minus strand of NZ_JBHLUH010000089.1, from coordinate 135,513 downwards.
GAGACCACGCTGTCCGTACGCGACAAGGTCGGGCCGCTGTGGGGCGTCGGCTTCCCGCTGGTCCTGCTGATCATCCTGGGCAACGTGCCCTCGCTGCGCAAGCCTCAGGACGTCAACGGCGGCATCTCCACGTTCGAGATCTACGTGCCGGTCATCGTGCTGTTCAACGTGGCGATACTGGCCCTGATCGCACTCCCCTCGACGCTCGCCGGATACCGCGAGGGCGGCGTGCTGCGGCGGATGCGGACCACGCCCGTCGGCCCGGTACGCGTGCTCGCCGCCCAGCTCGTGGCCAACCTCGCCATCGCGTTCGTCTCGCTGGTCCTGTTTCTCGCGGTGGCGCGGCTCGGCTTCGGCGTCCGCCTCCCGGCGCACCCCGCCGGCTTCGTCGCCGGCTGGCTCCTCGCGACCGCCGCGCTGCTGTCGATCGGGCTGATGATCACCGCGCTGGCGCCCGGGCGTGCGGCGGCCGCGGCGATCGGCACGGTGGTGTACTTCCCACTGATGTTCTTCGCCGGGCTCTGGCTGCCGATCACGCAGATGCCCCCGCTGCTGCGGGACATCAGCCACCTGACCCCGCTCGGCGCCGGCATGCGGGCGTTCCAGGACGCGCTGGCGGGCGACTTCCCGTCGGCGCACCCCCTGCTGGTCCTGGCGCTCTACATGGCCTGCTGCTCGGCGATCGCCGTCCGCTGGTTTCGCTGGCAATAGACTCGCCGCTGAGAGGAGGGGGCGTTGGACAGAGAGGATGCGGGGCCACCGCGTGTGCTGGTGACCGTGGTGCCGTACACGTTGCTGGCGGTCCTCGTCGTGCTCACGGTGGTCGGGACGAGCCCGGCCGGCGGCGCCCTGCTCATCGACCTCGCTCTCTGCGGGCTGGCCGCCGTGTGGATGCTCGTCATGTTCACGCTGCGGCCCGGCTGGTGGCAGCGGCCCCGGCTCATGGGCGTGTTCTTCACCGGGCTGCTGGTGGTCACCACGGTCCTGGTGCTCCGAAACCCCTTGTTCGGGCTCTTCACCCCGGCGCCCTTCATCTACGCGTTCACCGTCGTCCCCTGGCCGTGGCGTCTGCCGGCGGTGGCGGCCACGGCGGTGGTGGCCGGCACCGCGCAGGCCTCGGGCGTGGCGGCGACGACCCCGATGGGCGTGGGCCTCTACCTGACCATCGTGGTATTCAACATCGTCATCCTGTGCGGCACCGCCTGGGTCCTGTGGCTCGACGAGAAGGTGCAGGCCGAGCGCGGCAGGACCGTCGCCGAGCTGCGGCGGGCCAACCAGTTGCTGGAGGCGACCCTCGCCGAGAACGCCGGACTGCACTCGCGGCTGCTCGCCCAGGCCAGGGAGGCGGGGGTCCGCGACGAGCGGCAGCGGATGGCCCGCGAGATCCACGACACGCTGGCGCAAGGGCTCACCGGGATCATCACGCAGCTCCAGGCCGCCGAGCAGCGGCACGAGGCGCCGGAGCAGTGGCGCCGGCCGTTGGAGTCGGTGAAGCGGCTGGCGCGGGAGAGCCTGTCGGAGGCGCGGCGCTCGGTCGACGCGCTCCGGCCCGAGCCGCTGGAGACCGGGCGGCTGAGCGACGCGCTCGCCGAGGTGGCCGGGCGGTGGTCGCGGCTGCACGGGCCGGCCGTCCAGGTCACCACGACCGGCACGGCGCGGCCGATGTCGCGGGAGACCGAGTTCGCGCTGTTGCGCACGGCCCAGGAGGCGCTGGCCAACGTGGCCAAGCACGCGCACGCGACCCGGGTCGGGGTGACACTGTCCTATCTGGAGCACGAGGTGGCGCTGGACGTGCGCGACGACGGGCGGGGCTTCGATCCGGCGGGGGTCGGCGGCGGCTTCGGCCTCACGATCATGCGGCAGCGGGTCGAAGGGCTCTCCGGGACGCTCCAGATCGAGTCGGAGCCGGGCGCCGGCACCGGAATCTCCGCCTGCGTCCCCACGCTGCCGGCCGGGAGCCACGCGTGACCGACCGCCCGGCCGAGGCCCCGGTACGCCTGCTGATCGCCGACGACCACCCCGTGGTCAGAGACGGGCTGAGCAGCATGTTCGCCGCCGCGCCCGGCTTCGAGGTGGTGGGCGAGGCGGCCGACGGCGCCACGGCCGTACGACTCGCGCGGGAGCTGCGGCCCGACGTGATCCTGATGGACCTGCGCATGCCGGGCATGGACGGCCTGACCGCGATCACCGAGCTGGCCCGGCTCGGCGTCACCGCGCGCGTGCTGGTGCTGACCACCTACGACACCGACGCGCACGTGCTGCCGGCGATCGAGGCGGGCGCGACCGGCTACCTGCTCAAGGACTCGCCCCGCGAGGACCTGCTGCGTGGCGCGCGGGCCGCCGCCCGGCGCGAGACCGTGCTCTCCCCCTCGGTGGCAGCGTGGCTGGTCAACCGGGTCCGCACCCCCGCACCGCAGCTGCTCAGCCAGCGGGAGCTGGAGGTGCTCGCGCTCGTGGCGGCCGGCAACACCAACCGGCAGGCGGCCGCCCGGCTGTTCATCACCGAGGCCACGATCAAGAGCCACCTGCTCAACATCTACGCCAAGCTCGGCGTCCGCGACCGCGCCGCCGCCGTGGCCGAGGCGTACAACCAGCGGCTGCTCACGCCCGGGGCGCCGGAGTCGCCCTGACCGGTCACGCACCTCGGGGGAAGGCCACCTCGACGTCCAGGCCGCCCTCGGGGACGGGCCGTGGCGCTGACCGCCGCGCCCTGCGCGGGCGATCGCGCGCACGATGGCCAGGCCAAGCCCGTGCCCATCGGCGGCGTCCCCGCCGAGGCGGTCGCGGCCCAGGCGCTGGAACGGCTGGAACAGCCGCTCGACCTCGCCCGGGTACACGACCGGCCCCGTGTTCCAGACTTGTACCGTCTGGCGCATGCCCCAGGTACTCAGCTACGCGGACGCGGTACGCCTGCTCGGTGGCCGGGACAGCAGGGTTGTCGCCGCCCTGGAGTCGCTGACCAGCGGCGCGCTGCTCGGGGCAGCCGTGCCGTTTCCGGTGGTGCTCGGCTGGTTCGACGCCAAGTCGGAGCTCGCGCGGCTCGGCCACCAGCTCGTGCGCGGGCTCGCCGAGCGGCGGGGCGGGCTCTCCCGGTACGGGCGGACACAGCGGCTCGAGGCGGCGCACGCGGTGCTCGTCGTGACCGCGTACTTCGAGGCGCTGGCCGAGGCCGACCTGCCCATCGCCGTCGCCGACCTGGAGCTGACCGGGGAGGAGCAGCTGGCGGTGGCCGGTGGCGGCGGGGTCGGCACCGGCCTCCCCGAGGCCATCTTCGCGCTCGCCCCGCTGCTGCCCGGGCCGCAGGAGCCGCACGACCGTCTGCTGGAGACACTGCGCGAGCACTACCGCGGCGTCTCCACCGGGCTGGCCCGCTTCGTCGGCGGCCTCGCGGTGTGGGAGCGGCTGCCGGAGACCGCCCGAAACAGTTTCCGGCGGACACTGGAGGCGCTCCCGCCGGCCGCCTGCGCCCGGTACGCGGAGCTGTTCCGCCAGCTCGGCGCCGACTTCCCCGAGGTCGCGTTCTGGTCCGGCCTGCGCGAGCACGCCGCGACCCGGGCCGAGCTGCGCGGTCTCGGCGTCGCGCTCACCGGGCTCGGCCGGGTCCTCGACGGCATCTCCACCGGCCGCGTGCCGGACGAGCGGCGGGCCGCCCTCGCCCGGGCCAACGAGGCCGCGCTCGACCGCCCGATCGTCGAGGCCGGCGACGTACCGCCGGGGCTGCGCGTCCCCGCGCTCGGCGAGGCGTACGTGACCCCGCTCTACCGGGTCGCCAGGGCCGGCGGGCGGATCAGCGACGAGACCTGGTGGTCCGATGTGGAGGTCCGGGACGACCTGCAGGAGTTCCTCGCCGCGTTCCTCACCTCGCCGCGGGCGGTGGAGGCGCCACTGCTCGTGCTCGGCCAGCCGGGCTCGGGCAAGTCGGTGCTCACCAAGGTGCTCGCGGCCCGGCTGCCGGCGGCCGACTTCCTGCCCGTGCGGGTCGTGCTCCGCGACGTACCGGCGGCCGCCGACCTCCAGGACCAGATCGAGTACGCCATCCGCGCGGAGACCGGCGAGCGGCTGGACTGGCCGGCGCTGGCCCGGTCGGCCGGCGACGCGCTGCCGGTCGTCGTGCTCGACGGCTTCGACGAGCTGCTCCAGGCGACCGGCGTGAGCCAGTCCGACTACCTGGGCCGGGTCGCCGCGTTCCAGCGCCGCGAGGCCGACCAGGGACGCCCGGTCGTGGTGGTGGTGACGAGCCGCACGAGCGTCGCCGACCGGGCGCGGGCGCCGGAGGGGACGGTGGCGGTGTGGCTGGAGCCGTTCGACGAGCCGAGGATCGCCGCCTGGCTGCGCGTGTGGCACCGGGTCAACGCCGGCCACCTCGCCGCCCGCGGTCTCGCCCCGCTCACCCCGGCGGCCGTGCTCCCCCACCGCGAGCTGGCCGGGCAGCCGCTGCTGCTGCTCATGCTCGCCCTGTACGACGCCGACGGCAACGCCCTCCAGCGCCTCTCCACCGGGCTCGACCAGGACGAGCTGTACGAGCGGCTGCTGCGCAGCTTCGCCCGCCGCGAGGTCACCAGGCACCGCCCCGGCCTCCCCGAACGCGACCTCGACCGGGCCGTCGAGGAGGAGCTGCGGCGGCTGTCGCTGGTGGCGTTCGCGATGTTCAACCGCAACACGCAGTGGGTCACCGAGGCCGACCTCGGCGCCGACCTGGCCGCCCTCACCGGCGACCCGCCGCCGCCCGCCGCCGGCCTGCGCGCACCGCTCGGCCGGGCGGAGATCGTGCTGGGGCGGTTCTTCTTCGTGCACCGCGCGCGGGCCGTGCGGGACGGGAGCCAGCTCGGCACGTACGAGTTCCTGCACGCCACGTTCGGCGAGTTCCTGGTCGCGCGGATGGCGTTCCAGGCGCTGCGCGACCTCGCCGCCCGGGACGCCGCCGCCACGCTCTCGTTCGGTGCCGCGCCCGCCGACGACGACCTGCTGCACGCGCTGCTCTCCTTCTCGGTGCTGAGCGTGCGCACGCCGATCGCGGGCTTCCTGCGCGGCATGCTGTCGCGGCTGGACGCCCCCGAGCGGGCCGCGCTCGCCGGCCTGCTGGTGCGGCTGCTCCGCCGCGTCCACCACGCGCCGGCGCCGAGGCGGCTGGCGGCGTACCAGCCCCGGACGCTGCCGGTGCCGGCCCGGTACGCCGCGTACAGCGCCAACCTGACGCTGCTCGCCGTGCACGCCGCCGGCACGCTGCGGGTCAGCGAGATCGTCGACGAGGAGGCGGTCGCCGGCTGGAAGCGGCAGTCGATGCTGTGGCGCTCCCAGCTCCACTGGGACGAGTGGCAGAGCCTGGTGGAGCTGCTGACGCTGGAACGGGTCTGGGTCGGCGACGCCCGGGACATCGTGCTGGGCGTCGACGACGGCACCTTCCGGACGCCGCCGGTCGACCTGTACTGGACGTACGAGATCCCGCCCTCGGACCCGCGCCGGGGCACGCTGACGCTCGCCGTCTCCCGGGACAACGAGTACCTGCGCCGCCGCACCAACTTCCTCTGCCGTACCAGCGACGACGCGGCCGTCCACAGCCTGGAGCCGCTGGAGCGGTCGCTTCCGGCGGCGAGCCGCACGATGGCGGACCGCGAGGGCCTGCCGCTCCGGTCGGTCGCCCACGCGCTGCTGGAGGTGTGGCTGCTCAAGGCGGACGGCGCCACGGCGGAGGAGCGGGAGCGGGCCCTGCGCCACTTCACCGAGCTGGTGCGGCGGACGCCCGGACTGGAGGGCTGGGAGCGGATGGTCGAGCCGTAGCCGGGACGGCTCGGGCTCAGGGCTGCCGCAGCGCGTCGTCCACGCCGGTCTCGCGGGGACCGAGGTGCACCGGGTCGCGGCCGGAGAGCACGTCGAACACCGCCTTCACGCTGGCGCCGTGCTCGCGTGCGGAGCCGACCCGCCAGGTCCGCGCGTAGCGCTTGACCGTCTCGTCGCCGACACCGGTCGCCGTCACGCCGAGGCGGCGGCAGAGCGCGACCGCGCGCGGCAGGTGGAACGACTGCGTGACGACGATCGCCTCGCGCACGCCGAAGACGCGGCTGGCCCGGGCGCACGAGTCGTACGTGTCGAAGCCGGCGTGGTCGAGCACCACCTTCTCACTCGGCACGCCGGCGGCGGTGAGGTAGCGCAGCATCGCGCCCGGCTCGTCGTACTCCCACCGCATGTGGTCACCGGAGACCAGGATCGCGCGCACCTTGCCGGTCTCCAGCAGGTGCCGCGCGACGTCGAGCCGGGCGGCGAGGAACGGCGCCGGCCTGCCGTCCGGGTCCACCTTCGCGCCGAGCACCAGCGCGACCGGCGCCGGCGGCACGCTCTCCGCGCTGTAGATGTGTCCGTCGGACGTGGTTCGCACCCAGGTCACGCTGGCCGCGACGGTGACGGCCAGGGCGGACGCGCCCAGAACGGCGAGCAGCATGCCGCGGCGGAGCCAGCGCCGGACAGTGGCCGGGGCGGGAGCGCGAAGTCGCATGGATCTCACCTTGCCAGCGCGGGTCAACTGGCGAAGCGGCGACCCACCGGCGTAGGCAGGGAGCATGCACACGATCACGCTGGACGGGATCGAGCGCTGGGCCGGCCGGCCGCTCGTGGTGTTCGTCGGCGTCACCACGGGCGGCTCGCTCGCGCACGCCGTGTTCGGCCGGTGGGCGGCGGCGCTGGACCGGCCGTGGGAGCTGCGTGGCCTGGACCTGCCCGCCGACACTCCACCGGCGACGTACCGGCGGCTGCTCGCCGCCGTGCGCGGCAACGCGGCCGTCGAGGGCGCCGTCGTGACCGCGCACAAGCTCCGCCTGTACCGCGCCTGCGCCGCCGACCTCACCCCCGGCGACGAGCTCGTCGAGGTCACCCGCGAGGTCAACACGCTCGCCGCCGGGGACGGGCTCGTCCGGGGGTACGCCCGCGACGCGCTCGCCCTCGCGCACGTGCTGCCGCCCGAGGCGGACGTGCTCTGCCTCGGCGCCGGCGGTGCCGGTACCGCGCTGCTGCTCGCCCTGGCCGGGCGGGGCGCGGAGCGCGCGGTCTTCGCGGACACCTCCCCCGCCGCCCTCGCCGACCTGCGCGCGGTGGCCGGCCACGCCGGCGTCGAGGGGATACGCCTGGAGTACGTGCCGGTCGGCGGGGCGCGCGACGTCGACGCGCTCGTGGCCGGGCCGCCCGCCCCCGGGCTCGTGGTCAACGCGACCGGGCTGGGCAAGGACGCGCCGGGCAGCCCGGTCACCGACCGCGCGCCGTTCGGCCCGTCCACGCTCGCCTGGGACTTCAACTACCGGGGCGAGCTGACGTTCCTGCGGCAGGCGGCGCGGCGGGGCGCCCGCACGATGGACGGCTGGGACTACTTCGTCGCCGGCTGGACCGGCTGCCTCACCGCGATCGCCGATGCGCCCTTCACGGCCGGTGTGCTCGCCGACTTCGCCGCCGCGGCCGCCCCGCACCGTCCACAGCGGAGCCGGTCGCACCCGATGCCGTAGTGCGGGAATCCACCGCGCGTCGTGCCGGGAAAGACGCATGGCGGCGGGGCGGACCGGGAAGACTCAGGCATGGCGTCCTACACGGTCAATCCTGAGGCGGTGGCCCGGGCCCGGCAGCTGATCGATGCCCGGCAGTACATTCTGGAGAGCGACTGGGGAGACGCGCAGCCCGGCGCGGCGGCCCAGAACGCCGCCGGTCAGCCGGTGAACGTCAGTGGCCACCGCACTACGCGCAACCGGCCGGGACGTAGGCGCCGCATCCCGGAGTGGAGCGTCCGATCAGGGCTCGACGGTCTCCTCCGAGCGGCGGTGGTCGATCCGGAGTCCGGGCGCCGGCTCGGCGTACCGCTCGCGGGCGTCGGAGTCCGAGAGGATCGCCTCGGCCTGCGCCTCGGGGTCGTCGCTGCCGGCCACCCGCTCCTCCGGCAGCAGGTGCTCGGACCGTCGCCGCACGCGCTCAGGTTCGTTCATGGGCCCTGCCATACCCGGCGCGCGTGAACGCCAACCGTCCCCTTTCGAGGGGTGCCCCACCGGTCGGTCGGACACCCCTCGGGACGCTCAGGCGTACGGAAGCCGGACGACCGACTGGTTGCCGACACCGAGCGTGGTGGGCGCGTTGCCGATCGCGCTCCACACCTCGACCCGTACCGTACCGTTGCTCAGGTTACCGAGCGTGCCGGTGGCCGAGGCCAGCCCCGCCGCCTGCGTGTACCGCTCGTAGCCGGTGACCGGGTCGGTGGCGAAGTAGCGGTACGTCTCGACCCGTTCGAAGCCGCCGTTGCCGGTCAGGTCGTACGAGACGCGCAACTGCGTGCCGTTGCCGACCGCGCCGCCCGCGTCGAGGAAGAGGTCGAACGCGGTCGTCCCGCCGTTGTACGCCAGCGTGAGGCCGGTCGCCGTGAACGTCACCGGGTTGAACGGCGTGCCGTCGTGGTTGGTGCCGCCCGCCGAGGGCACCTGGACCGTGCCCGCGGTGCCCGCGCCGGCCAGCCCGCCGCCGGCGAGCAGGTACCGGACCGGCGACCCGGACGGTGGCGGCGTGGTGGGCGGTGCGGTGGTCGGCGGCGCGGTCGTGGGCGGGGCGGTCGTCGGTGGTGCGGTGGTGGGCGGGTTCGTGGGATTGGTACCCCCACCGGCGCTGCCACCGCTCCAGTTGTACGCCCCGGAGGTCACCGTCCGGCCGGCCGGGACGTTCAACGTGGTACCGGTGGAGAACCGCACCGTGATGGGCGCGTTGCCGATGTTCGCGGCGACGTACGTGCGGGCGCCGTTCTTCACGAACGTGGCGGTGAGCGGATGGTTGGCGGAGACCGAGGTGTCCACTGTGCCCAGCGCGGCGAGGTTGCGGATCCAGTGGAAGGTGTGCGCCTTGCTCTCCCCCTCCTCAGAGGTGAAGCCGCTGTTGGCCCGGAAGTTGGCGAGCGCCGCGTCACCGTTGCCCAGCGCCTGGAACTGCCACAGGATGTCCTGCCACACGGTCGGCGGCCCGCCGTTGTTGCGGACCAGCTCGGCGTAGTTGGTGTTGACGTACGCCGGGTCGTAGCCGAGGTAGAGGTGGCCGCCGGTGATGGGGAGCATGTTGATGCCCTGGATCATCTCCGGCTCGGCGCTGAACCAGGTCGCGTACGCGCCGCCGTCGCCCCACACCATGCCGACCGTCGAGTGCCCGAAGGCGGCCGGGAAGTTCTCGTTCGCCGAGTCGAACCAGTACTCCTGGATCGCCGCCGCCTGCGTGGTGTAGAGGAAGATGCCGGCGTCGCGCACGGCCGCGTTGCCGGTCGCCTGGCCCCACTGGATGAGCGCGTTGGCGAAGTTCTGCCCCTCCGAAGAGGACTCCTGGTTGTTGCCGGCGCCGAACGAGCCGTGCCCGGAGGCCCAGTCGTGCCCGGCGTAGATGTCGAAGTCCCGCAGGTACGGGAAGCGCGTGTCGTTGCGGTCGTAGTTGTTGGCGTCCCGGATCAGCAGGTCGATCATCCCGCCGTACTGGCCCGTGGTCGCCCACGCCGGGTCGAACTTGGCGAGCGTCGCCGCCGCCGCGATGAAGTATCCATAGTGGAAGTGGTGGTCGTTGAGCTCCTGGTCGGAGCCGTACGACGCGGGGTAGCCAATGAGCGTGCCCCAGTTGCGGTCGTAGTAGAAGAGCTGGCCGGTCTCGCCGGCCGAGGCGGTGAGCCAGTTGTTGAGCCGGTTGCGGATCGCGGTGAGCGCGCTGTTGCGCACGGCGGTGTTGCCCACCTGGTCGGCGATCTCGGCGATCCGGGCCGCCCGGCCCAGACCCTTGCCGGCCCAGTAGGTGTCGCCGCCGGATGGCCCCTCCGGGTTCGCCTGCACGGCCGCGAGGTACGAGTTGAGCGTGTTCAGGTCCGCGCCCGCGCTGTCCGCGACGGCGGGCACCTCGGGCAGCACGCCACGGAAGGTCATCGCGGTCTGGAAGCTGGGCACGCCGACCAGCGTCCGCATCGCGCCCCGCGCCGACGTGTACGTCTCGGCGATGGTTGAGCCGCCGCTCAGGTACCGCCACTGGTGCGGGTACAGGCTGACCACCGTGCCGGTGGCGCTCCCCTCACGGGCGGTGGTGGTGAACGCGTACGTGGTGTTGAGGCCGTTGCTCGCCGGGTTGTACGCGTACGAGACGCGGGTACCGGTCACGTGCGCGTGGGCGTACTGCCCGTACCGGTTGGCGAGGGTCGTGCGCGCGGCGGCCGAGCCCGTGTTCGGCAGCACCGCCACCGAGAAGTAGCCGCGACCGGCCAGTGTGGACGTGATGGTGCCGCCGCTGACCGTCCACGTCGCACCGCTCGGCGCGTATGCCACGTAGTCGCTCCCGCCCGCGGTGAAGCCGAGCGTGGCGCCACTGTTGAGCCACACGGTCGGCGTGCCGGCGGTGGTGATCTGCGCGTTGCCGCCGGTCGCCTGGAAGTACGCGAACGGCAGCCCGTGCCCGATCGTCGCGCGGAGCGTGCGCGTGCCGTCGCTCCAGTACGGCGTGACGGTCCAGTCGCTCCAGCCGTCGACCCGCACGACCGGCGCGTTCAGCCCGGCGACGCCGACCAGGATGTCCTGCTGGTACGGGTAGTGGTACTCCCCGACCCCGGTCGCGGTGCCGCTGATGGCCGCGGTCGTCGTGTACGAGAAGCCGAGCCCGTTGCCGAACGTGCCGTACGAGATCGGGTGCGCGTGCAGCGGCAGGCTGTACGCGCAGTCGGTGCGCTTGAAGACCAGCGACGACCACCAGTCGTTCGTGGGCACGGCGCCGGCCGGCGCGTTGGCGGTGAGGAACTGGCGCGGGTTGGTGGAGATGTTCCCGCACCCCGAGGGGAGCGCTCGCCCGGCGGGCAGCGTCTCCGTGTAGCTGCCCGCGCCCACCGGCGCGGCGTCCGCCGCCCGGCCGGCGGCGATGGTGATCAGCCCACTGGCGAGGATCACCACCGCACCGGTCGCCAGCAGCCGGAGCCGCTGCCGCCTTCGGGGTCGCTGAGTCGTTGTCGACGGTCCGGCTCTCATCAATGACCCCTTCAGGTCGGGACGGTTCGCGTCACAGGACGGAAGCTGGGACGCGCTCCGACCCGCCGACGTGAGAGCGCTCTCCCAGCGGGACCAGAGTGACCGGTGTCGTTGCCTGGTGTCAAGCGATTGTTGTCGGGAGGTTGCCGGATTATTGCGGCTGCCAGACACGGGCCAGGCACCTCACGGGCCCGTGTCTGGCAGCCAGCGTGGATTAGTGTCCGGCGGACACCGCCCGGTCGGCGTCCTCGACCACGAGGTCCATGTTGATCGCGGCACCGGCCTGTACGCCCTGCGCGGCGGCGGCAACGACCTGCGCCATCACGTCGGTGACGTTCCCGGCGACCCAGACGCCGGGCAGGTCGGTCTTCCCGGCCGGCCCGGCGGGGTACGCCGCGCCCATCCCCATCGGATGCTCGACCGGCGCCAGCCCCAGGTCGGCGAGGACCGGCGAGGACGCGGCCGGCCGCGGCGAGACCGCCACCACATCGCGGGGCACGAACGTGCCGTCCGCGAGACGCAACCCCGCGACCCGGTCGTCCGCCACCTCCACGGCGGCCACCGGTCCGTCGACGACCCGTACGCCCCGCGCCGCGAGCCGCTCGGCCTGCTCACCGGTGAGCGGCTCGGCGGTGTGGGTGAGGAGCACCACGTCCGCCGACCACTGCCGGAAGAGCAGCGCCTTGTCGGCCGACATCGGCCCGCTGCCGAGCACGCCGATCGCCCGGTCCCGGACCTCCCAGCCGTGGCAGTAGGGGCAGTGCACCACGTCCCGCCCCCACCGCTCGCGCAGCCCGGCCACGTCGGGCAGCTCGTCCACGAGCCCGCTCGCCACCAGCAGCCGGCGCCCCACGAGACGGCCACCGCCGTCGAGGTCGATCTGGATCCCTTCTCCGGTACGGCTGGCGGCGCGCGCCACACCGTCCACAATGGTGCCGCCGTAGCGGGCGAGCTCGGCCCGCCCTTCCGCCAGCAACGCGGCCGGGCTCATCCCGTCGCGGGACAGGAAGCCGTGCACGCCGCTGGCGGGCGCGTTGCGGGGCGTGCCGGCGTCCACCACGACCACCGAGCGCCGGGCCCGGGCGAGGGTCAGTGCGGCGCTGAGCCCCGCGGCGCCGCCGCCGATCACGATCACGTCGTACAGTTCCATGCCTCGACGGTCCCCCGCCTCCCAGGAGTCCGCAAAGAATCTTGCCGTTGTGGCAAACTGGGCAGGTGGACGGTGACCTGGAGGACGTGCTCGCCACGGTCGGCCCCCGGCTGCGGGAGCTGCGCCGGCGGCGGCAGACCACGCTCAACGACCTCTCCGCCACGACCGGCATCTCGGTCTCCACGCTCTCCCGGCTGGAGTCCGGCCAGCGCCGCCCGACGCTCGAGCTGCTGCTGCCGCTCGCCCGCGCGCACGGCGTGCAGATCGACGAGCTGGTGGGCGCGCCGCCCACCGGCGACCCTCGCGTGCACCTGCGCCCCATCCGGCGCAACGGCATGACGATGGTGCCGCTGACCCGCCGCGCGGGCGGCGTCCAGGCATACAAGCTGATCATCTCCAGTGGACGGTCCACTCCCGACCCGCAGACCCACGAGGGCTACGAGTGGATGTATGTCCTCAATGGACGTCTCCGAGTCGTCCTCGGCGACCACGACCTGGTGCTGGAGCCGGGTGAGGCGGCGGAGTTCGACACGCGGGTGCCACACTGGTTCGGCAGCGTCGGCGGCACGCCGGTGGAGGTGCTGAGCCTCTTCGGCCCGCAGGGCGAGCGGGCCCACCTCCGGGTGGGGGCCACGCGGACGCGGCGCGCGTCGTAGCGTGGGGCGCATGGGGCCCGCATCCGACGACGACCTGGCCGGCATGGCCCGGCGCGTGATCGACGCCAACAGCTACATGACACTGGGCACGAGCGAGCCGGACGGCCGGCCGCGGCTGTCGCCGGTCTACTTCACACACGCCGACTACCGCGACTTCCACTGGGTCTCCTCCCCCGCCGCCCGCCACTCGGCCAACCTCGCCGCCCGCCCGGCCGTGGCCATCGTCATCTTCGACTCGACCGCACCGGTCGGCGACGGTCGCGCGGTCTATCTGGAGGCCGACGCGGCCGCCGTACCCGACGAGGACCTGGCGGAGCGCTGCGCCGCGGCGTTCGCGCGGGTCAAGCCCGGCGCGCACGCGTTCACGCCCGAGGAGCTGAGCGGCGACTCGCCCCTCCGGCTGTACGTGGCCCGCGCCACCTCGCACGAGGTGCACATCCGCGGCCGCGACCCGCACTATGGCACCGGCATCGACCGCCGCCTCGCCGTGGCCATCTGACCCCTCGCCGCTGTCCGGCGCCCGGTCGCTGACACGCGCGTTTCTGTGTCCGCCGGTACCGTGACGAGTGATCACCCCACACGGAAGGCGACGGCATGGGCGCCAGACATCCGGACCTGGTCCGGCTCGACGCGCTGGTCGGCCGGTGGATCGTGCAGCCGAGCGTGGAGGGCGTGGGCTCGGGTTGGTGCGAGTTCACCTGGGTCGAGGACGGCAAGTTCCTGCGGCAGTTCGCCGACAGCCATCCGCTGCCGGAGTCGACGCCGGCGGTGTGGCGGGAGGACAACCCGATGCCCCCCACCGCGCTCATCGGGCTCGACGACGCCACCGAGCAGTTCACGATGATGTACGCGGACGCGCGCGGTGTGTACCGCGTCTACCAGATGACGTTCGACGGCGGAGTGTGGGCGGTCTGGCGCCACGCGCCCGGCTTCAACCAGCGGTACACGGGCACGCTCAGCGACGACGGCCAGGTCATCGACGGGCAGTGGGAGATGTCGCGAGACGGCGAGCAGTGGCACGTCGACTTCGGGCTCACCTACCGCCGCGGCGGCTAGCGTCTGTTTCACAAGGGGTCGGTTCGAGCCGAGGCGGAGTCCAGGCGGCGTCCGGTACCGCCGCAGGCCATGCCCTTACGAAACAGACCCCAGGGTCCATCCCCACCGCTGCCGCGATCTGTGGCGGGGAGCCCGACGTGACGGCTACGCGGCCCGGCGCCCGGCGGTGCGGACGCGGGTCAGGCGAACGCGGCACGTGACTCGATCAGCTGCTCCAGGCCGTCGAGGATGCGGTTGAGCCCGAACGACCAGCCGTTGTCACCGGCGTCCGGACCCGTGTCGTCGATGGCCGCGACCAGGGCCGAAAAGCGCTCCTTCTCCCGGCGCACGAGGTCGGTGAGCAGCGGGCTGAGCCGCGGGTCAGCGATCCACGGCTGCGACTGAGTGTTGCGCACGTGACCGCTGACGAGGAACACCGCGTTCATCCGCTCGGCGCCGCTCAGGCCGGTGCCCTCCAGCGCCGAGACCGCGACCTCGGCCCAGCCCGTCTCGCGTGGCCCCATCAGACGCTCGCCAAGTGTCGCGGTGGGGAGCCATGGATGCTCCTGCCAGGTGGCCCGCAGCATCTCGGCCCACTCCTCGATCTTGCGCCGCCAGCCACCGGGAACGTTGTAGATGGCGGGAGGCTCGCCCACCGCGACCTCGGTCATCACGGCCAGGAGCTCGGCCTTGCTGGGGACGTAGCGGTACAGCGCCATCTTCGTGACGCCGAGCGCGGCGGCAACCCGCTGCATCGAGACCGCGTCGAGGCCCTCCTCGTCGGCGACCCGGATCGCCGCGTCGGCGATGCTGGCGAGCGTGAGCGCCGGTCGCGGCCCCCGGGTCCGCCGGCCCTGGTGCCCCCAGAGCAGCTCCACGCCAGCGGCGCTGGGGGCCGTCGTGTCACCTTCCGGTGTCGCCATCCTCGCGACCTCCGCGTCCATCGTTCGCACCGATCCGCACCAGTATACGGTGGACACAAGATGTCTGGTAGACACAGTTCTTCGGGGTGCCCGCACGATCACCGCCTCACCGGGCCGCGTACGATCGGCCGCCTCACCGGGCCACACAGAAGGATTTTGGGGTGCCGAAGAAGCAGGTGCGTGACACGCGGGTACCAGACGATCAGGTGCCGGACAGCCACGGACCGCAGGAACGGGCGCCGGAGGATCGAGCGCCCGCGCAGCCGCCGGCCGGGCGGATACGGGACGGGAAGCCGTCACCGGTGGGGGCGCCCGACGAGGTCGGGGACGGGCAGCCTCGCCCCAAGCAGCCACCGAACAGCCAGCAGCCTCGCCCCGAGCAGCCACCGGCCGGCGCGCCCGCGGCGCGGGTGCCCGACGACCGGGCACCGGACGAGCCGGAAACACCGGCGCCGACCGCTCGCCCGAAAGCCACGCACCTCCGGCGAGCCGCCTCGGTCGCCGTCACCGTGCTCGCCGGCCTCCTCGTGCTCGCCGCGCTCGTCGCACCGGGCGACCTGGAGCTGCTGCGGCCGGGCGTCTTCGCCCGCGTACCCCTGGAAGCTCTTGTCGGCATCGCCGTCCTGCTCCTGCTTCCGGCGGCGCCGCGCCGCCCGGTGGCCGTGGTGGTCGGCGCGCTCCTCGGTGTGCTCGCGGTCGTGCGCCTTCTGGACATGGGCTTCCTCTCGGTGCTGGACCGCCCCTTCGACCTCGTACTCGACTGGGTCCTTCTCGACGACGCGCTGGTCGTGCTCCGCGACTCGGTGGGCCAGGCGGGCGCGGTCGGCGCGGTGGTCGGCGCGGTGGTGCTCGCCATCGCCCTGCCCGTACTCGCGGCGCTCTCCCTCCTGCGACTGTCAACTGTGGCCGCGAGACACCGCACCGCCTCCGCCCGCACCGTGGCCGCGCTCACGGCCGGATGGGTCGCCTGCGCGGTCGTCGGCGTGGAGATCGTGCCCGGCGAGCCGGTCGCCGCCCGGGACACCGCCACGCTCGCGTACGACCACGGCCGCCGCGTGGTGGCCAGCATCCGCGACCAGCAGGCGTTCCGGGAGGAGGCGGCGATGGACGCGTTCCGCGACACGCCGCCGGAGCAGCTGCTCGGCGGGCTACGGGGGAAGGACGTGGTGCTCGCGTTCGTGGAGAGCTACGGGCGGGACGCGGTCGAGGACCCGGAGTTCGCGTCCCAGATCGGCGCGGTGCTCGCGGACGGCGACCGTCGCCTCACCGCCGCCGGCTACGCCTCCCGCAGCGGCTGGCTCACCTCCCCCACCTCGGGCGGGGGCAGTTGGCTCGCCCACTCCACACTCCTGTCCGGCCTGTGGGTGAACAACCAGCAGCGGTACCACACCGTGACCGCCAGCGACCGCCTCACGCTGACCGGTGCGTTCGCGAGGGCCGAGTGGGACACGGTCGGTGTCATGCCGGGCATCACGCGGGCGTGGCCGGAAGGGCGGTTCTACGAGTTCGACCGCGTGTACGACCTGCACAGCCTCGGCTACCGAGGTGTCGGCTTCAGCTGGGCGACCATGCCCGACCAGTACACGATGCTCGCCTTCGAACGCTTCGAGCACGGCAAGCCCGACCATCCGCCGCTGATGTCGGTGATCCCGCTCGTCTCCAGCCACGGCCCGTGGACGCCGCTGCCCAAGTGGCTCGACTGGGACGAAGTTGGGGACGGCTCCATCTTCATCGAGGAGGCGCGCGTGGGCGACTCGCCGGAGGAGGTGTGGAAGGACCCGGCGCGCGTGCGCACGCAGTACCGCCTCTCCGTGGAGTACTCCCTCAACACACTCGTCTCGTACGTGGAAGAGTACGGCGACGACGACCTCGTGCTGGTCTTCCTCGGCGACCACCAGCCGGCGCGGATCGTGACCGGCGCGGACGCCACGCGGGACGTGCCCATCACGATCGTCGCCCGCGACCCGGCGGTGCTCGACCGGGTCACCGCGTGGGGTTGGGAGGCGGGGCTCAAGCCCGGACCACGGACCCCGGTGTGGCGGATGGACGCCTTCCGCGACCGTTTCCTGACCGCCTTCGCCCAGTAGGCCGCCGCAGGCCGTCAACACCACGGCCTGCGGTCGACCTGGCCACGGGGCGCGAACGTCACCGCGCCCCGCCGCCAGGTCGACCGCACGCCCTGCCTGTGGACGGACCCGCCGGTGGACAGCCCGAGCAGGTGTCGACGACGGCGCGGGTCAGCGCGGACGGGGGTGGGCGGCGAAGAACCGCCACATGAGGTCCGTCGCCACCACTCCCGCGTCCGGCGCCGCCATCGCACCGGACTTGGCGCCCGGCCAGGAGTGCCCCATCCCCTCGACCGTGTACACCTCGACGTCGCTCCCGTCCGCGCAGCGGGCCCGGCTCAGTGCGACGTTCGGCGCGGGCCGCTTCGGCGCCGGCATGACCTCGGTGCAACCAAGCCGCTCCCGCCAGTTCTTGACGCCTTCCTCAAACTGGCTCGCGTACCGGTCCTGGTCACCGATGAACGTGATCACCGATACCGGGCTTTTCGGCGCGTAGCCGGGGCTCGCCGGTAGCGCGCCGATGAAGCCGCCGCTCACCGCCCCGATCGCGGCGAAGACCCCGGTCGCGTCGACCGCGGCGCGGAAGCTGAGGTCGCCGCCGTTGGAAATGCCGGTGAGGTACACCCGGTCCGGGTCGACCCGCCACGCGCCCACCAGGTGCTCGGTGAGCGCCCTGAGGAAGCCGACGTCGTCCGCCTGTCCACAACAGACGAACGCGTTGAAGCCGCCGTCGACCCCGTCCGGGTACGCCGTCAGGAAGCCCTCCCGCGCCGCCACCTCGTCCAGCCCGACCATCTCGCTCATCGACAGCCCGTCGCCGGGGAACGGGTGCAGCGCGATCACCAGCGGCACCGGCCGTGTGGCGTCGTAGCCGGGCGGTGCGTGGAGGCGGTACCGGCGGGTCGTTCCATTGTGGTCGAAGGTGAGCTGGTGCCGGCCCGGCGCCGGCTCGACGGCGGGCGCCGCGCTCGTGGGCGTCCCCTGGCTCGCGGAGGGTGCCGACCCGTCGCCGCCGCACGCGGCGAGGCCGAGCACCAGGCTGACCGAAACGCCCCACATCGCTGTCCGTCGCACCAGCCGGCCCCTTCCGCCCCCGTAGGGATACCCTCCGCGCCGGCGCTCCCGCGGGTCAACCCTTTCGGCGAGGACCGAACACCGGCAAGCTGCTTGGGTGATCTCGTTGCGTCTCGGGCCGGCCGACCTGGGGCGGGTACGGCTCGTGCGGCGCCCGCACCCGGTCGGCACGGCGGTGCTCGCCAGCCAGGTGTTGCCCGGCGCGGCCGCCGGCCCTCTCCGCCACCTGCTGCCGGCGCGCGGGCTGGTGCCCGACTTCGTCACGCCCTACCAGGGGCTCGACTCGGTGGAGGCCGGCCTCGACGCGATCCGCTCCACACCCCGCCGGCGCGTACGGGCCGACGTGGCGCGGGCGTACGCGCACCTGCCGGCGACACCGTGGCGACGGCGCCTCGCCGCTGGTGACCGGGACGCCGTCGAACTGCTGGCGGCGGCGCTCGGCGAATGGTTCGACGCCACTCTTCGTCCACAGTGGGGCGAGCTGGCGCTGGCGCACCGCCGGTCGGTCGACCGGGCGGCACACCGGTGGGCGGTGTCCGGTGTGGACGGCATACTCGGCGGGCTGCATCCCTCGGTGCGGTGGCGACCGCCGGTGCTCCAGGTCGACACGTGGTGGAGCGGCGAGCTGCATGGCACCGGCGAAGGGCTGCTGCTGGCGCCCAGCCGTTACGCCGGCCCGCGTCCGCGCCTGCTGGTCGAGCCGGGGCGACCGGTGCTGCTGGTGTATCCGGTCCCCGCCCCGCCCACGGCGCCGCCCGGCGACCCGCTCCCCCGCCTCCTCGGCCGGACCCGTGCCGCGGTGCTCCGCCGGCTCGGTGAGCCCGGGCGGCACACGACGACGGCGCTCGCCCGCGCTGCCGGCGTAAGCCTGCCGTCGGTCTCCGAACACGCCACCGCCCTCCGCGCCGCCGGCCTCCTCACCAGCGAACGCGAGGGCGGCGCGGTCGTGCACCGGCTCACCCCGCTCGGTGTGGACCTGCTCGGTGACACCGGAGGCGCGCCCGGCGACCACTGAGGCCACACGGCGGCCAGGCCGCACGGCCGCACGGCCGCGCCACGGCCCGGCGCGCATCCACAGCAGGACGGCCGTCCACCGGGAGCCGGGAGCCTCGCCGTCGACCACCATCTATCCGGACTTCGCCCCTCGGTCACACAGCCGGTATCGAGAAGCGCGAAGATTCCTCACAATCGATCCATCCGGATTGTGGGGAGGACACATGCGCAACAGATCCGTCGTGGCGGCCGTGGCCGTGGCGGCGCTCACCGCCGTGGGGCTCGCGGTGCCCGCGCCGGCCGTCGCGGCGCCCAGCCGAGCCGACCTCGCGCTGCGCTGGGCGCCCATCCACCACCAGGACGTGGACGCCACCGGCAGCCACGCCCTCGGTGGACGCGCCGACTACATCACCCGGGTCGACTTCGACGGCGACTTCAACGGGCGCAACAACTGGGACCGGGCCGGCGCGTCCGGTACCTCGCTGGCCGCGCACGCGTACTACTCCGTCGCCGAGACGAGCACGCACTGGTACATCACGTACCTCTTCTTCCATCCGCGCGACTGGACCGACCACCCGTTCTTCGAGACCGAGCACGAGAACGACGGTGAGGGGCTCATGCTCGCCGTCGAGCGGGACGGCTCCGAGTACGGCGTGCTGCGCGCCGCCGTGACCGTGGCGCACACCAACTTCTACTCGTACATGCCGGCGGGCAGCAGTTGGTCGAGCGGCCGGGAGAATGTTGACGGCACGCTCAACCTGGCCGCGTCGCCGCACGACTCGTTCCAGCATCCGGTGACGGCGCAGCAGGCGCAGGGCCACGGGCTCAAGGCCCACCCGCAGTACGCCATCAACGGCGACGGCATCGTCTACTACCCGTCGACGGTGGCGGAGACGCCGAGCAGCGGCAACGACCGCGACGTGCGGTACCAGCTGGTCGACATCTTCGCTCCCGGCGGCCTGTGGGCACAGCGCAACAACCCGGACCTCTTCGCCCACCTGGGCACGTTCGCGGGCGACGCGTCCGGCGGATGCGGCGTGGGGACGTTCGCCTGCGGCGTCAACTCGGCGAACGCCCCGTGGGGCTGGGACGACGGCGACGACCTGCCCGGCCGAGGTCAGATCGCGACCGACCCGGCGAAGCTCTCCGCCGAGTACTTCACGATCCCGGGCGGCCTTTCCCGCGCGTACACCTACAACCCGTACGCCAGCGAGGCCGCCGCCCTGAACGCCGCCGCCAGGACCGCGCCGCGCGTGGTCGACTGAGCGGGCACCGGTGCGGTCGGGGCAGGCGCCCGGCCGCGCCGGCTTTCGCGTCGTCGAGGAGGTCGCCGCGGCCGGGAAAGGACACGCGTCCGGAGCCGGGTCCACTGTGCACCGTCCACGTGCACCGGCCGGCCCGGCCGCCCACGAGCAGGTCGGACGTCCAACCACTTCAGCGGCGTTCGATGTACGGTCGGCAGGTGTCTCGATCGAGAACGCCGCCCCCGCGCCTCGCCCCGCAGAGCCGTGCCACGCCGGTCCACAGGTCCCGCTCCACCGATGACAGCCGGGAGCCGGCCCGCCAGCACGAACGCGACCGCCACGGGCGGCGACGCACGTTCCCTGTTTCTTTTTGATTGAGGATTGAACCACCTACCGCCTGGGCGCGTGGTATCCGTACGCCAACGCGCAGCCCACGACCGAGGAGAGACCGTGTTCGAGGAGTTAATGGGGATTCCCGCCCACCCCCTGCTGATCCACGCGGCGGTGGTGTTCGTACCGCTGCTCGCACTGGCGGCGGTGGCGTACGCGATACTGCCCTTCCTCCGCCCGCACATCCGGCTCGTCCTGGCCGGTCTCGCGGTGGTCGGGCCGATCTCCGCACTGCTGGCGAAGCTCTCCGGCGACGCGTTCTTCGAGCGGATGCGGGAGCGGGACCGCGTGACGGAGGAGTTCGTGCCGGTGATCGAGCAGCACCAGGACCTCGGCACGATGACGATGTGGGCGGCGATCGCGCTTGGCGTGGTGACGCTCGCGCTGGTGTCCTTCGTCGGTCCGGGCGGCGCCGCGGCCCGCACCGCCGGCGGGCCGGGCGGCACGCGCGTCCTGTCGGTGGCGCTGGCCGTGTTGTCGGTGCTCGCGGCCGCGGCCGCGCTCTACTACGTCGTCCGCACCGGCGACTCCGGCGCGAAGGCGGTCTGGGAAGGGCAGTGAGCCACGCGGCTGACCGGCGGCTCAGGGCGGACCGGCCCCGCCCGCTGCCCGCCGGCTCAGCCACCGCACGGCTCGGTCGCGCACGCTGACCGCCGGCTCAGCCCGACCACTGACCGGCGGCTCAGCCCCATCTCTGACCGGCGGCTCAGCCGCGAAAGCGCGGACACCAAACCCGTGGAATCCTCACCCCACCAACCGGTCGCTCAGCCCCGAGCGGCACCTGAGCCCCATCCCCCGCGGCTCAGGCCGAGACGGCCGCTCGGTACTCCTGCGGGCTCACCCCGCGCACCCGCTTAAACGCGGCGCTCAGCGCGAACGGGCTGCCGTATCCCACCTGCCGCGCCACCGCGCCCAGCGTGGCCTCCGGCTCGCGGAGCAGGTCGGCGGCGAGCGCGAGGCGCCACGACGTCAGGTAGGCCATCGGGGGCTCGCCGACCAGTTCGGTGAAGCGGCGGGCGAACGCGGCCCGCGAAACGCCCACCCGCCCGGCGAGCGCGGCGACCGTCCAGGGATGGGCCGGATGGTTGTGCAGCATCCGCAGCGCCCGTCCCACGACCGGATCGGCCTGCGCGCGAAACCACCCCGGCGTCGACTCGGCCCGCGCGAACCACGCCCGCAGCAACGCGATGAGCAGCAGGTCGAGCAGCCGGTCGAGGACTGCCGACTGCCCCTGGTCGTCCTTGCTGATCTCGGTGGCGAGCAGCGGCACGAGCGGGCTGTCCCACTCGTCGCGGCGGAGCACGAGCAGCGGAGGCAGGGCGCGCAGCAGGCGTTCGCTGATCTCACCGGCGCTCTGGTAGGTGCCCACGAGCATCACCGACTCGCCCTCGGCGGTGTTGCCCCACGTGCGCACGCCGCGGTCCATCGCGACGCTCAGATCCTCGCCGTACAGCGTGGTGCAGCGCTCGTCCGGATGGATGATCACCTGCGGCGGCGTGGTCGGCGCGTCGGCCACCGTGTACGCCTCCGGCCCGCGCACCACGAGGACGTCCCCAGCCCGTACCTCAACGGGGTCTGCGCCCTCCGGGATCGCCCACGCGGCGCCGCGCGCGACGGCGACCACCGCGAGCGCCGCGCGGTCCTGCACCCGCACCGACCACGGCGGATCGAGCACGACGCGGAGCAGGAAGGCGCCCCGGGCGCGGGGGCCGCCGAGCAGGCCGGCGAGTGCGTCCACGCGCCCAGCGTAGACGATCGCGTATGCCGGTGCGCTCGTCGCCCATGGCCCCACTCCACCGGTCACGCTGAACTGGACACATGACTTACCTGCTGATTGGCGGCACCGGCAAGACCGGCCGCCGGGTCAACGATCGTCTCACCGCCCGCGGCCTTCCGGTCCGCGTCGGCTCGCGTTCGGGGCGGCCTTCGTTCGACTGGAACGCCGACCCCGACACCTGGCTCCCGCTCCTCGACGGCGTCACCGCCGCCTACATCACCTACCACCCCGACCTCGCCTTCCCCGGCGCCGCGGAGTCGATCCGGGCATTCGCGGAACGGGCGACGGCCGCCGGTGTACGCCGCCTCGTGCTCCTGTCCGGCCGCGGCGAGGAGGAGGCCGAGATCAGCGAGCGCGGGGTACGGGAGGCCGGTCCGGAGTGGACGGTGGTGCGCGCGACCTGGTTCGCCCAGGACTTCAACGAACACTTCCTGCTGCCGCCGGTGCTGGCCGGTGAGATCGCGCTGCCCACCGACGTGCCGGAGCCCTTCGTCGACGTCGAGGACGTGGCGGACGTGGTGGTGGCGGCGCTGACCGGCGAGGGGCACAACGGCCGGACGTACGAGTTGACCGGCCCCCGGCTGGTGACGTTCGCGGAGGCGGCGGCGGAGATCCAGGCGGCGTCGGGGCGGCCGGTGCGCTTCCGGAAGGTGACGCCCGAGGAGTGCGCCGCGCGGATGGTCGCCGAGGGCGTGTCGCGGGAGGAGGCCGAGGCGCTGACCGACCTGTTCGCCCGCATCCTCGACGGCCGCAACGCGCACGTGACCGACGACGTGAAGCGGGTCACCGGGCACGAGGCGCGCGACTTCCGCGACTTCGTGCGGGAGGCGGCCGCGACGGGCGTCTGGTCGCCCAGTTGAGGCACCCCTCAACTTCGCGGTGGGAGGGCGCGGCCCTGTGGACCACGCCCTCCCACGCCCCGCGTCGCCCCGGTCCATTCCAGAGACGGATCCGAGCTACCGCTCTGTCCGCCGTGGTCGATACCGCCGCTCCCGCGGCCTCACCCTCCGCGTCCCCACGCCCCGCCCAACCAGCCGTGCACCTGGAGCCGCCCGCCCGGGCTGCCGTTGCGCCACCTCAGCACGCTCGGCGGTCACGCCGCCGTGGTCGATCGGTGGCCGTGAGCCGGGTCAGTCCACCGCCAGCGGCTCGCCGGTCTCCAGCAGCGTCTTGAGGCTGGAGAGGATCGGCGGCCAGCCCTCGGAGACGCCGCCGAGGATGAGGCTGCCGGGGTCGAAGTCGTCGTGCGTGACGGTCAGCTTGACCAGGTCGCCGGCGGGCTCGATGTCGAACGTCACCTTCGACCGCCGCTCCGCCGATGCCTTCCTGAGGAAGTCGTGGTCGTCGCCGAACGCCGCCACGAACTCCGGCGTGATCGTGTGCCAGGTGTAGCTGAGCCGGCGCGGCGGGTCGGCGACGAGCACCACGGAACCGCCGTCGGCCACCGTCACCTCCTCCATCTCCCAGGTGACCGGGCTGCCCACCTGCCAGTCGGACCTGAGCGCCAGACCCCAGTAACGCTTCGTGAACGCCGGGTCGGTGAGTGCACCCCAGGTGCGCTCCGGCGTGGATTTGATGTACGTGATGTAGACGAACTTGTCGTCCATCGTCTGCTCCTCCAGCGCGTGCTTGAGATCGGCGAGGGCGTCCGCCCGCGCGCGGTCGTATCGGGTCATCCACCGGTCGGCGATGGCGTTGATCGGCTCGGCATTGAGGAAGTGCAGCTTCTCCCGCCCTCGCCGCCGCGTGCTGACGAGGCTGGCCGCCTCGAGCACCGCGAGGTGCTTGCTCACCGACTGCCGCGCCATCGCCAGGCCCGCGCAGAGCTCCTGAAGAGTCTGGCCGTTGCGCTCGTTGAGCCGGTCGAGCAGCCGGCGCCGGCTGGGGTCGGCGAGTGCCTTGAAGACGTCGTCCATCGTCGCAATCCGTTAGGCAGCCGTGTAGCTGCATTTGACAATAGGCAGCCACTTGGCTGCATGTCAACCGGCACCGCGACCGTGCCCGATCCGGCCTCGGCAGAGTCCACACACGAGGTGGGCGGCCGGCCGCCGCTACACCGGCCGGTAGCGGGGGTTGTCGCCGTACTCGAGGTACGAGTAGTACGCGTTCGGCAACTCCTCCCCCGCCAGTGCCCGCCGCAGCCACCGCGCGTAGAAGGTCTCGAAGTCGACCTCGAGGCAGTACAGGCCGGTGCTGCCGTCGACGCTGTCCACCCACACCGTGCCCCGGCGCGGGCCGCGTACGACGAGGAAGAACCAGTCGCCGCAGCCGTAGTCGACGAGCGGCACGCGGCCGTCGATCCACGGCGGCTCGGCGTAGGTGACGGCCAGCCGGTCGTACTCCGCCTCGTACTCCGGGTCGGACTCCAGGCGGGCCAGGTGCTCGTCCCAGTCGTCCGGCTGACCAATCAGTTCGCCGAAGTCGACGTCGGACGTGAGTGGACAGTCGCGGCCGAGCGCGGTCAGGTCGCCGAGCGCTCCGGTCCAGCGTTCGAGCGCCTCGCCGAGCGGGACGACGCCCCAGTACGGCCCGGCGCCGCCGTCGCCGACCGCGGTCAGGAAATGCCGGTACCCCTCCGGCAGCGGGGCACCGATCGCCTGCTCCGCCCGTTTCAGAGTGGCCGGGTCGACGGGCGGCCGCAGGCGGAACCCGTGTGCCCGCTGAGCCAGCGACTGCCCGGTCTCGCGCGCGGCGAGCTGGGCCAGCGACTCCCGTACCCATGCGATGTCCAACGTCACGGAACGCATGCTAGGCGGCGGGCGCACCACCGCCGGCAGCCCAGCGTGGCGGACTGACCGGTCAGTCACCTACCCGGCCGCCTCGCACCTCGCCCGGCGTCCTGAGCAGCGGCTCAACGCTCGGGAAGCAGGCCGTGGTCGTGCGCGTACACGGCGGCCTGCGTACGGTCCCGCAGGCCGAGCCGGCCGAGGATCCGGGAGATGTGGTTCTTGACTGTCCCCTCGCTCAGGAAGAGCCGGCGGGCGATCTCCCGGTTGGTGGAGCCGGTCGCGACGAGGCGGAGGATGTCGATTTCGCGGGCGGTCAGCACCTCGTCCGGGCGGGGCGCGGTCGGCGGTGCGACCGGCCGCGCGCTGCCCCGCGCGAGGGCCGCGGCGAGGCTGGCGGTGACCGACGAGTCGAGCTGCGCGACGCCCGCGTTGGCCAGCCGCACCGCCTGGGCGAGGTCGGCCGCGGGCAGGTCCTTGAGCAGGTAGCCGCTCGCGCCCGCGCGCAGCGCCTGGAGCACGTACTCCTCGTCGTCGAACGTGGTCAGCATGACGACCCGGATCTCCGGCGCCCGGCGGTGCAGGATCGCGGTCGCCTCGACACCGTCCATCTCGGACATACGGACGTCCATCAGCACCACGTGCGGTGCCAGCTCGACCGCCGCGCTCACGGCGGCCTTTCCGTCCGCCGCCGTGCCGACGACGGTGATGCCGGGCTGGATGCCGAGCAGCGACGCGATGCCCTCGCGCACGAGCCGCTGGTCGTCGACGACGAGCACCCGCACCGGCCCGCTCACGCCGCGCTCCAGGCGGGCACGCGCGGGATGGTCACCGTGATGACGGTCCCCGTGCCGGGTCCACTGTCGACGGTCATCCGCCCGCCGGCGAGCTCCACGCGTTCGCGCATGCCGTGCAGGCCGAAGCCCTCGCCCGGTGGGTCGAACCCCCGCCCGTCGTCGGCGACCACCAGCCGCGCGCCCGCCTCGTCGAACGCGGCCGACACGGTCACCGTCCTCGCCTCGGCGTGCCGCCGCGCGTTGGTGACCCCCTCCTGCGCGGCGCGGTAGAGGGCGGTGAGGGTCGCGGTGTCGTACCGGTCGGGCTCGCCGGTGACGGTGACCGTTACCGCCGGCTCCCCCGCACCGTCGGCGAGGCGGGCCAGCGCCTCCGGCAGCGAGAACGGCGCGGCGTCCTCGCGGAGCGCGTGCACCGAACGCCGTACCTCCGTCAGGGCGTCCCGGGCCGACCCCCGCGCGTCGGCGAGGGCCCGCGCGGCGAGGGTGGGATCGCGGTCCGCGAAGGCGGACGCCTTCTCCAACTGGATCGCGATGGCGGTGAGGTGGTGGCCGAGGCTGTCGTGGATGTCGCGGGCGACCCGCGTGCGCTCCATCGCGGCGGAGAGCGCGGCGACCCGGTCGAGGGTGCGCTCGAGCCGGGCGCGGGCGTCCCGCTCGGCCGTGGCGACCCCCGCCATGCACACCGCGAGCACCAGCCCGATGGTGAACATGAGCAGGTCGGATACGTATTCAGCGTCGCGGTGCCAGCCAGGCGTGGAGACGCTGAAGCCGGTGACGAGGAGCGCGAGGCAGGCGGCGGCGAGGGCGACGCTCGCGGCGCGGCCGAAGGCGAAGTACGCGACGAACGGCACCAGCACGAGCAGCGCCCGCGACGTGCCCGAGCCGTCGAGCAGCGCCGCCGCGACGAAGAGCCCGATCCGCGCGGCGAGCAGCCCGCCGGCGGCGAGCGGCGGTGTGGACGACGACGGCCAGCGCCGCCACTCCACCAGGTCGACGCCGAAGAGCAGCGCGAGCACCGCGACGAAGCCGGCGAGGTGGCCCGGCCGCGCCAGTCCCTCGCCGACCAGCGACCAGTAGACACCGCCGGTGAGCACCGCCGCGTACACCACGGCCACCGCCCACGGGACGGGCCGCCGGGGAGAGTCCATCCGGTACTCCTTCCGCCGCCCCGTCCCCGCGGGGAGGCGCTCTCCTGCCTGTGGAAGGCGACCTCGTGTCCCGTGGAAGGCGACATCCTGCTCAGCAGGCTACGGCCGGGCGCACGGATCCGGACCACCTCCGCCCGCTTTCTGGCCGTTCGGCACGTGCCGTTCGGCTGGCCTCCCGGCACTTATCCCGGCCGATCCCGCGCGCCTACGGTCGCGGCAAAGCTGAGACACACGTCAAGAAGGAAGGTGCCGCCATGTCCACAACCTGGCTTCTGCGTTTCGGGGCCGCCTGCGGTGTGCTGCTCGGATTGTCCACAGCCGTGCCCGGCCTCATCGAGGCGTTCACCGGCGAGACGGCCGCCACCAGCTTCGTCATCGGCGTGGGCGCGGCGTTCGGGGCGCCCGCGCTGACCGCACTCCACCTGCGGCAGCAGCACGCCGCCGGCCGCTTCGGCGCGGTCGCGTACGCGGTCAACCTCATCGGGCTGGGCCTCTTCGCCGGCGTCGCGTTCGCCCTCAACCTGGTGCTCTTCTACGTCGACGAGGCGGTCGCCGACGAGGTGCTGGCCGGGCCGACCCGGATCGCGGTGCTCGGCGCCGCGCTCGTCTTCGTGACCGGCACGATCCTGTTCAGCGTCTCGATGGTCCGGGCGCGCGTGCTGCCGCTGCCACCGGCGGTCGGTTACGGTGTGGCGTTCAC
Organism: Phytohabitans kaempferiae; assembly: GCF_042433955.1. Classification (NCBI taxonomy): domain Bacteria; kingdom Bacillati; phylum Actinomycetota; class Actinomycetes; order Micromonosporales; family Micromonosporaceae; genus Phytohabitans; species Phytohabitans kaempferiae. Next base: position 107,843 of record NZ_JBHLUH010000089.1, on the reverse strand, counting down.
GCTGCTGGCCCTGCTCGCGTCGCTGCCGGACTCGCCCGTGACCAGCGCGGTGCACGTGGTCGCCGGCGGCTCACTGATCTGGCTGAGCGTGGCACCGCACGCGCCCGAGCGGACGGTGACTGCCGCGGGGCCGGCCGCCGGCCGCCTCCGGCGCGGCTCAGCCGCTCCCTGACTCCGCCCGGCAACGGTCGATCCACCGGCGGTCGAGCTCGGTCCGCCTGCCGCCGGTGGCGTGGCGAGCAGCGGCGAGCTGGCCGTCCGGGGCGTGCCGCAGACGAGGTAGCTCCTCAATGGACCCGCCGCCCGTCCACATAGGTCCGCACGACGCGGGCCAGGTCGATCTCGTCGGGCGGCCCGGCGAACGGGTCACGGTCGAGCACCACCAGATCCGCCGCCAGCCCCACCTCGATGGCCCCGCACACGCGCTCCCGGTGGTTGACCCACGCGCTGCCCGCCGTGTACGCGGTGAGCGCCGTGCCCAGGTCCAGCGCCTGCTCGGGCAGGAACGGCTCGGCCGGCTCGCCCGGCGCCACACGCGTCACCGCGACCCTGACTCCCCACAGTGGATCCGGGCTGCTCACCGGCCAGTCGCTGCCCGCCGCCAGGTGCGCGCCGGCGCGGTGGAGGTCGCCGAACGGGTACTGGCGCGCGGCCAGGCCCTCGCCGAGGAACGGGATCGTCAGCTCGTCCATCTGCGGCTCGTGGCAGGCCCAGAGCGGCTGCATGTTGGCGGCGGCGGAGAGGGCGGCGAAGCGGGGTACGTCGGATGCCTGGACGACCTGGAGGTGGGCGAGGTGATGGCGGCCGCCGGGCCCGTTGGCGGCGCGGGCGGCCTCGACGGCGTCCAGCGCCTCGCGTACGGCCCGGTCACCGAGAGCGTGGAAATGCACCTGGAAGCCCTCGGCGTCGAGCCGCGTCACGTATTCACCAAGCGCGTCCGGGTCTACAAAGGACAGGCCGGCGTTGGCGGTGGTGTGGCCGTGGGCGTCGCGGTAGGGGCGGGTCATCGCGGCGGTGAAGTTCTCCGCCACGCCGTCGAGCATGATTTTGACAGCCGGTGCCTGGAAGCGCCGGCCCGCGGCGGCCTCGGCGCGCCGCTCGCGCAGCTCGCCGAGTTGGTCGAGGCCACGGTCGCGATCCCACCACAGTGCGCCGGTGACGCGGGCGCGCAGCCGGCCGTCGGTGTCGGCGCGCAGGTAGGTGGCGAGCGGGTCGGGCTGGCCCAGGTACGAGCCGACGATCGCGTCCTGCCAGCCGGTGACGCCCAGCCCGAGCAGGTGCCGCTGGGCCAGGTCGAACGCGGTGTCCAGATCACGCTCGGTCAGCACTGGCAGCAGCCGCCCGACCAGCAGGGCGGCGCCCTCGTGCAGCATCCCGGTGGGCTCGCCCTCCGCGCGTCGCGCTCGATGCGGCCGTCCGGCGGGTCGGGCGTGTGGCGGTCGATGCCGGCGAGGGCGAGCGCGCGGCTGTTGACCCACGCGCCGTGGTAGTCGCGGTTGGGCAGGTACGCCGGGCGGTCGGGCACCGCCTCGTCGAGCGCCTCCCTGCGCGGCGTGCCGCCCGGGAACGCCTCCATCGACCAGCCGCCGCCCCGGATCCACGGCAGGTCGGGATGGGCGTGCGCGTACGCGCGGACGGCCGCCACGTATCCCTCCGCGTCGCCCTCCCGGTCGAGCGCGCAGCCGAGCATCTGGATGCCCGCGTAGACCGGGTGGGCGTGCGCGTCGGTGAAGCCGGGCAGCAGGAGGCCGCCGGCGAGGTCGACGACGGTGGTGCCCCGACCGGAGAGCTCGCGCACGCCGGCGCCGACGGCGACGATCCGGCCGTCGTGGACCGCGACGCCGCCGGGGCGGGAGCGGCCGCCCACGAAGGTCGAGCCGCCCACGAAGACGAGGTCGGGCCGCGGCACACCGCAACTTTAGGCCAGGCTGAACTTCTCGGCGTGCACCTGCCGACGGGGTACCCCCAGCGCGCGGAGGCTGTGGACGACCGCATCGGTCATCGCCGGCGGGCCGCAGACGAAGACGTCGCGCTGTGCGATGTCCGGGACGGCGGCGGCGAGGTTGGCGGGCGCGAACGGGACGTTCGGCGGGGAGCCCTCGCCGGTGCGGCCGGTGAGCACATGCAGGCAGGCGCCGCGCGCCTTGGCGAGCGCCTGGAGCTCGGGCAGCAGCACGGCCTCCGCCATCGTGTGCACGCGGTACAGGACGGTCGTCGGACCGCCCGGCTCCTCCAGCAGCGCGCGGATCGGGGTGATGCCGACGCCGCCGGCGATGAGCAGCGAGGCGGGGCGGGTCTGGTGGATGGTGGTGAACGCACCGTACGGCCCCTCGACGAAGACCCGGCTGCCGACCCGCAGGTGGCGCAGGCCCGCGCTCCCCTTCCCCACCGCCTTGGCGGTCAGGCGCAGCGAGCGGCCGTTGGGCGCGGCCGAGAGGGAGAACGGGTTGGCCCGCCACCAGCCGTGGTGCCCGGGAAAGCGCCAGATGAGGAACTGCCCGGCCCGCGCCGGCAGCTTGTCGAGGTGCCGGCCGGTCACGTGCACGGAGACGACGTTGTCCGCCTCCGGCACGACGGCCGCGACCCTGAACCTGTGGTAGAGGTTGCGCCACACCGGTACGCCCACGCGGCCGGCGAGGAGCGCGGCGAGCACGACCGTCCACACCGTCCACCAGTACGCGGTCGCCCACGCCGAGTCGAACGTCGTGCCCTCGAGCGCCTGGTGCACCAGCCCGATGCCGAGCGCCACGTAGAGCAGCAGGTGGAGGCCATGCCACGCCTCGTACGGCAGGCGGCGGCGCACGTACCGGATGGAAACTGAGGCGACCACCAGGATGACCGCGGCCGCGCACATGCCGAGCAGCGAGGCGGTCACGCCGGCCAGGCTGAGGAAGGTCTCCCACGGCGGCTGCGAGGCGAGGTCGGCGTACCCGGCGATGATGAACGTGAAGTGGAGGATGAGGGTCCAGACCAGCCCGAACCCGATCCACCGGTGCCATACGGTGAGCCGGTCCATCCCGATCCGGCGGTCGAGCCACGGCAGGCGGGCCACCAGCACGAGCTGGAGCAGCATGATCGACGCGAGGTGGAGGCCGAAGAACTTGCCGACCGTGAGGAGCGAGTTCTTCCCCGGGCCGTACCGGACGAAGAGGTACTCCACAACGACGAGGTGAGCCGCGAAGGCTGTCCACAGCGCCGCCCGCGCCACCGTCCCCACAGCCATGACTATCGCCCCCACATGATCGGCTTCCCGGCATTGTCGGTACGAGCGGGACGGCCGCAGCGGGTCAGTCAGCTATCCGACGCTCCGGCGGTCAGCACGCCGATCACGTCGCGCAGGTACGCCCGCCGGCCCCCCACCGTGTCCGGCAGTACGCCGTCGGTGGAGTGCGCGAGCTGGGCGTGGCCGAGGTACGCGCTGTACGCGAGCAGCGCGCGCGAGCGGGCCTCCGCCAGCGGAAACCCGAGCCGCGTGAACACCGTGACGATCAGCCCGACACGCGCGCGGGTGACCCGGTCGATCGCGCTCGCGACCACCGGCTGCCCGACCGCCGCGAGCAGCGCCGGGCCGACCCGGTCGCGCTCGGCCGCCTCGATCACGCGGACGATGAGGGTGCGGAGCTGGTCGGCCGGCTCCTCGGTGGCGTTGACGATCTCGTCGACGACCGCGGTGGTGGTCCGCTCCTCCCACCGCGCCAGCGCGGCGTCGAGCAGTGCCGCGCGGTTGGCGAAGTGCCAGTAGAAGCTCCCCTTCGTGGTGCCGAGGCGGACGGCGAGCGGCTCGACGGCCACCGCGGCCACGCCGCCCTCGGCGATGGCGGCCAGCGCCGCGTCGACCCAGTCTTCCCGCGCCAGGCGCCGCTTTCCATCCGCCACGCACATACGCTATCGTACGGTCAACCATACGGTCGCGTATGGTTCTGCGGTGGTGATGGCCCCGTGGTGGTGATGGCCCTGTGATGGTGGGGCTTTGTGATGGTGGGGGCCTCGGTGATGGTGACGGCCTTGTGATGGTGACGGCTGGTGACGGCTTTGTAGGTGGGACGGCCCTCGCAGGAGGAATGGCGCTTGTGGACGGGGCTCTTGTGGACGGCATGGCACCTGTGGACGGGGGACGGCCGTGGGATACGACGTGATCGTGGTCGGGGCGCGGATCGCCGGCGCCGCCACCGCTCTCCTCCTGGCCCGCCACGGGTTCCGCGTGCTCGCCGTCGACCGGGCCGCCTTCCCCAGCGACACACTCTCGTCCCACCAGATCCAGCCGCCCGGCGTCGAGCGGCTGGCACGGTGGGGGCTGCTCGACCAGCTCGCCGGAGCGCCACCGGCCCACCGGGTGCGCTTCGACACGCGCGGGGCGGTGCTGGAAGGCGCGTTCCCGGCCGGAGCGGCCATCCACAGCCCGCGCCGCACCGTGCTCGACCACGCGCTGGTGGAGGCGGCACGGACGGCGGGCGCCGAGGTCCGTGAGCGGTGGCGCGTCGAGGAGCTGCTGTGGGAGGGCGGGCGCGTGGCCGGTGTCCGCGGAAGTTCACCCGGGGGTCAACATCGCGTGGAGCGCGCCCCGCTGGTGGTCGGCGCGGACGGCAAGCGGTCGTTCGTGGCACGGGCGGTGGGAGCCCGGACGTACCGGCAGCGGCCGCCCCGCTCCTTCGCCTGCTACACGTACTGGGCCGACGTGCCGGTCACCGCGGGCGAGCTGCACCAGCGCGAGGGCATCGCCGCCGCGGTCTTCCCCACCAACGACGACCTCACGATGGTGTACCTGAGCGCGCCGCTCACCGGCTTCGACGCCTTCCGCGCCGCCCCGGAGGCCAACTACCTGGCGGCCCTCGACCGCTGCGGCGACCTCGGCGCGCGGGTGCGTGCCGGCACCCGCGCCGAGCGGCTGCGCACCACCCCCGACCTGCCCAATCACTTTCGGCAGGCGCACGGGCCGGGCTGGTGCCTGGTCGGTGACGCGGGCGTGACGATGGATCCGGTGACCGCGCAGGGCATCGCCAACGCGCTGCGCGACGCGGAGGGCCTCGCCGGCGCCATCGCGGCGGGGATCGGCGGCGTCCGCCCGCTGGCCGCCGCGCTCGCCGCCCACCAGCGCGACCGCGACCGCGCGCTGCGCCCCATGTACGACCTGACACTGCGGCTGGCGACCTACCACAGTGGACCGGGCGAGCGGCTGCTGCTGCGCGCGTTGGCCGAGCGGCGGCGACCGGCGGAGATCGAGCGCCTGTTCGGCACGTTCGCCGGGATGTCCCCTGTGGACGACTTCTTCAACGCCGGCACGGCACTGCGCCTCCTGGGGATGGGCGGGCTGCTGCGCCTGGTCGGCGAGCGGCTGGCCGCGGTGGCCGCCGGGCGGCTCTGCACGTCCCTCCCCGGCCGATAGCGGCGCGACTCCGCTTTGCACCTCGGCCTCAGCACCCCCTCACCGCTCGTCACACTGGGGGCGGTGAGTCGCGGACCGACGTCGCGTTCGGGCTGCCGCTACCGCGCCCCGGGGGCAGCAGGGCCGCACGGCGTTGTCAGGCGGCGCCATCGGGCGGCGCCATCGGGCGGCGCCATCGGGCGGCGTTGTCGGGCGGCGTTGTCAGGCGGCGCCGTCGGGCGGCGTTGTCGGGCGGCGTTGTCGGGCGGCGTTGTCGGGCGGCGTTGTCGGCGCGGCGCAACGGAGGAATTGCACCGCCGTCCGACGTCCACCGATATTTCCTCGTAAGGAAGACAATTACGCCGCGCCTTCGCCGCACAAGAGGAGAACGGATTGCCGACGTGTGGCCGATTACTGGATGCATCCCGCTAAATGCATGGCTAGCGTCATTGCACCCACGATCAAATGGAGGCCGTTGTGGCGAAAAGCGCTCTTATCATCGGTTCCGGCCCGGTGGGCTGCACTTTCGCCCGACTCCTGGTCGACGCCGGAATCGATGTCACCATGATCGAGGCAGGCGGGCGGCAGTCCGGCGAGTTCGGGGGCCATCTGCGAAATGAAACGATCTACCAGCACAACTCGGACACATTCACTGACGTCATCAGAAGTAACGCGGTTCGGATATCCGTGCCGCCCGCCGCCGGATCCGGGAAGGACTCGCACACTAATCCCGACCAGAATCCGGCCACGAATCTCGGCGCGTCCAGGGTCGCCCGCGCGGTCGGCGGAATGGGAATCTTCTGGGCGTGCGCCACACCACGGACCCATCCGGTTGTGGAAAGCATTCCGTTCGTCGGCAGCGACGAGCTTTCCCGACTGTACGCAGTGGCGGAAAACCTACTGCACACGACCACCGACGCCTACGAAATGTCGGCGCAGGGTCGCGTTATCACCGAAAAGCTCAACGAGACCGGATACGACGTACGCCGCCTCCCGCTCGCTGTCGAGCGGCTCAGTGTCGACCCGCCCCGCGTGCACTGGAGCGGGCCGGAGATCATCCTCAAGGGCGGTGACCACCGCGGGACGAGCGTGGCGGACGACCCGCGCTTCACGCTCGTGCCCGAGCACCTCTGCACCGGACTTGTCCACAGTGGCGGACGGGTCACCGGCGCCGCCGTACGTGACTTGTCCACAGGGGCGGAGCGGACACTGGTCGCCGACGTGTACGTGGTGGCCGGCGGCTCCGTCCTCACGCCCCAGCTCCTGTGGACATCCGGGATCCGGCCGGACGCGCTCGGCCGGTACCTCTGTGAACAGACCATGGCCACCTGCCAGGTGGCCCTCTCCGACGACCTGGCCCAGCGGCTCGATCCGGGAGCGCCAGCGGTCGAGCCCTACCTGTGGATCCCCGTCTCGCCGGGGCGCCCGTGGCACGCCCAGCTGCACCGCGGCGTCTTCGGGTACGCGGCGGTGCCCGACGGCGTCGACCGGCGGACCGTCACCGACCTCGTGTGGTTCAGCACGTGCGATGTCCGGCGCGACAACGCGGTGACGTTCTCGGATCGGGTGGCCGACCCGTACGGGCTGCCGCAGCCCACCTTCCACTTCCGGCCCAGCGCCGCGGACCGGGCGCGCGCCGACGACATGGTGACCGACATGACGAAGGCGGCGACGGCGCTCGGCAAGTTCCTGCCCGGGGCCGAGCCGGCGTTTTTGGAGGCGGGGTTCGCGCTGCACATCACGGGTACGGCCCGGATGGGCGCGGAGCCGGCGGAGAGTGTCGTCGACCCGTACTCGAAGGTGTGGGGTCTCGACAACCTCTACCTCGGCGGCGGTGGCGTCATCCCCACGGGCGTCGCCTGCAACACGACGCTGACGAGCATGGCGCTGGCCGTGCGCGCGGCCGAGTCCATCGCGGCCGGCTAGGAAGTTGACGCTGGCCTCAGATCGAGCCCAGCTCGCCGAGGCGAAACATCACTTCCTCCACCTGGTCGCGCGTGAGCGGGTGGACCGGGAGCGGATGTGCCGCCTCGGCGCGCAGCCCGTCGAGGAGGAAGCCGATGCTGCGGCGCCACGCCTCCGGGGCCGCCTCGGCGGTGTGCCGCACGAGCATCGCGGTGGACCAGAAGACGAAGAGCATGTCCTCGCGGGTGAAGTCGGCGCGGAGGGCGCCCTCCCGCTGGGCGCGCTCGATGATGTACCGCTCGCGCTCCTCGGTGACCCGGCAGATCACGGTGAGCTGCTCGGCCGCGTAGCGACGGGAGATCACGTCGTTGAGCGCGGGGTCGCTGGCCTGGAGCTCGCAGACCCCCTCGACGTAGGTGGCGAAGCCGCCCCACGGGTCGGGGTGCTCAAGCGCCCGCCGGCCGACCTCGCCGAGGCTGGCGGCGGCCAGCTCGGGCATCACCGCGTCGATGAGCGCCTCGCGGGAGCCGAAGCGGTTGTACAGGGTGCCAGGGCTCACGCCGGCCAGCTTCGCGATCTCCTCGAGGGGCGCGTGCAGGCCCTTCTCCCGGAAGACGTGCACGGCGGCGCCCCGCAGCTTCTCGACGTTGCGCCGCGCGTCCGCGCGCAGCGTCGCCTTCGCCATACGCCTTCCCTCCACCTCGAACGCTAAGTTGACGCAAGCCCCAACTTTAGTGCTACGGTTCGAGACGCAAGTTGAGGCAAGCATCAAGATACCGCGCGGAGGGGCGCCATGGATGAGCCCGAAGTGCACGCCGCCGAAGCACCGGAGGACGAGGAGACGCCCGTCGCCCTCGTCATGGTAGAGACCGACGGCGCCGACGTGTGTGCCCCCGACGGCACGTGCTGGTGAGCGAGGAGTGGCAACGTTGAAGATCGAGGTCTGGTCCGACGTCATCTGCCCGTGGTGCTACATCGGCAAGCGGCGGCTGCAGACCGCGCTCGCCCGCTTCGAGCACGCCGGCGACGTGCGGGTCACCTGGCGCAGCTTCCAGCTCGACCCGTCGCAGCAGCGCGGCGACAACCGCCCCACCACGGAGATGCTGGCCACGAAGTACGGCGTGCCGGCCGCCCAGGCGCAGACCATGCAGGACCGGGTCACCGCGCTCGCCGCCGAGGAAGGGCTGAGCTACCACCTCGACCGGTCGCTGACCGCCAACACGTTCGATGCCCACCGCCTCACCCACTTCGCCGCCGCACGCGACGCCGCGGACGCGATCCACGAGCGGCTGTTCCGGGCCGCGCTCGTCGAGGGCGAGGCAGTCGACGACACCGACACGCTCGTGCGGATCGCGACCGACGCGGGGCTGCCGGCGGACGAGGCGCGCGCGGTGATCGAGGGCGACGCGTACACGGCGGAGGTGCACGAAGACATCCGCACCGCTCGGAAGCTCGGCGCGACCGGCGTGCCGTTCTTCGTCTTCAACCGCACGTACGGCATTTCGGGCGCCCAGCCGATCGAGGCCTTCCTGGCGACGCTCGAGAAGGCCGCGTCACCGGTGGGATCGTAGGGGGCGAGCCGCGGTCCACAGTCCGTGGATCCCGTGCCACGCCACCTCGGCCACCGGGCGTGTCCGGCACCCCCGCACCCCCCGCACCCCCCCGCACCCCCCGCACCCCCCGCACCCCCCGCACCCCCCGCACCCCCCGCACCCCCCGCACCGGGATGGAGGCGCGAGGTTGAGGGCGGTGTCAAGGTGCGGGCCTCGCCTTTCGCGTGTCCGCGGAGGGTGGCTAACCCACGCCCTCGCCGGCGCTGGTTGAATGTCCCGCGCAGGTGCGCCCGCACGGGGGCGGCCTTGAGATCGGAGGTCACGTGACCGAGACGACGCGAGACGTCGAACGCTTCTACTCCACGCCCGAGGTCGTCGCCAAGCTGCGGCGCCTGGCGGACGCGCTGGAGTCGGAGACGCCGTTCCGGATCCAGATCGCCGGCGAGCGAATCCGCGTTCCCGCCCGCGCCCAGTTCTCCATCGAGCACGAGCGGGGCGATGGCGAGGAGGAAATCGAGTTCCAGCTCAAGTGGACGCTGGAGGAGGACGACTCCGCGGACGATGACGAGGAGTCGGTCGTCTAGCAGCGGTTCCGGGGAGCCGGTCGCACGACTCGGCTCCCCCACCACGCCCCGGTGACAGCGTCATCGCGGACGGGCGACGTTCAGTGCCGCCCGCACCGGAGGCGGCCCGCGGCGGTACGGGAGCACATCGCCCTCGCACCTCACCGGTGAGTCCACGCTTCCGGCGCCGGACGGCCCGGCGTACGTCAGCTACGCCTGGTCCGGCCGGCCGGCGATGAGGTTGCTCAGCCGGTCGCCAAGCCGAGCGACCGGTTGGTGGAATCGTTCCTCGCGGCGCTGCGCGCGGGCGAGCTTGCGGGCCGGCCGCTCACCCGGGCGGTGGTACCGCCAGCGCGCCCACGGCGACTTCGGTCGGGCGAGTCGGATCACGCCGACGTACAGCAGGATGGGGAAGAACAGTCCGATGAGGCCGGTCCAGAGCTTTCCCTTGAGGACGGTGAGGACGGCCAGCCCCAGGTTGAACGCGGCGAGCGCGATGCCTGCCGCCCAGCCGGCGAGGCCGCCGCGGTCGTCGGCGCGGACGAGTTCGGTGATGTTCTCCGGGAGCACGCCGAGGACGAGCAGCCCGGTGACCGCGCAGGCGACGAAGACGGCGGTGACCGACTCGCGTCCCTCCCGCGACCAGTACACGTCGCGCAGCCGCAGGATGAGCGCGAACTCGTCGAGCACGAGCGCCGACCCCAGCCCGAAGACGGCCGCCGCGACCGACCGCCAGCCGGTCAGGTCGGGGTCGATGGCGAAGCCGGTGATCCCGCCGATCAGCATCAGCCCGATGCCGAAGACGGCGTGATGGATGTGCAGCCCGCCGGGCGTCACGTTGCCCGGCCACCACCGCACGCCGGCACGGATCATGCGCGTGGAGAAGCGGATGCCGAAGAAGCCGACCATCATCGCGGCGAAGAAGCTGAACAGCGACAGGCGCCCGGTGTCCACAATGGTGTGACGGAACCACTCCCCCATGAATACCCCGTATGGAGGCTATCAGCGCGCGGACGCCACAGGGGCCGGGTCCGGATTACCGCAACCACACGATTTCCCGCCCCGCACCGCGCCCGCACCGCCCCACCTCACCCACCGCGCCGCAAAGCACGGCGCCCCACCGCCCGGCTCGCCCACACCGCACCTCGCCGGCCCTCACGCCCAGCCGCGCCCGCGCCGCACGCCGAGGCACCGCGCGCCCAGCCGCACCCGCGCCGAGGGCACCGCGCCGCACCTCACACCGCCCATCCACGCCGCAGGCTTAGAAGAACCTCAGCCGCATACCGAGCCACCACGCGCGGACGCATCGCACACCCAACCGCAGGCTCAGGAGAGGCACCTCGGGCAGACACACCACACCTCCACGCCTGTTCGAACCTGAGGCCGACCGCAACGTGGGGAAGCGCCGTCAAGCGGACGCTCACGGCGACGGAGACCACCGCCGTGAGTCCAGGGGGTCGCTCGGCGGCGAGCGGCACGAGCGCGTCGCCGAGGGCGGGCAGCCGCGAGGGTCAGGAGTCGGGGCCCGGTCGCGCCTGCCGCGGTGCGACCTGGCCGCCGGCCGCCCGGAGGTCACCCCGATCGGCCAAGGCCTCCAGCGCCGCCAACAGCCGCTCCACATCCTCGTCGGTGTGCGTGGCGGTGAGCTGCACGCGCAGCCCCACGTCCGCGCGGGCCACCAGCGGGTACGCGGCCAGCGTCACGTAGACGCCGCGCCGCCACAGCTCGTCGGCCACATCGGACAGCTCCCGACCGGCGGCGAGCGGCAGCTCGATGATGGGGGTACCGCTGGTGTTGGGCGTGGCGAGGCCCAGCTCCCGTACGCGGTCGAGCACCCTGCGGGAGAGCGTGTACAGCCGGCCGCGGAGCGCGTCGCCCCGGGCCTCGTTCACGTCGAAGCCGGCCAGCACGGTGGCGAGCGACGCGGTCGGCGACGGTCCGCTGTAGAGGTACGGCGGGGCGGCCACCTTGAGGTGCTCCTTGACCTCGGTGGGCACCGCGATGAAGGCGAGCAGCGACGAGTACGCCTTGGAGAAGCCGCCCACCAGCACCACGTTGTCGTAGCTCTCGCCGAACCACCGGACGACCGCGTTGCCCCGCGAGCCGTACGGCGAGGTCTCGTCCGGGCGCCGCTCGCCGAGCAGGCCGAAGCCGTGCGCGTCGTCCACATAGAGCAGCGCGCCGTACTCGCGGCAGAGCCGGGCGTACGCCGGCAGGTCGGGCGGGTTGCCGGTCATGCTGTTGACGCCGTCGACGCAGACCAGCCGGGGGCCGCCGGTGGGCGCCGCCCGGAGCCGCTGCTCCAGCTGTTCGAGGTCACCGGCGCGGAAGCGGTGGGCGGTGGCGCCCAGCCCGCGGGCGTACTGGCAGGCGTCAAAGATCGTGCGATGGGCGTTGTGCTCGTAGATGACCGTGCCGGTGCCGGCGAGGACCGGTACCACCGCCATGTGGATGAGCGTGACGGTGGGCAGTACGAGCGTGTCCGGCGCGCCGAGCAGGTCGGTGAGGCGCTCCTCGATTCGCGGATACAGCAAAGGGCTGCCGAGCATGCGCGACCAGCTCGGGTGCGTACCCCAGCGGGCGACCGCCGGCCCGATCGCCTCCTGGATCTCCGGCTCGAGGTCGAAGCCGAGGTAGTTGCAGGAGGCGAAGTCGACCAGCCAGTGGTCGCCGACCCGGATCTCCCGGCCGCGTACCTCGTCGATGACCGCGTCCATCATCGGGTTTGTGGCGAGCAGCCGCTCCAGCTCGGTCCACCGGCTCACGTATGCCGGCGCGCTCGTGCCGGCGTCCGCGCGTCCGCGCGCGAGAGGGGCGCTCATGCCGCCACCTGCGCGTCCGCCAGCCAGCGGAGCACGTCCGGATGGTTCATCGGTCTGTAGTAGAGGTAGCCCTGCCCGTACCGGCAGCCGGCCGCGACCAGCGCGTCGCGGTCCGCCTCCTCCTCGATGCCCTCGGCCACGACGGTCAGCCCGAGCGTGTGCGCCAGCCGCAGGATCCCCTCGACCAGCGCCCGCTGCTGTGGATGGGACGCCACCGCGTCGATGAACGACTTCTCTATCTTGAGGACGTCCGCAGGTACCTTCCGCAGGTAGCTGAGCGACGAGTATCCGGTGCCGAAGTCGTCGATGGCCACGCGGATGCCGGCCTGCCGCAGCCGGACCAGGTCGTGCCGAACCCGCTCGTCGTCGCCGAGCAGCAGCGTCTCGGTGATCTCCAGGACCAGCCGGTCGGCGGGGAGCCCGGCTGTGGACAACCGCTCCAGCACGCGGTCGACGAAGCCCGGGTCGCGGAACTGGCGGGCCGAGACGTTGATGCTCACGTACGGGCTGTCGCCCGGCGCCACCGTCCCGCACCACGCCGCCGCGTCGGTCAGCGCCTGCTCGATAACCCAGTCTCCGATCGGCACGATAAGCCCACTCTCCTCCGCCACGTCGATGAAGCGTCCCGGCGCGAGCAGCCCGCGGGTCGGGTGCTGCCACCGCACCAGCGACTCCAGCCCGATGCCCGCGCCGGTGCGCAGGTCGACGATCGGCTGGTACTGGAGCACGAAAGAGCGGTCGGCGATTGCCTGGTCCAGCTCGGCGCGGAGCTCAAGCCGGTCGAGCACCTGGTTGTGCAGCGCCGCCTGGTACCGCCGCCACTGGCCCTTGCCGGCGCCCTTGGCGACGTAGAGCGCGAGGTCCGCCTGGCGGAGCAGGTCGTCGCCGTCGATCGCCTCGGCCGTGGTGGCGATGCCGATGCTGGCGGGTCCGTTCAATACGCTGTCGCCGATCAGGTAGGGCTTGCCGAACGCCGCGACCACGCGCTGGGCCACGAGCTCCACCTCCTCAGGGTCGCGGGCATCCTCGACCAGCGCGGCGAACTCGTCCCCGCCGAGGCGGGCGGCGGTGGCGCCGGCGGCCAGCTCGGCCGTGAGTCGCTGGCTGGCCGCGACGAGCAGTTCGTCGCCGCAGGCATGGCCCATGGTGTCGTTGATGACCTTGAAGTCGTCGAGATCGATGAAGAGGACGCCGACCATCGTGCCGTTGCGGGCGGCCCGCCCCAGCGCCTGCTCCACGCGGTCGTGGAAGAGCACGCGGTTGGCCAGCCCGGTGAGCGAGTCGTGGAAGGCCCGGTGGGTCAGCTCCTGTTCCAGCCGCCGCCGCTCGGTCACGTCGCGCAGCGTGAGCACCAGGCCGCCCACGGTGGGGTCGGCGCGCAGGTCGCGGCAGGAGGCCTCGACCTGGACCCGGGCACCGTCCACACCGATCGCCACCCAGTCGTCCTGCGTCGTCCCCCGCTCGCCGGTACGCAGCAGGTTGAGCATGCGCCGCGCCACCCTGCGGGAGGACGGGTCGAGCAGGTCGAGCACGGGCGTGCCGGGCAGCGGGTCGGCACCGAACATCGCGCCGGCGGACGGGCTCGCGTACCGGATAAGGTCGCCGCCGTCCAAGATGAGGATGACGTCAGAATTGTTCTGCACCAGCGTGCGGAAGTACTCCTGGCTCCGCCGTTGGGTGATCTCCCAGGCGAGTCCGATGCGGTCCAGAGCCAGCGCCGCCTGGGAGGCCAGCACCTCGATCGCCTCACGCAGCGAGGCCAGCGTCGTCTCGTCGGCCGCGACGAGGAGCGTCCCCAGGTACGGGTTGCCGGCCGTCCTGTGGGTGACCACCAGTGGACACCTCGCGGCGACCTCGATGTGTCCGAGCCGGCGGGCCAGGTCGGGGCCGAGCGAGGCGGTGTAGACGAACCTGATGCCGGCGGGCGTGGCGGCCCTGTCCGGCCCGGGCTCGCCGACCGCGAGCACCACGCGGTGCGCGAAGCCGGCCGGGAGCAGGCGGCTGACCGCGGCCTGGACGGCGTCGGTGACCTCGCCGACGTCGCTGGCCGAGACCAGCGCGGCGCCCGCCTCGCGCAGGGCCCGCTCGCGCGCGACGACGCCCCGGTAGCCGCTGACCGCGCCGTACAGCCGGGCCAGCACGAGCAGGAACATGAGGGCCGCGACAAGTGCGCTCACGCCGACGTACCGGTCGTGGCCCCGGATCGCCTGCACAATCAGGACAGTCGGGGCAATAAGGGTCGAAAGCGCAAGGAGTACGACGCGCCGGACGGTGAGGCTGGCGCGGCCCGGTACGCGCGGGTCGGTGAGCGCGACCATCGACGGGTGCAGCGCGGCCCCGCCCCACGCCGCGTAGAAGACGATCCAGCCGAGGTCGATCGGGCCGCCCATCAGCCAGGACGCGCCGAAGCCCAGCCGGGAGAGACCGTAGAGCACGTCGGCGACGAGGAGCCCCACGCCGCCGATCGCCATCAGCAGCACCGACGGGGTCAGCCGCATCGAGATCACGAGGCGGGCCAGGATCGCCAGCACCAGCACGTCGAAGAGCGGGTACGCGATGGAGATCGCCTTCTGCACCCAGGTCAGGTCGTCGGCCCGCACGTACGGGTCGATGAGGAACAGCCAGGAGAGCAGCCCGAGGCCGACGGTGAGCGCGAGCGCGTCCAGCAGGCTTGCCCGGTCGCGACTGGCCCTCGTACGGGCCAGCCCGATCATGCCGGCGGCCGCGAGCGGGAAGAAGAACCCCAGGTAGATCAGGTCCGCGAGGGAGGGGAAGGGCTGTGGATGGCCGAGGACCTCGGTCAGGAAGAGGTACGTGGTGTCGCCCATCGCGAACGCGAAGATCCCGACCGACAGCAGCAGCCAGGGCAGCCGCTGCCGGGGCCGGTTGCGGGCCACGCCGACCGCCACCGCCAGCGCGCTGGCCGTGCCGATCGCCGTCCAGATCGCCATGTGCCAGCCGGGGAAGGCGTAGTAGACCGCCGTCAGCACGATCATCACGCTGGCGAACGCGGTGATGACCCGGCGACTCGACATGATCACCTCTTCCGCGTGCGACGGCCCGGCGGCCTGATCGCAGGCCGTGACGATTGCCCCACTGACGGGCCAATATCCGTAGGCTATCCCTTAGATGATCTGTTGAAGCAGAGATCAGGAGCGGCGTGTGGACCTTCAGATGGTGACTCTCGCCGAACGTCCCGATCTCACTCCGCTACTTGACGATCTCTTGGGCACCTGGCCACGCTTCCTGCACCACCATCCGCTCTCGACCCTCTTCTACTCCTCCGTCGCCCCGCGCCACCCCGGGTTTTGCCTGGTCGCGGTCGAGCGCGGGCAGCAGGGGAGGCTGGTGGCCAAGGCGTACAGCGTGCCGGTCGCCTGGCCGCCGGGCACGCTGCCCGCCGAGGGCCACGACGCGGCGATCATGGCGGCGGCCGGCGACCTGCTCGACGGCCGCCCGGGGCTGATCGTGGTCGCGCTGGAGGTCACGGTCGCGGCCGAGTGGCAGGGGCGGGGCGTCTCCCGGATCATGCTGGACGCGCTCCGCGCCAACGCCGCCCGCCATGGATTCGGCGCCATCCTGGTCCCGGTCCGCCCGACCCACAAGCACCTCGAGCCCGACCTGCCGCTAGCCGCGTACGTGGCCCGCACCCGCCCCGACGGGCTGCCGCACGACCCGTGGCTGCGCACTCACGTCCGCGCCGGCGGGGAGATCGTGGGCATTGCGCCGGCCTCGATGACGCTCACCGCGCCGCTGGCCGACTGGCGAGAGTGGACCGGGCTACCCTTCGACACCGCCGGCCCGGTCCACGTGCCGGAGGCGCTCGTGCCCGTGCACTGCGACCCGGCCCAGGACTGCGCGGTCTACGTCGAGCCCAACGTGTGGGTGCGCCACCAGCTCCACGGTTAGCCGGCCCTCCGGGCCGACATCAGGACCATGCCGGTGTACCCCCACTCGGGCAGGTCCGGGTCCGCGTCGATGCGGCGCACCTCCAGGTCGACTGTGTACGGGGCGAAGACCTCGCCGACCCGCTCACTGTCCACAGGCACGCCCGGCCACTCCCGGCCGCCGGCGATCGAGTACCGCCCCATGTTCTCCATGAACGAGGCGACCAGGTGCCCGCCCGGCCGCACCGCGCGCACGAACGCCTGGCAGAACGCCGCGAACTCGGCCCGGTCCTCGGTGGCGCTCTCCGCGACGAAGTTCATCGAGGCCAGCGCGTACCGGCCGGGCGGGAGGGTCAGCGCGTCGGCACGCGTCACCCGTACCCGGGAGAGGGCCTGGACCAGCGACGGCGGCAGCGCCGGATTGCGCAGCCGACACCGCGCGTAGAACGGGTCCCATGTGTCGTCTGGGCCCTCGGCGAGCTGGCCCCGCAGGTAGGCGACGGAGGCCGCGCTGGGCTCCACCGCGTGCACGAGGCGGCTCGCGGCGGCGGCGAGCGCCAGGGGGTACAAGTTGGGGCCGGCTCCAAATTCGACGGTGCGGTCGAGGGAGTCGGGATCGAGCCGGGCGTACACCGCGCTGTGGTGGTCGATGACCGCCTCGTCGGCACGGTGCAGCCGGCGGTAGTTCTCCGCGAGGTAGTCCTGGACCGGCCACGCGTCCCAGTCGGCGTCACGGTTGCGCAGCATGGAGTGGATCTTAGCCGGGCGGGCGGCGGTGGAGGCGGCGCAGCGGGGCGGGCGCCCACCAGTTCGCGTCCCCGGCGAGCCGCATGAACGCCGGCACGAGCAGCCCGCGGACGACCGTCGCGTCCACGAGGATGGCGAGGGCGAGGCCGATCCCCATCAGTTTGAGGAAGCTCATCCCGCTGGCGCCGAACGCGGCGAACGAGATCGCCAGCACCACCGCCGCCGCGGTGATGAGCCCGCCGGTGCGGCCGAGCCCGGTCGCGACCGCGCGCGCGTTGTCGCCGGTGCGGTCGTACTCCTCCTTGATGCGCGAGAGCAGGAAGACCTCGTAGTCCATGGAGAGGCCGAACGCCACGCAGAACATGAGGATCGGCATCGTCACGTCGAGCTGGCCGGTCGCGGTGAAGCCGAGCGGGCCGGAGAGGTGTCCATCCTGGAATATCCACACCATCGCGCCGAAGGTGGCGGTGAGCGACAGCAGGTTGAGCAGGATCGCCTTGACCGGCACCAGCACGCTGCCGAACGCGGCGAACAGCAGTACGGCGGTGGCGAGCGCGATGACCGCGAGCGCGAGCGGAAGCCGCCCGGCGATGGCCGCCTTGGCGTCGACGAGCTCGGCCGCGTCGCCGCCGACGATGAACTTGAAGGGGGCGTCAAGTTCACGGATCTCCCTGGCCAGCCGCTCCCCCGCCGGCGAACGGGGCACCACCGACGGCACGACGCTCAGCCACGAGCCGGCCGTACTCTCGCGCACCGCGACCTCCGCGACGCCGTCGAGCGCGCGGACCCGGTCGGCGAACGCCTCGACGGCCCCCGCGTCCCGAACACCGGGCAGCGCGACGCCGAACTCGCCGGTCCGGTCGCCGGTGAACCCGCTCTCCAGCCGCTCGGCGACCTGGCGTGCCTCGTTGCCCGGCGGCAGCGCCTGGTACGACGGGAGGCCCGGATCCACGCGGAGGAACGGGCTGCCCAGCGCGAGGAGCGCCACGACGGCGCAGGTCGCGACGGGGACGGGGCGCCGCATGACGGCCTCGGCGAGCCGGTGCCAGAAACGCCCGCGCCGGGCCGCTCCGGCCCGCGCGCGGGCCGGGCGCAGGCGCAGCGCGTCGACCCGCGGGCCGAGCACGGCCAGCAGCGCGGGCAGCGTGAGCAGCGCGGCGGCCGCGGCGCTGAGCACCACCGCGGTGCCGGCGTAGGCGAACGAGCGCAGGAACGGCAGCGGGAACACCAGCAGCGCCGACAGCGACACCGCCACCGTGAGTGCCGAGAACGCCACCGTCCGGCCCGCGGTCTCCAGCGTGCGCACCACCGCCGCGCCGGTCGGGCGGCCGGCCGCCAGCTCCTCGCGGAAGCGGGTCAGCACGAACAGCGAGTAGTCGATGGCCAGGCCGAAACCGAGGCCGGTCATGAGGTTTATCGAGTACACCGAGACGTCGGTGACCTGGGCGACGCCAGCGAGCACGAGCAGCGCGCCGGCCACCGCCACCACCGCCACGACCAGCGGCAGCGCCGCCGCCACCAGGCCGCCGAAGACCACCAGCAGCAGGAGCAGCGTCGCCGGTACCGCGATGGCCTCGGCGCGGACCAGGTCGGTGCCGAGCTGGTCGCCGATGGCGGTGTCGATCGCGTACGCCCCGCCGACCCGGACGGTGACCGGCCCGCGCGGGCCGGCATAGCTCTCCGCGACGCCGGCCGCCGCGTCATCCGAAACGTCGACCACCAGCAGGGCGGAGCGCGCGTCGGTCGCGCGCAGGGCCGGCTCGCCGTCCGCGGACCAGTACGACACCGCGCCGGCAACCCCCGGCTCGGCGGCGACCGCCGCGGTGAGGTCGCGCCCGGCCGCCGCCACGGCCGGGTCGTCGACGCCGGCGGGCGCCTCGACGAGCAGCACCAGCTCGGGCGTGGACGCGCCGGCGGCGGCCAGGAACGCGGCCGCCCGCGACGACTCGGCGTCGGGGTCGGCGAAGCCGCCATCGCCCAGCGCGCCGAAGAGGTTGGCACCGAACGCGCCGGCGCCGAGTACGAAGAGGACGGTCAGCGCCAGGACGAGGCGGCGGCGCCGGACGGTGAGGTGGCCGATTCTCGCGAACATGCCAAGAAATCTGCGCCGTGGCACCCCCCTTCCACATCGCACCGCGGCCGGTTTTCGCGCGTACCGCCGCCGGTGCCGCCCCCGTACCCCGGTCCGGTTCGGGCCGTACCACGGGACGGGGCGGGGCGCCTCCGCGCGGCGGTACCCTGCGATCGTGGACAGGACGGGGCTGCGCGCCTGGGGCGGTGCGATAACGACGAGCCTGGCCTTCCCGCTCGCGGCGCTCGGCGCGGCGCTGCTGGTCTTCGCGACGGCGGGCGTCTCGGCCGGCCTGGTGGGCGCGCTGGTGGTGGCGCTCGTGCCGTGGGCGCTGCTGGCCGGCCAGGTCCGGCTGCCGCCGTGGGCGATGGCGGCGGCCGGTGCCGGCGTACCGGCGCTGATGAGCGTCGGTTACGAGGCGCCCGGCGCCATCTTCCTGGCGCTGCTGGCGGTCGCGTGGCTCGCCGCGACGGGCGGTTTACGGGCGGAGCTCGGCGCCGGCGCGGCAGCGCCTGAGGTGGCGGCCTTCGCCGTGACCCTGGCGGCGCCGGTGGTGGGCCTGGCCCGCTACGGCGAGTGGCGCGAAGACTACCCCTTCCCCGTCTTCTTCGGCACCGGCACGCTCCTCGCCTGGCTGATCGGCCGGATCCTGCGCCGCGAGCGGCAGCTCGTCGCCGCGCTCACCGACGCGCAGGGCCGCCTCGACGCCGCCGCGGCCGCCGCCGAGCGCCGCCGGATCGCCGTCGACGTGCACGACGCCGTGGGACACGGGCTCAGCGTCGTGCTGCTCAATGTGGTCGGTGCGCGGCAGGTGCTGGAACGCGACCCCGCGGCCGCCGGCGAGGCACTCGACCGCGCCGAGCGTGTGGGACGGGAGAGCCTCGATTCGGTGCGGGGCATCGTCGGCCTGCTCCGCGAGCCGGCCGGCGACCCCACCGGGACGCGACCACCGCCACCGGGCGCGACCGACCTCGCCGCGCTCCTGCACACCGCGGCGGCCTCCGGGCTGGCGTTGCGGAGCGAGGTGTCCGGCGACCTGTCCACGGTGGACGCCTACGCCGGGCTAGCCGCGTACCGCCTGACGCAGGAGGCGCTGTCCAACGTGGAGCACCACGCCCCCGGCGCCGACGTGCTGGTACGCCTGACCCGTGAGCCGGGGCGGCTCGCGGTGTCGGTGCGCAACGGCCCCTCCCGCCGCGCGGCGAGCGGCGGCCGGGGCGGCGGCACCGGCCTGGACGGGATGCGGCAGCGGGTCGGCGCGCTCGGCGGCACGGTGTCCGCGGGACCGGACGGCGACGGCTGGCTGGTCGAGGCGACGTTGCCGCTCCGCGACGGCGGGGCACCGGGGGCCGCCTCCGGCAACGGGGCGGCGGCCGGCGGGCCTCGCCACGCCTCCGGCGGGCAGTCGGAGCCGATCCGGCCGCGGGACGCCAGCGGCGGGCCCTCGGAGGCCGAGGCTACGGCGGCTCCCTCCAGGCCCCGGCCGGGGCGCGGCGGCACGGTGGAGGGCCGATGATCCGGATCGTGCTGGTCGACGACCAGGAACTCGTCCGCGCCGGCCTGCGGCTGATCCTGTCGCCCCACGACGACCTCGAGATCGTCGGCGAGGCGGCCGACGGGCGTGCCGGCCTCGACGCCGCCCGCGCGATGCGCCCCGACGTCGTGCTCATGGACATCCGCATGCCGGTACTCGACGGCGTCGAGGCGACCCGCCGGCTGCTGCGGGAGCCCGCGCCGCCGCAGGTGCTCGCGCTCACCACCTTCGAGGACGACGAGGTGCTGTGGGGCGCCATCGAGGCGGGCGCGGCCGGCTTCGTACTCAAGGACGCGCCCGCCGTCGACCTCGTCGGCTCGATCCGGGTCACGGCGCGCGGCGGCACGTGGCTCGACCCGCGGGTCGCCCGGCGGGTGCTGGACACGGTGCGCCGCCGCGCGGCCAGGCCGGCGCCGTCCCTGGACGCGCTCACCGAGCGCGAGCGGGAGGTGCTCCGCCTCGTCGCCTCGGGCGCCAACAACGCCGAGATCGCGGCCGCGCTCCACCTGAGTGAGCGCACAGTCAAAGGCCACATCTCGGCCATCTTCCTCAAGCTCGGCGTCCGCGACCGGCCAGCCGCGATCATCCACGCGTACGACGCCGGCCTGGTCCCCGAACGGCCCCGGTAGGCGGACGGCCCCCTGGCCGGTAGCCCACTGATGCCGCCGGACACAGTCAGTCGTCGGTGACGACGACCTCAACTGGTCGGTGGCTCGCGTGACCGGGCGCGGCTCCAGCAGCGCCCGGCCGTTGCGCGGCGGTCTCGTCCGCTGTGGTCACTCGACCTCGGCCTCCCCGCGCCCGGCCCGGTCCGGTTCGCCGCCACTCGCTTGTGCGCCGCCACTCGCTTGTGCGCAGCCTCCCGCGACCTGCCCGCCGCCCGGCTCCACACCGGACGGTCGCCGACCGTCGCCGAGGCAGACCCGCGGCAGGTGGAACCAGCGCAGCGCCTCGAAGTCGCGGGCCAGCCCGGTCGGCCCGTCGTCGAGCGACTCGGGGTATCCGGCGAGCAGCCGCCGCGCCTCCTCCAGGTATCCGGCGAGCGCCTCCTCGCCGACCCGCGCCGGCCGGGCCGGCCGGCTGAGCGTGCCGTCCGCCGCGAACACGAGGTCACGCAGCCGCAGCGGCGGTACGGGGGCGCCGGCGTGGTGCCGCCACAGCCCGGTATGCGGGTCGAAGCGGTAGTCGCCGAGCAGCCGGTGCCCGTAACGCGCGATGAGGTCGACCGCCTCGACCAGGTAGTCGGCCACGGTGTCGGAGATGAAGTAGTTGAAGTTGATGCGGGTCCACCCCGGCTTGATGCCCTCGCAGCCCTGGCGGATCTCGTCGCGGAATCGGTGCGAGTGCACGACGTCGATCGCGAGCAGCCGGTGGCCGTACGGCCCGGCGCACGAGCAGCCGCCGCGGGCCTGGATACCGAACAGGTCGTTGAGTACGGCGACCACGAAGTTGTGGTGGAGGTACCGGTCGCCGCGACGGATCCGGAGCGAGACGATCGACAGACGCCGGGCTTCCGGGTTGCCCAGCAGCTCGACGTTGGGGTTGGCGGACCAGCGGCGCAGCGCCCGCTTCCACAGCCGCTCCTCGCTGGCCTGGATGACGTCGGCGCCCACCGCCTCCTTGAGCGCGAAGACCAGGCCGGCCCGGATCGACTCGACGATCGCCGGCGTGCCGCCCTCCTCGCGGGCGATCGGGTCGTCGAGGTACCGGTGCCCGGCCGGGTCGACGAACGCGACCGTGCCGCCGCCCGGCACGGTCGGCACCGCGTTGCGCACCAGCTCGCGGCGGACCACGAGCACGCCCGGGGTCTGCGGCCCGCCGACGAACTTGTGCGGCGACAGGAACACCGCGTCCTTGTGGTCGCCGGCGCTGGGCACCGACTCGCGGACACGGATCGGCACGTACGGCCCAGCCGCCGCGTAGTCCCAGAACGACAGCGCCCCGTGCGCGTGCAGCAGCGCGGCGATCGCGTCGGCGTCGGACAGGATGCCGGTGACGTTGGAGGCGGCCGAGAAGCTGCCTATCTTGACGGGGCGGTCAACATGGCGCTCCAGCTGTGCGGAGAGCTCGGCCCGGTCGATGTGCCCATCCCGGTCCGCGCCGATCGGCACCACGTCGGCGTCACACTCCCGCCACGGCAGCTCGTTCGAGTGGTGCTCGTACGGCCCGACGAAGACGACTGGCCGCCGCTCGGAAGCCTCGACCCGGTACCGGGCGGGGGCGCGGAGTTCGAGGATGCCGATCAGCTTGTTGACGGCGGTGGTGGCGCCCGAGCCGCAGAAGATGACCAGGTCGTCGCCGGTGCCGCCGACCGCCTCGTGGATGATCTGGCGGGCCTCCTCGCGCAGCCGCCCGGTGGCGAGGCCGGTGCCGGAGCTCTCGGTGTGCGTGTTGGCGTACCGGGGAAGCACCTGTGCGCGGATGGCGTCCTCGATGAAGGCGAGGGATCGGCCGGAGGCGGTGTAGTCGGCGTAGGTGATGCGGCGCGGCCCGTACGGCCCGTCGAGCACCGCGCCCTCGCCGATGATCCCGGCCCGAATCCGTCTGATCAGGGCGGCCCTTGTCGGCCCCGCCGCCCGCGTCGTCGCGATCACGCCGGTCATAAGTTGAGAGTGCGCCCATGTTGGGGCGCGCACCAGCGCCTTTCGGGCAGCTCATGAGGCGTAAACCGGACACAGCGGCCAGATGAGCACAGGCGTGTAAACACCGCGAGGCGACTTCGTTTCGCCTGTTGATCTCCAACCCGCCAGGTCCGCACGCTCTAGCCACGCTTTTCCACAAGCCCCCGAGCTCGCTTTCCGCAAGCCTCGAAGGGCTCGAAGGGAGTGTCATGCCGCCCCCATACACCAACGAGACAGCGCTGGAACTGGCCCGCCAGCTCGCTCCACTGCTCGGCCTCTCCGACATCCACCTGCCGACCGCGATCGCCGCCGACGTCCTCAACGGCGCGACCGAGTGCGACGCTCTCCTCGCCACCATCCCCCAGACGGAGACGCCGTCGCCGCTGACCCAGCTCGTCGCGGAGTGGCTCCCGTGAGCGCGGCGCCCGCCGCCGGTCCGGCGCACGGATCGCCGTCCGCAGCCACGGTCGCCGGCGCACCGGCGGCACCCTCCGCGATCAGCCGCCGGACGCTTGTCGCGGGCGCGGCCATCGCGGGCGTCGCGGCGGCCGGCGGCACGGTACTGACCGGTTCGCCCGCGCACGCGTCGCCCTTCTCCGGACGCACGCCCGACGTTCCCCTCTACGACCTGGAGGTGTGGCAGGCGGCGCAGCTGATCCGCACCCGAAAGCTGTCGCCGGTGGACCTCGCCGAGGCCACGCTCGCCCGCATCGCCGCCGTCGAACCGAAAGTCAAGGCATTCGTCAACTTGTACCCGGCCGCCGAGATCCTCGCCGCGGCGCACAAGGCGGCGCAGGAGATCCGGCGCGGCCACTACCGCGGTCCCCTGCACGGCGTAACCGTGGGCCTGAAGGACATCTACCTCACCAAGGGCAAGGTCACCGAAGGCAACTCGCGGCTGTACACAGGTTTCGTGCCGGACGTCGACGCGACCTCGGTCGCTCGGCTGAAAGCCGCCGGCGCAACCATCTTCGGCAAGGTCGGCACCAGCGAACTCGCCACGTCGACCGCGAGCGAGGCCAACAACCCGTGGGACCTCGCCCGGACCCCCGGTGGGTCCAGCTCCGGATCCGCGGCGGGCGCCGCCGCCTCGGAGTTCATGATCGGCATGGGCACCTGCACCGGCGGCTCCATCCGCGGGCCGGCGGCCAACTGTGGGCTGACCGGCTTCAAGCCCACGTACGGCACCATCAGCCTGCACGGCATCTTCCCGCTGGCCTGGTCGATGGACCATCCCGGCCCGCTCGTCCACAGTGCCCGCGACGCGGCGCTGCTGGTCGACGCGATCGGCGGTGTGGACCCGCTCGACCCGCTCAGCCGCAAGGTCAAGCGGTACCGCCTCGCGGACGAGCTGGCGAAGAACAAGGGGCGCAAGCCACTGCGCGGTGTCGTGGTCGGCGTACCGGTGCCGGACGACTTCCTCAGCGGCGTGCCCAACGACGAGGAGGTCGCCGCGTTCGAGGAGGCGGTCGGCGTGATCCGCTCGCTCGGCGCCACGGTCCGGCCGGTCCGCAGCAAGGTCCGCCTGCCGGGGCTGACCAGCGTCAGCTCGTTCTACGACCCGATCCGCAGCGGTGAGGTGGCGGCGTTCCAGCACCGCAACCTCGTCACCCAGCCGGAGAACATGTCGCAGGACTACCGCAACAAAGTTGTCGCCGGCCTCATGTTGCCGGGCACGGCGTACCTGCAGGCGCAGCGGGTCCGGCGGCTGTGGCGGGACGGGTTCCTGTCGATGTTCGACGACATCGACGTGGTCATCCACGCCGCCGACAACATCGCCGGCCTGAAGTCGGGCACCAACCCGCCACTGCCCCGCCCGTCGAGCGGCAGCAAGACCAACATCTGGAACCTCAGCGGCGCGCCGGCGGTCGCCATCCCGACCGGCTTCTCCCGCGTGGAGCGCATGCCACTCTCCATGCAGGTCGCCGCCAAGCCGGGCGACGACGGGATCGCGCTCCGCGTCGCGGACGCCTTCCAGTCGGTCACGGCACACCACAAGGCGCGGCCCGCGCTGTAGCCGGAACTCGCCGGACTGCCACCGGGTCGGGGCGCTCCTGCCTCGGCCCGGTTCCCGCGCGTCCATCCACAAGGGAGCTCAAGTGGTCATCCACAGCCGTGACAGGTGTGGGCGCACAGTGTGCACGGCGAAGGCCTCGTGCGCGACCGGCCAACCCACACCTCGGGCCGCCGCCCGACTGGGCCGGCAGGCGTGGCGGACATCCTCGCGCGGGCGGCGGATCACGAAGATGAGCCCGTCCTCAAGTTCACCGAATGCCCCGGCTCAGCGCCCGCGAGCATCACCACGCCGGACATGACCGAGACCTCGCCTTGTTGGTAACGATTGCCATCAGCGAGTGAGGGCAGCTCATGGCTCGCCGCACCGACAACCGGCCGGTGATCTCCGTGCGGAGCACCAAAGCGCACCAGGATGCGGACGAACCTCGCCGGCGACAGATGCCGTGACGACCGCTCCGCTGACCCTCAGTCCATGCCCACCGGCGTGCGCCAGCCGCCCTCCGGTGGCTTGCGCACGAGCTTGAGCACGTCGCGCCACTCGCCCGGGCCCGACGGCGACGCCACGATCAGGCGGTCGACCCAGGCTCGGGCCACCCACTCGTCCTCGAAAGCGGGCCAGGCCAACTCCCGCCCACCCGGCCCACCGTCGCGGGCCCGCACGAGCCACCGGCCGCCGTCCTGGTGCAGCCAGATGTCCCGCCGCTCGGGCCCGCGGGCGACCTCGTTCCACCAGCGCCCGACCATCTCCATTCCACCACGCTATCGAACATTTGTTCGAACGCACAAGGCTCGGCAGGCTCCGGACCAGGCCCACGTGGACGGTCGGCGTGGCAAGCCCCGCGAACCCCGGCGGTGGCCGGCGCGCCGCCCACCGCCGCGGACAGCCACGCCCGCGCGCAACCTGGCGCCCTCGGCCGCACGCCTCGACGATCTCACCCCGCCCCGCACGCGTGGCACCATGGCCGGGTGGCGCTCGTAGAGATCTCGCTCGTCCCGCCGTCCACAGCCGACGACGGCGCGTTCGTCGCGTACGCCACCGACCTGGTCAACCGCGTGTACACCGACGCGGAGAAGGGCATCTGGCGCGAGGACACCGACCGGACCAGCCCCGCCGAGTTGGCGGGCATCGTCCGCGCCGGCCAGCTCGCGGTCGCCCGGCTCGACGGCCAGGTCGTCGGGGCGGTACGCGTGCAGCGGCTGGCGACCGGCGAGGGCGAGTTCGGCATGCTGGTCGCGAGCCCGGAGCATCGCGGGATCGGGCTGGGCCGGCGGCTTGTCGAGTTCGCCGAGCGGTGGGCGCGGGAGCGCGACCTGGCGACGATGCAGCTGGAACTGCTCGTCCCCCAGACGTGGACGCACCCGGTCAAGGACCTCCTCCACCACTGGTACATCCGGCTCGGCTACCGGCCTGTGCGCGTCGCCAGGCTGGCCGACGACTATCCGGCGCTGGCGCCGCTGCTCGCGACCCCGTGCGACTTCGTCGTCTACCACAAGCCGCTCTGACCACCGGCGGCTTCGGCCACTGGCCAACCACCGGCCGCCGCCAAGGCCCACCCGATCGCCCCCACGACCACAACCGGGGCCACCGCCGACGCGGCCACGGCCACCGGACGCGGCGGCGACAACGCGGGCGCACCTGAGGTCAGGCGAGGCTCACGGTGTCGAGCCGCGCGGGGCCGGTGAAGACGAGGTACACGGGACCAGCGTCGTACCCGAGTAGTCGTCGAAGGTCCACGCCGCGACCGGGGCGCGCAGGCCGCGTGGCGGGATCGTCTCGCCCTTCACGCTGAGCGTCGCGGTGCGGCGGATGTCGGTGGCGGACGCGCCGACGAGGATGTCGTACGTGCCGCTCCCCACCACGGACGGCTCCGCGTCGGCGCGGTCTGGAGGTACGTGGGATGGTCAACGTGTGGGCGCCCCGTCGTCAACCTGCTGCGCGACCCTCGCTGGGGCCGCAACGAGGAGGGGTACTCCGAGGACCCGTACCTCACTGGCGTGATGTCGACCGCCTACGGGCGCGGGCTCGCCAGCGACCGCAGGTTGTGGACAAGCCGATCGCCTGTGGAAAGACGGTCGCCTCGCCGAGCCAGGCGACGCCGTGCAGTGCCTCGGTGCCGGTGCGGAACGCGCCGACGTCGAGGCGCGGGATCGCCGGCTGGTACTGGTGCAGGAGGGACATCTTCTCGGCCGGCGTCAGGCGCCCGACCAGGTCGTCGATCCGCGTGGCCAGGTCGTCGATCCGCGTGGCCAGGGGAGGTCGGGGTCACGGAAAGGGTGCGCCGGGTCGGCCGCCCGCGCGGGGACGGCCGGAGCGAGGAGGACGGCGGTGACCGCGGCGGCAAGCCAGGCTCTCGGAGCGCGCACGGGCACGACACTTGCCGACGGCCCGCAAGGCTGCCAATAGTTGGGATGCCATACGAAGTAATCTGACAACCATGGCCGCCGAAACCGTTACGAAATCATCGGTTTACCCCGTTGACACGGCGGTCGGTCGTCCAGTTAGCTTGCGAACGAGTAGTCGAAGCGCTTCGATTCTCTCTCGATTCGACACGTCGCCCCACCGAGGCGCGGGCCCGTTGACGCCGGGCCGGCGAGCCGCGCCCCGCATCCACCCCTGTCTCGCTACGCGGGCCGCCAGGCCGGCCGGCCCGCCCACCGCTCCACGAGGAGGCAGTAGTGAGCTTTCTTGTACCTCCCCTCAACTTCGGTCGCGTCCACAGGCGGATCGCGGGACGCGAGCGCCGCGAGGCTCGGGCCGGCAAGCCGGTACGCGCGGGCACCGTCGCCGTACTCACGGCGGCGTCCCTCGTCCTGGCCGCATGCGGTGCCGACGCGGACGACGGCGCCGGCGGCGGAGACGGCAAGACCCTCCGGCTCTGGCACTACGAGGGCGCGAACAGCGCCATGGGCGTCGCCTGGACCGAGGCGATCAAGCAGTTCGAGGCGTCCCACCCCGGCGTCAAGGTGCAGTTCGAGGAGAAAGGCTTCGAGCAGATCCGGCAGAACGCCGGAATGATCCTCAACTCCGACGAAGCGCCCGACATCATGGAGTACAACAAGGGCAACGCGACCGCCGGCCTGCTCTCGAAGCAGGGGCTGCTCACCGACCTCACCGAGGAGGCCAGCAAGCGCGGCTGGGACAGGATCGGCCCCAGCTTGCAGACGACCTCGAAGTACGATGCCGAGGGCATCATGGGCGACGGCAAGTGGTACGGCGTGCCCAACTACGCCGAGTACGTGATGGTCTACTACAACAAGGACCTCTTCACGAAGCACAACGTGCAGGTGCCCACGACGCTCGCCGAGTTCGAGACCGCGATGGACACGTTCACGAAGGCCGGCGTCACCCCGCTGTCGGTGGGCGGCGCCGAGTACCCCGCCCAGGAGATCTTCTACGAGCTGGCGCTCTCCAAGGCCAGCCGCTCCTTTGTGGACGGATTCCAGCTCTACAAGGGAAAGGTCGACTTCCAGGGGCCGGAGTTCACGTACGCCGCCAACACCTTCGCCGACTGGGTGAAGAAGGGGTACATCGCGAAGGACTCCGCCGGCATCAAGGCCGAGGACATGGGCGTCGCGTTCACCCAGGGCAAGTTCCCTATGGTGATCTCGGGGAGTTGGTGGTACGGCCGCTTCGTCGCGGAGGTCAAGAGCTTCCAGTGGGGCACGTTCCTCTTCCCCGGCAACACGCTGCACCCCGGCTCCGGCGGCAACGTGTGGGTCGTGCCGAAGAACGCGAAGAACAAGAGCCTCGCGTACGACTTCATCGACATCACGATGAAGCCGGAAATCCAGAACCTGCTCGGCAACTCGGGCGGCGTGCCCGTACTCGCCGACCCGGCGGCGATCACCGACGAGAAGAGCAAAGAGCTCATCGACAACTTCAACAAGGTGGCCTCGACGGACGGTCTGGCCTTCTATCCCGACTGGCCGGCGCCGGGCTATTACGACGTGCTCGTGGCCGGCGTGCAACACCTCGTCAACGGCACGAAGAGCCCGGACGCGGTGCTCGACGAAATCGCCAAGCCGTACAACGACAATCTCGCCAGCCTCGGCAAATGAGATCCCATCGGGGGTACGCCGCCTTCCTGATCCCCGGCGCGCTCCTCTCACTGGTGGTCATCGTGGTGCCGCTCGTGATGAACGTCGGCATCAGCTTCACCCGGTGGCAGGGGGTGGGTACCCCCGAATGGATCGGGCTGGACAACTACGCGCGGCTGCTGCGGGACGACAACTTCTGGGCGTCGTTCCGCAACATCCTCTTCCTCATCGTGGCGATGGCGGTCGTACCGACGCTGTTGGGTCTGGTGCTGGCCGCCGTCCTCTTCGACTACGTCGCGAAGGCGATCGGCCCGCGCACCGCGAGCGCGCTCCGCTCCGGCTTCTACCTTCCACAGGTGCTGCCGGTCGCGGTCACCGGCATCGTGTGGGGCTGGATCCTCAACCCCAGCTTCGGCGGGCTCAACGCGATCCTCACCAGCGCCGGACTCGACGCCCTCGCCAAGAACTGGCTCGGCGACCCGGCGTACGCGCTCTACAGCGTGATGGTCGTGATGATCTGGTTTCAGGTCGGCTATCCGGTCGTGATGTTCATGTCCGGGCTCCAGCGGGTCGACCCAGAACTCTACGAGGCGGCGTCGATCGACGGGGCGGGATGGTGGCGGCGGTTCACCCGCATCGCGGTCCACCAGATCAAGCCCGAAATCTACGTGGTACTCGTGACAACCACCATCGCCGCGCTGAAGATCTTCGGGCAGATCTACGTGCTGACCCGCGGCGGCCCGGGCAACGCCACGCTCGTGCCGGCGTACTTCGCGTACCAGAACTTCTTCGAGAAGGCGCAGGTCGGCTACGGCTCGGCGATCGCCACCGTGCTCGCGCTCATCATCGTGGTGCTGGCCACCGCGTTCCTGCGCATCCAGAGCCGCGACGAGCGGCGGGACGCCGCATGAGCCGCGCGCTCCGGCCCGCCGTCCTGGCCACGCTCACCGTGCTGGTGCTGCTGGTGCTGTCACCCTTCGCGCTGGTCGGCCTCAACGCGGTCAAGAGCCCCGACGAGTACGCCACCGAGGGGCCGCTGTCGCTGCCGAACGGCCTGTACCTCAAGGGAATCGCCGACTTCTGGGTCCGCGTGGACTTCGGCGAGAAGCTCGTCAACAGCCTCGTCATCGCCGGCTCGGTGGCGGTGCTGGCGGTCGTCGTCTCGGTGCTCAACGCGTACGCGCTGGGCATCGGGCGGGTCCGCGGCCGCTCCGTGTTCCTGGTCTTCTTCCTGCTGGCCAACCTCCTCCCCCAGGAGGCGCTGGTCTACCCGCTCTACTACCTGTCCAAACAGGTCGGTCTCTACAACACGCAGCTCGCCGTCGTCATCATCTTCACCGCGATCCAGAGCGCGTTCGGCACGTACTTGCTCTCCTCGGTCTTCGCCACGTTTCCGCGGGAGATGCTCGAGGCGGCCGCGATGGACGGCGCCGGCAAGCTCCGGACACTGTGGAAGGTGGTGGTGCCGATCAGCTGGCCGAGCCTGTCGGTGCTGTTCACCTTCTTCTTCATCTGGACCTGGAACGAGTTCTTCCTGCCCCTGGTCTTCCTCATCTCCAACGACAAGCAGACCGTTCCGGTGGCGCTCGGCGTGCTGCAGGGCGACCGGCTGATGGACGCCACCACCACGAGCGCCTCGGCGCTGCTCGGCATCCTGCCGGCGGTGCTGTTCTTCCTGATCTTCCAGCGGACCCTGTCCCGGGGCATCATGTCCGGGGCCATCAAGTGACGGAGCTACGTTGAAGTTCACCGACGGCTACTGGCACATGCGCGAGGGCGTCCAACCCCTGTACCCCGCGCAGGTGCACGACCACACCGCCGACCGCGATTCGCTCACCGTGTACGCCCCGACGAAGCGACTGGAGCACCGCGGCGACACGCTCAACCGTCCACTGATGACGGTCCGCGCGCAGTCGCCGATGCCCGACGTCATCGGCGTGACGGTGTCGCACTTCACCGGTGGCGTCTCCCCCGGCCCGTTCTTCGATCTCTCCATGGTGGATGGTGCTGCCTCCGTGACGGACCTCTCGCTGACCGCCGGCGCACTGTCGGTGCGGTTCCAGCGCGACCCGTGGCGGATGGAGTTCGTGGCCGACGGGAAGGTGCTCACCAGCAGCGGATACAAGGCGATGGCGCTCATCGAGGACGCCGGGCGCCACTACGTCCGCGAGCAGCTGTCGCTCGGCGTGGGCGCCAACGTGTACGGGCTCGGCGAGCGCTTCGGCGCGTTCGTGAAGAACGGCCAGACCGTCGACATCTGGAACGCGGACGGCGGCACCAGCAGCGAGCTGGCGTACAAGAACGTGCCCTTCCTCCTCACCAACGCGGGGTACGGCGTTTTCGTCGACCATCCCGGCCTGGTCTCGTTCGAGGTGGGCTCGGAGGCGGTGTCGCGGTTGCAGTTCAGCGTCGAAGGGCAGGCGCTGCGCTACTTCGTCGTCTACGGGCCGACGCCGAAGGAGATCCTGCGCAAGTACACCGCGCTCACCGGGCGCCCCGCGCTCCCGCCACCGTGGTCGTTCGGGCTCTGGCTGACCACGTCGTTCACCACCTCGTACGACGAGGAGACGGTGACCAGCTTCGTGGACGGCATGGCCGAGCGCGACCTGCCGCTGTCGGTGTTCCACTTCGACACGTTCTGGATGCGGGAGTTCCACTGGTGCGACTTCGAGTGGGACCCGCGCACCTTCCCCGACCCGCGCGGAATGCTCAAGCGGCTGCGCGATCGCGGGCTGCGGATCAGCCTCTGGATCAACCCGTACATCGCCCAGCGGTCGGCGCTCTTCGCGGAGGGCGCGGCGGCCGGCTTCCTCGTGCGCACCCCGGACGGCGGCGTGTGGCAGACCGACAAGTGGCAGGCCGGCATGGGGCTCGTCGACTTCACCAACCCGGCCGCCCGCCGGTGGTACGCCGACAAGCTCCGCGCCCAGCTCGACCTCGGCGTCGACTGCTTCAAGTCGGACTTCGGCGAGCGCATCCCCACCGACGTGGTGTGGCACGACGGCTCCGACCCCGAGCGGATGCACAACTACTACACGCACCTGTACAACGAGACGGTCTTCGAGCTTCTCCGCGAACACCGGGGCGAGGGCGAGGCGGTCCTGTTCGCCCGCTCAGCCACCGCCGGCGGCCAGAAGTTTCCGGTGCACTGGGGTGGCGACAGCGAGTCCACACTGGAGTCGATGGCCGAGAGCCTGCGCGGCGGGCTGTCGCTCGCGCTGTCCGGCTTCGGATTCTGGAGCCACGACATCGGCGGCTTCGAGGGGCGCCCCGACCCGGCCGTCTTCAAGCGGTGGATCCCCTTCGGACTGCTGTCGTCGCACAGCCGGCTGCACGGCAACCAGACGTACCGCGTGCCGTGGCTCTTCGACGAGGAGGCCGTCGAGGTGCTGCGCCGGTTCACGCGGCTGAAGGCTCGGCTGATGCCGTACCTCTTCGGCGCGGCGGTCACCGCCCACCGTGAGGGCGTGCCGGTGATGCGGCCGATGGTGGCCGAGTTTCCGGACGACCCGGCCTGCACGCACCTGGACCGGCAGTACATGCTCGGCGACAGCCTGCTGGTGGCGCCGGTCTTCACCGCCTCGGGCGAGACCGCGTACTACGTCCCGGCCGGGCGGTGGACGCACCTGCTGACCGGCGAGGTGGTCGAGGGCCCGCGCTGGGTGCGCGAGGTGTGCGGCTTCGACGAGGTGCCGGTGTACGTGCGCCCCGGGACCGTGCTGCCGTGGGGCGCCCGCGAGGACCGGCCGGACTACGACTACGCGGACGGCGTGACGCTGCGCCTGTTCGACGTGGAGGCCGCGACGGTGGTCGAGGTGCCGGCGGCGGACGGGAGCGCGGCGGCGACGTTCACGGTGACGCCCGGCGACGGCGACGTGCGGATCCGCCGGACCGGCGAACCGGCGCCGTGGCGCGTGCAGGCGGCCGGCCGCGAACCGGTGGACGTACCCGCCAGCGAGCGTGAGTGGACGGCCTGACGCGGCCCGTGTCCCGCATACACAGAACGGCGGCGGAGACGTAGCCTGAGATCCATGTCCTTCACCGGCAGCGGCGTCCTGCTGCGGTTCGCGGTGCGGCGCGAGCGGCCGGCGACGCCGAGCGCCGCCGAGGGCGGACGGTCGCTCCCGTGCGGGAGCCGCGCGCCGCGGTCCGTACCAGACCCTTACGTTCCTCGTACATCGACCGCCTAGGGGTCAGGGCGATGGCGAACGGGCGACAGGTCGCGGCGCCGCTGCGGCGGGCCACCTTCGTCCCGAAGCATCCTAGGACGAACCGCCTCCAAGGCAGCCGCCGCCTCCAAGGCAGCCGCCGCCCCCAAGGCAGCCGCCGCCCCCAAGGCAGCCGCCAAGACCCACACCGCGGCTACGTCGCCAGCCTGATCCTCGTGGCGGCGTGCAGCGCGGCCAGGCCCTCGGCCTCCGCGCCCACCTCGTCGCGCTCGCGCCTCGTCAACGTCCGCAGCGGCTCGATCCGCAGCTCGCCCTCCCGCACCTCCCAGGTGCCCGCGACCCGGCCGTCGACCAGCAGGAACCGCGCGCCCCGCACGCTCAGCCCCCGGTGCTCGGCGTCGATGACGCGGCCCCGGTCGTCGAACCCCAGCACCGCGTTGTCGAACGCGGGCAGGAACCGCGGCGGCGCCGGCGTCTCCGGGTCGGGCAGCGCGCCGTCGGGCACGTCGAGCAGCTCGCGCCAGCGCTCGTCGCGGAAGGTGCGCAGCCCCGGCCGCAGCCGCTCGACCGACTCACGCAGCCCGCTCAGCCCCGACCAGGCGCGGATGTCGGCGGTGGCGGCCGGCCCGTACGCGGCGAGGTAGCGCAGCACCAGCCCGTCGACGGCCATCGGCGTCGCCGGTACGGGAGAATCGCCCAGCCACCGGTCGACGGTGACGTGGCGCGCGGCGCCCTTCTGCCCCCAGAGGCCGCGCGGCGGCACCTGCACCAGCGGCAGCAGGCAGCTGAGCGCGTCGCCCAGGTCGCGCGGTGCCACGCCCGGCCAGCGGTCGGCGACCGCGCGCGCGGCGTCGGTGAGCATGCGCGGCTCGCCCTCGAAGAGCGGGCGTCCCGCGACGGCCAGCTCGGCCAGGTCGACGCCGGGCAGGTCGCGCCGCAGCGTCGCCCACATCCGGGCCTCCAGCATCGGCTGGTGCACCGCCCGCAGCGCCAGCGCGTCGCCCGCCACGACCAGGTGCAGCGTGCGGCGCATCAGCAGCGTGCGCACTGCCGCCCGCCGCTCGATCAGCCCGGACAGCTCCAGCGGGTCGAAGCCGGCGAGGCGGCTCCACAGCCCCGTGTACGGCTCCTGCGGCTCCTGCGCCTGGAGCCCCACGAGGTGTTCGAGCGCGGCCGCCACGCCCATCTCGTGGCGGCGCAGCAGGAGCTGGCGGGCGAGCAGGGCCCGGTTGAGCGCGCGGCGGTCCAGAACGATCACGCCGACACGCTAGCGCCCGGGTCCGACAGCGCGTTTAGTGCTGGGAGGACCCAGAGAGGAGCCAGGTCACATGTGCACAGAGGAGTGTCTCAAGCAGACCGGCCGGGGCGGGGCGCTCTCCCGCCGGGCCGCGCTCGTCGGCGCCGCCGCGATCGCCGCGACCGCCGCGCTGGAGCGGCCGGCCCAGGCCGGCGGCGGCCACCATCCGGCGCCGCGGCGCGGGCTGCGCGACCTCACGTACCCGCTCACCACCACCTTCCCCGCCTTCGCCGTGGGCGAGGAGGCGAGCCGCCGCACGTACGTGACCGTCGAGGAGAACGGCTACTACATGCAGGAGTGGCGGATCCTCGAGCACTACGGCACGCACGTCGACGCGCCTGGCCACTTCACGCCCGGCGGCCGCCTCTCCCCCGAGCTCCAGCCGGCCGAGCTGCTCGTCCCCGCCGTGGTCGTCGACATCGCGGCCCGCGCCGCCCGCGACCCCGACACGACCGTCACGGTCGACGACATCAAGGGCTTCGAGCGGCGGTACGGCCGGATCCCGCGGGACGCCGCCGTCCTCATGTACTCGGGCTGGGGCGCGAAGGTCGGCGACCCGGACGCCTACCGGGGCACCGACGCGGGCGGGACGCTGCACTTCCCCGGCTTCAGCCCGGAGGCGTGCGAGTGGCTGCTGCGCCACCGCCGCATCCGCAGCCTCGGCGTGGACACGCTCAGCATCGACCCCGGAAACTCGTCCACATTCGACACGCACCTGATCCTCACCGGCGCGGACCGGTACGGCGTCGAGAACCTCGCCAACCTCGACCGCGTACCCCGGACCGGCGCGACCATCATGGTGGGCCTCATCCCGTACCAAGGTGGCTCCGGCGGCCAGGCCCGCGTGTTCGCCACCTGGTGAGCGCGGAGCGCGGCGGCTCCCGGGCCGCCGCGCGGCCGTCGACGGCGGTGCGGCCACCGGCCGGGCGCTCCGATAAGATCCACAAGTGCTCCGGCCCGCGTACCCGATCGTGACCGAACGGCTCCTGCTCCGCCCGTTCACGATGGGTGACCTGGACGCCGTGTGGGCCTACCAGCGGCTGCCGGAGGTGGCCCACCACATGCTCTGGGAGCCCCGCGACCGGGAGCAGGTGCGCGTGGCCGTCGACCGGATGGTCCGCGAGGACGCGCTGGTCAAGGAGGGCGACTGCCTCAGCCTCGCCGCCGCCCGCCGGGCCGACGGCGTCGTGGTCGGCCAGGTCGAGCTGGTGTGGCTGAGCGAGCGGCACCGGCAGGGCGAGATCGGGTACGTGCTCGACCCCCGCCACCAGGGCTCCGGCTACGCGACCGAGGCCGCCCGCGAGCTGCTCCGGATCGCCTTCGGGGGGCTGCGCCTGCACCGCGTCGTCGGCCGCTGCTCCGCCGCCAACGCCGCCTCGGCCGCCGTGCTGGAGCGGCTGGGCATGCGCCGCGAAGCGCACTTCCGCCAGGTCGTGGCGGTGAAGGGCGCCTGGCGCGACGAGTACGTGTACGCGGCCCTGCGCGCCGAGTGGGGCTGAGCCCAGGTCTGCGAGGTCGCGAGCTTCCGCGTACGCGGCGTGGGCGGCGCCTCGGCGAGGGCGGCCGTCGCCGGCCGGGGCCCGGGGAGAGCGCGCCCGCGGCCGGCAGGCGTGGAGCCTGCCTGCCGGGCGGGAGCCGCGCGGGTCAGTAGACGAAGGGCCAGCCGGCCGCGTCGTAGCCGATCAGGTTGATGCCGAGCAGCGCCGCGCCGTTGTTGGCGTAGTAGTGGTAGAAGAGCACGTCGCCGTCGGTGTCGGTGAGCACCGCCTGGTGGCCGGGGCCGTGGATCGAGCCGTGGCCGGCGAGCACCTGCGTGCCGCCGCCGGAGGTGAGGGGCGTGCCATTGCGGTCGACGTACGGACCGGTCACCGAGGTCGAGCGCCCCACCATCACGCGGTACGTGCTGGCCGCGCCCTGGCAGCACCGGTCGAACGAGATCCACAGGTAGTAGTAGCCGCCGCGGCGGTGGATGACCGGCGCCTCGACCGCGCCGCCCGCCGTCGTGCGCGTGGCCAGTGCCCGCACCGCCGTGTCCGATGTGGAACGCTTGCCTGTGCCGGCATCGAGGCGGATCATCTTGATGCCGCTCCAGAACGAGCCGAAGCTCAGCCACCACTGTCCACTCTGGTCGACGATGAGGTTGGGATCGATCGCGTTGTAGTTGACCGCGTTGCTGCTCTCGATGATCAGACCCTGGTGGGTCCACGAGCCGGAGGCGGCGGTGGGGCTGGTGGCGAGGAAGATGGCCGACCGCTGCGAGCCGAACGTCGAGGCCGAGTAGTACAGATAGTACTGTCCATTGCGGTACGAGATGTCAGGCGCCCACAGGTTGGCCGAGCCGCCGGTGTACGGGCTGGTCCACGGCGCCCCGCCCGGGAAGGCGGCGCCCGCGTTGCGCCACGCGGTGCGGTCGGTCGACGTCTTGAGCGCGATGTTGTTGCCGGTGGTGGCGAGCAGGTACCGCCCGTCCGGCGCCCGCACCACTGTGGGGTCGTGCGCGCCGGTGTCGCCGGTGACCCGGCCGGGGTTGGGATAGCTGGCCGGCGGCGTGGCGGCCGGCGCATCGACGACCCCGGTGCAGGCGACCCCGTTGAGCGTGAAGCTCGCCGGCACCGGGTTGGCGCCGCTCCACGTGCCGCTCAGCGTGACCGCGGCGGTGCCGCCCGTGCCGATGGTGCCGTTGGTGCGGCCGTTGGTCACGGTCACCTGCACGCCCGACTGCGTGTGGCTGCCGCCGCGCGTTTGCGTGACCGACTGGCCGGCGGAGTACGTCCACATTAGACGCCAGCCGCTGACCTGGTCGCCCAGGTTGGTGATGGTGACCCGCGCGCCGAACGCCCCTGGCGTCTGGCTGGTCACCGCGTAGTCGACGCGGCAGCCGGTCGCCGCCAGCGCGTTTGTCGCCGACACCACCGCGACCGCGCCGGCGGCGGCCACCGCCAGCGCCAGTCCGGCGACCGCCGTACGCCTTCTCGTCCCAGCCATGATTCTTCGCCCTTCGCTGCCCAGTTAACGTTAACACCATGCCAATGGACAATCACGGTTGTCAATGCAGCGCTGACATTTTCCTGTGGATTCGGCTCGTCGCCACCGTGCGCGTCTTCTCCACGCAGGACCGGCCACCTCGGCAACGACCGCCCCGGAGGGAACCGCCGACGCCCGTGGAACGGCCGCGCGGCGCCGGGCGCCCCGGCCGCCTCCCAGAAAACTCACAGAACCTCTCCGGAACGAGCCATCTCCACCGGACACCATCGTCGGCATGATCGAACTGAGCGGGTTGACCAAGCGGTTCGGCCGGGGCGTGGCGGTCGACGACCTGACCTTCACGGTCGCGCCGGGGCGGGTGACCGGCTTCCTCGGGCCCAACGGTGCCGGCAAGACCACCACCATGCGGATGATCCTCGGGCTGGACGCGCCCACGCGGGGCACCGTGACCGTGGGCGGACGGCGCTACGCCGACCTGCCCGTGCCGATGCGCGAGGTCGGCGCCCCGAGGCGGACCACGGTCGGGCGCTGGTGTCCTGGTGCGGGCGGCCCGCCGGTGTGCGAGGCTGACGGGCGTGTCAGAGCAGGTCAGCGAGCCCACCGACGACGTGTCCGCCGTACACCGCGCGGCACGGGTCGAGGATGCCGTGCACGAGGTCCTCGAAGGGTGGCTGCGCAAGCGGGGCTGGTCGGCGACCGTGGTGCCGTACACCGGCTACGGCGCGCCGGGCTGGGTCCGGGTCATGGGCCGGGTCATGGTGAGCCGGCCGGACCGGCGCCGCCAGCGCAAGCCGGGGAAGGTGCGCGGCTGGCGCAGCTTCACCACGGTCTCGGCCAAGGACGCGCCGTTCGCCGTCGAGGTGGGCGGGCGGCGGCACGAGCTGGTGGCCGACCGGGGCGGCTTCATCGACACCGTGCTGGAGGCCGACCTCGAGCCGGGCTGGCGGCACGTGCTCGTCAGCAGCGGCGACGGTGAGCCGGTCGAGGCGCCGGTGCGGATCGTCGACCCGGCGGCGCGCTTCGGCGTGGTCTCCGACATCGACGACACCGTGATGGTGACCGCGCTCCCCCGGCCGCTGCTCGCCGCCTGGAACACCTTCGTGCTGGACGAGCACGCCCGCGCCGCCGTGCCCGGGATGGCCGTCCTCTACGAACGCCTCACCACCGCGCACCCCGCCGCGCCGATCTTCTACCTCTCCACCGGCGCGTGGAACGTGGCGCCCGCGCTGACCCGCTTCCTCTCCCGGCACCTCTACCCGCTGGGCCCGCTGCTCCTGAC
This sequence comes from Phytohabitans kaempferiae, assembly GCF_042433955.1. Lineage (NCBI taxonomy): Bacteria > Bacillati > Actinomycetota > Actinomycetes > Micromonosporales > Micromonosporaceae > Phytohabitans > Phytohabitans kaempferiae. The sequence continues at coordinate 68,994 of NZ_JBHLUH010000089.1, read as the reverse complement.
CGACTGGGGGCCGCAGCGCGACCGCATCTTCCGCAGCGGGAAGGCGCACAAGCTGGCCGCGCTGAGGCGGCTCACGCAGGAGATCCCGTGGGTGAAGTGGCTGCTGGTCGGCGACGACGGGCAGCACGACCCGGAGATCTACCGGACGTTCGCGGAGAGCCATCCCGACCACGTCGCCGCCGTCGCGATCCGCACGCTCTCCCCCACACAGACGGTGCTGGCCGGTCACCTCCCGTCCGCCGCGGAACGCCCGCCCACCGCCTCGGACCAGGCCGGCAACCGCTGGGTATCGGCACCGGACGGCGCCGGCCTGTGGAGCATGCTCTCTGTGTCCGGCGTACTCGACTGAGCGAAGCCGGCGCCGTCGCTCCCATGGCGGTCCCGCGCCGGCGGCGGACGCTGACTGCCGGCTCAGGATCAGGAGTTCGGCTTCCCGTAGGAAGCGGCCCGCGTGGGGAGGCGGAGCGACGCGGTCGGTGAGCCCGACCCCGCCCTTCCGGGAGCGGGCCAGAGCGCGGAGGGTGAGGCCGCGGGAAAGCAGCCCAAGAAGACGCTCCGCCGCGCTCCACGTCTCCCCGGGGACCCCGCGCGGCGGTCTGGACCGCGGCGGACATCATCGCGGTAGCCCAAATCCGTCCTGGAACAAGGGCTTCAGGCGCGCCAGACCTGGAAGCTCGGGCCGTCCGCCGGCAGGGTCACCGCGCCGGCGGGGTCCGGGCGCAGGTCGGGCGCGCCGCCGTAGACGTTGGTGCCGCCCGCCACGCCGGTGAGCCGCACCGGCGTGCCGGAGGCCCGGCGGGCGAGCACCAGCACGCTCTCCACCTCGGTCTCCCGGACGAACGCGAGCGTGTCGGCATCCGCGTGGACCCAGCGCAGGCCGCCGTGGCGCAGCGCGGGCACCTCCCGGCGGAGCGCGATCAGCGCCCGGTACCGGTCGAAGGTCGCGTGGTCCCACTCCCCCGTGCGGTGCCACGGCATCGGCGTGCGGGAGTCCTCCCCGTCCACACCGCGCAGCCCGATCTCGTCGCCGGCGAAGACCATGGGCGTGCCGGGCATCGTCATCAGCAGGCCGGCGGCGACCTCCTGGCGGTGCGGGTCGCCGACGACCGTGCGGATCCGGGCGGTGTCGTGCGAGCCGAGCAGCTGCCAGGAGTGGGTGAGCGCGCGCCAGGAGACGCGGGCGGCGAAGGCGCGCATGGTGGTTAGCGCCGCGGTGCCGTCCCTCCGGGGCACGCCGCCCGGCACGCCGAGGAAGAGCGGCAGGTCGAGGTCGTCGGCGCGCAGCCAGCTCCAGAGTGGACGCAGGAAGCCGGCGTAGTTCATCGTCCCCTGCCAGCCGCCCCGGTCCAGGTCGCCGGTGTGGTCGTGGGCGTGCTCGGCGACGAACAGCGCGTCGCCGGCGGCCGCCCGCAGGAGCGCGGCGACCTCGTGCGTGTACGCGTCGGCGCCGCACCGGCCGGTCATGTTGGCCACGTCGACGCGCCAGCCGTCCAGGCCGTACGGCGGTCGCAACCAGTGCCGGACGGCCGCGGCGACCCGCCCGCGCACGAGCGGCGAGGCCCAGTTGAGCTTCGGCAGCGTCTTCACGCCGTTCCACGACTCGTAGTCGCCGGCGCTGTCGAAGTAGTACATCTCCCGCTCGGGCGCGTCCACATCGGACACGGCGGCGGTGAACCAGGGATGCGCGTCCCCGGTGTGGTTGGTGGTGATGTCGCCGATCAGTCGCCAGCCCCGGGCGTGTACGGCGTCGGCCAGCCGGGCCAGCGCCGCGTCGCCGCCGAGCAGCGGGTCGATCCGGTCGAAGGCGGCGCTGTCGTACCGGTGGTTGGAGCGGGCCGGGAAGATGGGCGTCAGGTAGACGGTGTTGACGCCGAGCCGTTCCAGGTGGTCGAGGCGCTGGGCGACGCCGTCCAGGTCGCCACCGTAGAACTGCCGCTGCACGAGCGCCGCCCCGGTGTCGACCGGCGTGTCCCAGTCACAGGCCGCCGCCCAGTCCGGGGTCGCCGGCAGGGGCGCGCCGGAGCGGGCGAAGCGGTCCGGGAAGATCTGGTACACCACGGCATCGCGGGACCAGGCCGGCGGCGGGTCGTACGCGACGAGCCGGAAGTCCAGGTCGTCCGGCACGTCGTGGCCGGCGAGCCCGAGCCCGTTGAGCCACCGGTCGTCGACGAGGAAGCGGTAGTTGGTCACCGGGTTGCGGACCACCACGTCGGCGCGCCACCAGGTCGCCTCCGATGTGGACCGGTCTACCGCCGCCTCCGCGAAGTGCGGCTCACCGTCCGGTGTGGACCGCACGTGGACCCGCCGCGCCGGCGCGCCGGCCGGTGTCCGCAGGAACACCGACACGGTCTCGCCGAGGGCCGGGGTCTGGTTGGACACCATGGTCCCGTCGTGGTGTGGCACGTGGCTATCCCTTCACTGCTCCGGTGGTCAGGCCCGAGACGATGTAGCGCTGGAGGAATTGGAAGACGAGCACGGTCGGTACGGCGGTGAGCAGCGTGCCGGCGCAGAAGACGCCGAAGTTGTTGTTCCGCTCGCCGGCGATGAGGCCGTACATGCCGACCGCGAGCGTCTTGGAGCCGGTGTCGGTGAGGAACACGTTGGCGATGAGGAACTCGTTGACGGTGGCAATGAAGACGAGCAGCCCGGTGACCGCCAGGATCGGCGCCACGAGCGGCAGCATGATCTGGAAGAAGACCTGGGCGTGGCTGGCGCCGTCGATGGTGGCGGACTCGTCGAGCTCGCGCGGGAGCGTGTCCAGGAAGCCCTTCATCAGCCAGGTGTTTACGCCGAGCGCGCCGCCGAGGTAGAGCAGCACGAGGCCCCACGGAGTGTTGAAGCCGACCGCCGGCCACAGTTCGGTGACGGTGCTGAACATCAGGAAGATGGTCACGATCGCCAGAAACTGCGGGAACATCTGGATCAGCAGCAGCGCGAGCAGCCCGGCGCGGCGGCCACGGAAACGCATGCGGCTGAAGGCGTACGCGGCCAGCGCGCCGAGGAAGACCGCCGCGGCCGAGGAGAGCCCGGCGATCAGCATCGTGTTGGCGAACCAGCTCGCGAACGAGGTCTCCGACAGCAGCCGGGTGAAGTTCTCGGCGGAGACCCCGGTCGGCAGCAGCTCGGTCGTGGAGAGCGTGCCGCGCGGGTTGAGGGCCGCCGACAGCACGAAGACGATCGGGAAGAGCGCGAAGGCCACGGCGCCGGCGGCGACCGCGTGCCGGAGCGGAAGGGTTCTCATGTGTACAGCTCCTCCTGCCGCCGTGTCCGCCGGAAACTGGCCGCCGACAGGAGCGCGACGATCGCGAAGATGAAGACCGAGATGGCGGCCGCGAACCCGTACTGCGCACCGGCGGCGCCGAAGGCGAGCCGGAACGTGTACGTGATCAGCAGGTCGGTCGCCCCCGCGGTGGGGTTGTCAGCCGGGAAGGGGCCGCCCTCGGTGGTGAGGTGTACCGCGTTGAAGTTGTTGAAGTTGAACGCGAACGACGAGATCAGCAACGGTGTCAGCGCGACCATCAGCAGCGGCAGCGTCACCTGGCGGAACGACTGCCAGGGCGCGGCCCCGTCCACCTTGGACGCCTCGGTCAGCTCCTTCGGTATCGCCTGGAGCGCGCCGGTGGCGACGAGGAACATGTACGGGAAGCCGAGCCAGAGCTGCACGAGGATCACCGCGAGCCGGGCCGACCAGACCCCGCCGAGCCAGTCCACCTCCAGCCCGAGGAGCCGGTTGACCAGCCCGAAGTCGGTGTTGAAGAGGTCCCGCCAGACCAGCAGCATCGCGAACGACGGCATCGCGTACGGCAGGATCAGCAGCACGCGGTAGAGCTGGCGGCCGCGCATCCGGGGCGTGTGCAGCGCGAGCGCGCAGAGCAGGCCGAGCGCGAAGGTGACCGCGACCGAGCCGACGGCGAAGGAGACGTTCCACGCCAGGGTGCGCAGGAACGGGCCGGAGACCGAGGCGTCGGTCAGCACGCGGCCGAAGTTGCTCAGCCCCACGCCGACCTTCCAGCCCTGCGCCAGCCGCTCCCCATCGGCGGCGACGAAGGCCCCGGCGTCCGGGTCGGCGGTCCAGATCCGGCCGGTGCCGGTGTCGCGGACGCAGTCGCAGCTCGCCACGTACTCCCGGGATGCCTTGCCCTCGAAGGCGCGGGACAGCCCGGACGAGCGGATCGCGCCCCCGGGTGTCGGCACCGCGAACGCGGTGATCTCCGCGCTGCGGGCGCTGGCCTGCCCGGCGTCGAGCACGGTGTAGCCCGCGGCGGCGGTCACCTTGCCGGCGGAGTTGACGGTCACCTCAGTTTCCGTCAGCGCGCGCAGCCCGGTGCCGTCGCCGGCGGAGACCGCCCCGGTGGCCGGGTCGGTGACGAGGAAGACCAGCGGCCCGGTGGCCGGGTCGCCGGTGGTGGCGACCGCGAGGGCGTACTCGGTGGAGCCGGGCACCTGGGTCACCGACGCGGTCTGGATCGCGACGACGGCCTCCTCCTTGCTCCCCCGGTGCCCGTCGCCGAAGTTGGTGAAGGCGGTGCTCGCCGTGTAGAGGACCGGGAAGACCTGGAACGCGATGAGCAGGAGCGTGCCGGGCACGAGGTACTTGGCCGGGACGTGGCGGCGGCCCAGGTAGAGGTAGAAGATCCCGGCGGTGGTGCCGGCGAGGATCGCCAGGCCGATCCACGCGCCCGCCTCCACCAGCGGAAACGCGGCCCAGATCGCGATCCCCGCGGCGAGGCCGAGGAGCACGACCCTCGCGACCAGGCCGGTGAGCGTGACCGGCGCGGCGTCCCGTGCGACGTGTGGCGGCTCGGGTCGGTGCCGGCCGCCGCGCGGGGCCCGGACGCCGGGCCCCGCACTGGTCAGTTGGGTCGCCATCTACCTGATCTGCCCGGAGATCGTCCTGGCGGCGGCGTCGACCGTGGTGGCGACGTCGGCGCCTCCGATGATCGCCGCCTCGGCCTTGCCGAACGGGTCCCAGATCGCGGCCATCTCCGGGATCGCCGGCAGCACGACGCCGTTCCGCCCCGCCTCCTGAAACTTGACGAGGTCCTCATCTTCCGCCCTCACCTGGTCGAAGGCGGCGGTGAGCGCGGGCGGCCGGGGCTCGGCCCGGTAGAGCGCGACGGCCAGGTCCGGCACCGTCAGGTAATTGGCGACGAACTCCTGGGCGAGCGCCTTGTTCTTCCCCTTCGCCGCCGCGTAGAACGCCTGCACGCCGACGAACGGCGTGGCCGGCTTGCCCCCGGTGAAGGCGGGGACCGGCGAGATGTCGTACCGCAGGCCGGCCTTCTTCACGTCGGTGATCGCCCAGGGGCCGGAGACCAGGAACGCGCACTTGCCGGCGGTGAAGGTGGCGATCGAGTTCTCGCCGCCGATCGAGCGCTTGAGGGCGCCCTCACCTTTCTCGCCCAGTGCCCGGATCTTGTCGAACGCGGCCACCGAGGCGGGCTTGCCGACGCCCAGGTCCTTGGGGTCGTAGTCGCCGTTGGCGCCGGTGCCGAAGAGGTAGCCGCCGGCCGAGGTGTAGAGCGGGTACAGGTGGTAGGCGTCGCCGTTCTGCCCCACCTGGAGGCAGAGGATCTCGCTCGCCTTCTTCTCCGCCATGAGCCGCTTGCCGGTCGCCACCAGGTCCTCCACTGTGGACGGTGCCTGCGGGGCGAGGTCGGTGTTGCGGATCAGGGCGATGTTCTCCATCGCGTACGGCACGCCGTACACCTGACCGTTTAAGGTCACCGCCTTGAGGGCGATCTCGGCGAAGCCGGCCTTCTGCTCGGCGGAGAGCTGCACCGGGTCGATGGCGCCGTTCTGCACCAGGTTGCCGATCCAGTCGTGCGCGCCGACCATCACGTCCGGCCCGCTGCCCTGCTGCGACGCGGTCACGAACGTGGTCTGCTGCTCGTCGGCGATCTCCTGCACCTCGACGGTGACGCCGTTCTCCTGGCCGAAGCGGTCGGCGAACGGCTTGAGGGCGGCGGTGCGCTTGGTGTCTGCCCAGATCACCAAGCGGCCACCGGCGGCCTTCGCGGCGGGCGAGTCGGTCGCGGCGGGCTCGTCGCCGCCACCACACGCGGTGGTGGCGAACGACAGAGCCAAGGCGGCGGCGACCGCACCCGCGGTTCGGATGCGCATCGGGGAACTCCTATTCAGTTGCGCGTGGGGGTTGTCGCGGGAGCACGCTAGCAACTTCTTGCAATGATTGGAAGACCTTTCATCGCAGGTACTGGCCGGGGCCGCCGACCCGTCCCGGCGCCGGGTTGCGCGGCGGTCGGGGCGGGGTCAGGCCGACCGCCAGGCCGGCGACGAGGCCGGCGGCGATCCAGCAGCGGATTTCGGTGCGCCTTCGCATGGAGCCTCCCGAAACCAGAGGTTCACAAACGGCCATCTATGTTGCTACCTTGTTGCGACAGTGTGCGGAACTTCTTGCAAGGATCGCAAGAGATTCCGGAGCGGGGCACCGCCAACCGATCCCATCCCGGGGAGTGTGCAGTGACACCTCGAAGAAGGGCCGCGACCAGCTGGGCAGCGGTCGCGACCATCCCGTTGCTCCTGCTCGCCGCCGTCGCCGTCTCGATCGCGACCGCGCCGGCCGCGCGTGCCGCCGTGGCGAACGGGTCGTCGATCGTGCACCTTTTCCAGTGGCGGTGGAGCTCCATCGCCAGCGAGTGCGAGACCACGCTCGGCCCCAACGGCTGGGGCGGCGTGCAGGTCTCCCCACCTCAGGAGCACGTCGTCCTACCGAGCGCGGAGGGCGCCACCTACCCCTGGTGGCAGGACTACCAGCCGGTCTCGTACCGGCTGGACCAAACCCGGCGCGGCACGCGGGCCGAGTTCGTCGACATGGTCAACCGCTGCCGCGACGCCGGCGTCAAGATCTACGTCGACGTGGTGCTCAACCACATGTCCGGCACCGGCTCGGCGGGCAGCGGGCCGGGCAGCGCGGGCACCGTCTACAGCAAGTACGACTACCCGAACCTGTTCAACGACGGCTCCGGCGACGCGTACCGGTACGCGGACTTCGGGCCCTGCTACACCACGATCAGCAACTGGAACAACAAGGCCGAGGTGCAGGACTGCGAGCTGCTCGCGCTCGCCGACCTCAACACCGGCGATCCTGAGGTGCGCCGCAAGATAGCCAAGTACATGAACGCGGTGATCGATCTCGGCGTGGCCGGCTTCCGGGTCGACGCGGCCAAGCACGTGCAGGAGGCGCACCTGGCCGACATCATCTCCCGGCTGCGCGACGTGCCCGCCTTCGGCGGCCGGCCGGACATCTTCCACGAGGTGTACGGCGACGCGACGATCCCGTACACCGCGTACGCGCCGCTCGGCAAGGTGACCAACTTCGACTACCAGCGGGCGGTCGCCAGCGGCTTCCAGGGCGGCAACATCGCCCAGTTCGCCAGCATGCCGAACTACGGCGGGCTCACCGGCGGCCAGGCGGTCGTCTTCGTCGACAACCACGACACGCAGCGGGCCACGCCCACGCTCACATACAAGAACGGCGCCCGGTACTACCTCGCGGACGCGTTCATGATGGCCCATCCGTACGGCACGGTGCAGCTGATGTCGAGCTACACGTTCGGCACCAACCAGGCGCAGGGCCCGCCGAGCTCGTCGAACGGCACCACCAGCGCCACCAACTGCGCCAACGGTCAGTGGGTCTGCGAGCACCGCAACGAGCAGGTCGCCGGCATGCCCAGCTTCCGCAACGCCACCGAGGGCACCGGCATCTCCAACACCGTCACCGACGGCAACGGGCGGCTCGCGTTCGCCCGGGGCAGCCGAGGGTACGCCGCGTTCAACGCCACGGGCAGCGCGTGGAGCCGCACGTTCAGCACGAGCCTGCCGAACGGCACGTACTGCAACGTCGCGCGGGGCACGTTCAACGCCGCGACCGGCGCCTGCACGGGCGGCACGGTCACGGTCTCCGGCGGCACGTTCACCACGAGCATCCCGGCCGACCGGGGCGTGGCGCTGCACGTGAACGCCCGAACGAGCGGCACGCCGACGTCCCCGCCGCCAACCACGCCACCGCCGGCCGGCAACACCACGTTCCAGGTGACCGCCCCGACCGGGCAGGACGTGTACGTGGTGGGCTCGATCCCCCAGCTCGGCTCGTGGACCCCGGCGAACGGGCTGCGCCTCACCCCGGGCGCGACCGCCGGCTCGTACAGCGGCGCCGTCTCGATCCCGGCCGGCACCGCCTTCGAGTGGAAGCTGGTGCGGATCAGCAACGGCCAGGTCACCTGGGAGAGCACCCCCAACCGGTCGGGTACGGCCGGCGCGGCGCACACGGCGACGTGGAGCCAGACCGGCGGCGGAGGCGGGACCGCGGCGATCACTTTCAACGCCACGGCCACCACCACCTTCGGCCAGAACGTCTTCGTGGTCGGCTCCACCGCGCCGCTCGGCTCGTGGAACCCGGCGAACGCGGTCGCCCTCTCCCCCAGCCAGTACCCGGTCTGGACCGGCACGGTGTCGCTGCCAGCCGGCCAGTCGGTCGAGTACAAGCTGATCAAGAAGAACCCCGACGGCACGGTGACCTGGGAGACGGGCGGCAACCGCACGCTCACGCCCACCGCCAACGCCACCGTGAGCATCACCTGGCGGTGACCCGCCCCGGTGCCCGCCCGTGTCCCGTGCGGGCGGGCACCGGTCTCAGGCCCGCCGGCAGGTCCCCGGCGGCAGGGCGGGACGGCCCAGGTCGGCCAGTGCGATGTTCACGTCTGTCGGCTGGGCCAGTGCCCGGAACCTCTCGCCGACGAGCACGTCGACCTGCGCCCCGGTCCGGCCGGCGTCGAAGTCCAAAGTGGCCTTGCCCAGGAAGTACGCGCGCACGACGTGCGCCGCGCCCACCCCGTCCGGCCCGTACCGGAGCACGGCGATGCCCTCGACCCGCTCGGGGCGCGGCTCGTCGCGGGGCTCGTCCACCTGGAAGCCGCAGTTGCGAAAGTCGGCCGCGACCGAAGCGGCCACGCGCTCGGCGCCGGTGCCGCCGAGCACCGCGACTGTGATCTCGCGCTGATGCCGGAGTGCCAGGTCGACCACTACCGCGCCCTCCGGACAGGCGGCCGGCCCGGCGTCACCGCGCTGGCTGTCCCGCACCATCACCACGACGGCCACCACCGCCGCGGCCACGAGCAGCAGCCCGACGAGGGCGAGCGCGCGTACCCGGGCGAACGTCACAAATACCACCTCCGTGCCGGTCGGCGAGGCGTCCGGACCGGACACTCCCCATGGTCAGACGCGGGAAGGGCCGGATCCGTTACTCCCCCGATCGGATCGTCCGCACGCGCCTCTCGGAGGTCCGCGCGACTTCCGCGATGACGCCGTGTCCGCGCCCGGGGCGTTGCCGCCAGCGCGGCGGGCGAGCTGGCTGGCTGGCCAAACGTGTAACCCATCAGTTACGCTTCTGCCGTGGACGAGGTGGCCGGCGCGATCGCCGATCCGGTGCGGCGGGAGATCATGGTGATGCTCCGCGAGCGGCGGATGTCGGCCGGGCAGATCGCCGACCGGTTCACGATCAGCCGGCCCGCGGTCAGCCGCCACCTGCGCGTGCTGCGGGAGAGCGGGCTGGTCCACGACGAGCTGACCGGCCGCCAGCGGTTCTACCGGCTCGATCCGGCGCCCCTCACCGAGCTGGTCGGCTGGCTCGCGCCGTTCATGCCGGCCGGCCTGGTCGCCGGCCAGCCCGCCACGCTGGCGACCGACGCCGCCACACGGGTCGCCACACCGGCGACCGACGTCGCGGCGACGGCCGGCCCGCGGGCGGGTGACGCCGCCGCGCTGGCAGGCGACGAGGGCGCGGCCTGGGAGCGACGCTTCGACGCGCTGGAGACCGAGGTCTACCGCGCGCGGCGGGAGCGCCGCACGCCGCCCGCTGCCGGGGTCACCGGGGCGGGGCGGCGGGCCGCGGGTCGCAGCGAAGCGGGATCGGGCAAAGGTGCGGCGGCGGAGGCCGGCCGCGACAGGTTCGACCAGCGTGTGCCGCCGCGGGCGGCGCAGAGAGAGGAGCGCAGCGCATGAGTGCCATTCCCACCGGGCGACTGTTTCGCACGGAGAGCGGGGTCGATCTGGTGTTGACCCGCACATTCCGGGCCCCCGCCGAGGACGTGTGGGCCAGCCTCACCGAGCCGGAGCGGACGGCGCGGTGGTTCGGGCCGTGGGAGGGCACGGCGGCGCCGGGCGGGTCGGTCAAGGTGCGGATGGTGTTCGAGGAGGGTCAGCCCTGGATGGAGATGCGCGTCGAGGCGTGCGAGCCGCCCCGCCGGCTGGAGCTGTCCGCTGTGGACGACCACGGCACCTGGCACACGTCACTGCGGCTGTCCGAGGTGGACGGTGGCACCGAGGTGCGCTTCACCCAGCACCTGGCCGACGCCGAGGGCATCCAGGAGGTCGGGCCGGGCTGGGAGTACTATCTGGACCTTCTCGTCGCCGCCCGCGCGGGCACTCCGCCGGTGCGTTTCGACGACTACTACCCCGCCCAGAAGGCGTACTACGAAGGGCTCACCGCCGAGTGACCAGCCGCGACCCGTAGAGCGCGGAACAGGCAGCCGTCAGATGCTCCTCACGTACACCCACGCGCGCACGCCCGAGGCGAGGGAGGTGAGGACGCGTTCGTAGTCGTCCACTTCGTACTCGTCGGCGGAGACCAGCTCCTCGTCGGTCACCTCGAACACGATGCCATCCACGCCGTCCCGCTCGTCGCCGGTCTCCACCACGATGGGGTGCTGGGCCAGCCCGCTGAGGTCGAGCACGCGCGGGTCGCTGATCTCCAGCAGCTCCAGCCGGTATCCGGGAAGGCGGTCCGCCCGGCCGGTCAGCTCGCGCCCGAAGCTGGCGAGCTGGACGGCGGGGTCGCGGAGAGTGCCGTACGAGAAGAGCAGAGGCATGGCGATGATCATGCCACGGTGGATACCCTCCCCACCGCCCCGCACTTACTCTCAGTTGATGGGACGTATACGGGAACGGATCGCGGCGGGCCGGGCCGGTCGCGCGCGGACATCGCGGTAGCTCGAAATCTCTCGGGCGGCGACCACCGACCAACGGCGCCTTACGGCGGGCCGGAGGATCAGCGGCCGAAGGCCGCCAGCCACCGCGTCAGCGGCCGGGCGGCGGCGCGGTGCTCTCCCGCACGATGAGGTCGGTGGTGAGCTCGACCCGGCGCTCGCGGGGCGCCTGGCCCGAGGCCAGGGCGACGAGCATCGCGGCCGCCGTCGTGCCCATCCGCTTGAGGGGCTGCCGCACGGTGGTCATCGGCGGCCCGGCCCAACGCGTGAACGGGAGGTCGTCGAAGCCCACCACGCTCAGGTCGTCGGGGATGCGCAGCCCGGCGCGGCGGGCCGCCTCGTAGACGCCGTGCGCCTGGAGGTCGTTGGTGGCGAAGAGGGCGGTGGGCGGCTCGGGGAGGCCGAGCAGCGCCTCGGTCTCGCGGACCGCGCCCTCGACGTAGAGCGGGCCGACCCGCACCAGGTCGGGGTCGACCGGCACGCCGGCATGGTCCATCGCGGCGCGGAAGCCGTCGAGGCGGGCCCGGCAGAACGGCCACTTCAGGTTGCCGCAGAGCATGCCGATCCGCCGGTGCCCCAAGTCGAGCAGGTGGCGGGTGGCGACCATCGCGCCGTTGTAGTTGGCCGCGCCGACCGAGGGCGTGTCGTGCAGCGGCTCACCGGTGGGGTCGAGCGTGACCAGCGGGATCGAGCCGGTCGCGAGCTGGGCCTGCTGGTGCGCGGTGAGGTCGGAGAGCACCGCGATCACGCCCATCGGGCGGCGGGAGAGCACCTGCTCGGTCCAGCCGGCGCCCGGCGTGAGCCGCCCCTGCATGGTGGTGAGCACGACGCCGAGTTTCTGGTCGCGGGCGACCTCCTCGACGCCCTGGATGATCTCCAGCGCCCACAGGCTGTCGAGGGCGTGGAAGACCAGCTCGATGAGGGGCGCCTGGGCGGCGGCGTCACCGCGCTGGTAGCCGTGCTCGTGGAGCACCGCCTCGACCCGGCGGCGCGTGCTGAGCGCCACGCCGGCCTGGCCGTTGATGACCCGGGAGACGGTCGGCGCCGACACGCCGGCCAGCCGGGCGATCGTGGCCACGGTGACCTTGCCTCGGCGACGCCCGTCGCCGAGGGATGCGGCGGCTCCCGTCCCGGTCACGAGCGGCATTGTACGGTGCGGCACGCCGCCGCGGTCGCAGCGGCCTTCCGGAACCCTCCGGAGACGTCCCCCTGACGATCGCACCGGCCGCTCACCTCGGTCGCTGCAACGATGCCCTGATATCACTCCCGACCAGCACATATAGATGAATGTTTGCGCGTTGATGTGTTCCGGTCCATACTACGGAATGTTTCAGCGCCCAGGGCATCCATCGGTTCGGAAGGACCACCCCGCATGAGACTCAGAAGCATCGTGATCGGCGCCGCGGGCCTCGCGACCGCGCTCGTGGCGGCCACCCTCACGCTCGCCCCGCCGGCCTCCGCGGCCACGCTCCAGGAGGTCACCGGCTTCGGCACCAACCCGAGCAACCTGCGCATGCACCTGTACGTGCCGGACCGCCTGCAGGCCCGGCCCGGCATCCTCGTGGCCGTGCACTACTGCACCGGAAGCGGGCCCGCCTTCTACTCCGGCACGCAGTTCGCGCAGCAGGCCGACCAGCACGGCTTCATCGTCATCTACCCGTCCGCGACCCGCAGCGGCCAGTGCTTCGACGTGTACTCCCCGCAGGCCCTCCGGCGCGGCGGCGGCAGCGACCCGGTCTCGATCATGTCGATGGTCAGCTACGTGCAGCAGCGGTACGGCACCGACCCCAACCGCGTCTTCGCCACCGGCGTCTCCTCCGGCGCGATGATGACCAACGTGCTGCTCGGCCTCTATCCGGACGTGTTCAAGGCCGGGGCGGCGTACGCCGGCGTGCCGTTCGGCTGCTTCGCCACCACCGACGGCTCCACCTGGAACAGCCAGTGCGCCAACGGCCAGATCACCCGCACCCCTCAGCAGTGGGGCGACCTGGTGCGCAACGCGTACCCGGGCTACACCGGCGCCCGCCCGCGGATGCAGCTCTGGCACGGCACCAACGACGAGACGCTGCGCTACCCCAACTTCACCGAAGAGATCAAGCAGTGGACCAACCTGCACGGGCTGAGCCAGACGCCCACGTTCACCGACACGCCGCAGTCCGGCCACACCCGCACGCGGTACGGCGGCAGCGGCGGCCAGGCGCCGGTCGAGGCGATCAGCATGCAGGGCGTGCCGCACAACCTGCCGGTGAACGCGGCCGAGGCGATCCGCTTCTTCGGCCTGAACACCGCCACGCCGCCCACCTCGGGTCCGCCCACTTCCGCCCCGCCCACCTCGGGCCCGCCGACCAGCGCCCCGCCCACCACGCAACCGCCGACCACTCCCCCGCCCGCCGGCGGCGCCTGCCGGGTCGGCTACACGGTCAACGCCTGGAACACCGGGCTGACCGCCGCCATCACCATCACGAACACGAGCACCGCCACGGTCAACGGCTGGACGCTCTCCTTCACCCTCCCCAGTGGACAGACGATCACGTCCGGGTGGAACGCCTCGTACTCACCCGCCAGTGGGCAGGTGACCGCCCGCAACGCCTCGTACAACGGCACCCTTGCGCCGAACGCGTCGACGGGTATCGGCTTCCAGGCCACGCACACGGGTAACACCGGCCGGCCGAGCGCCTTCACGCTGAACGGCACCGCCTGTACCGTCACGTGACGTACGGCTGTCCGGCCGCCCGCCGTGCCCGCTCCCGGGTGCGGCGGGCGGCCTCGCCGCGGACTGCGGCGGGTAGATGAAGCGGGCCAGCATCGCCCGCAGCAGGTTGAGGTCGTCGTAGGTGAGCTCCGGGTAGCCGTGGCGGACCAGTACCGCGCGCACCTCGGTCACCAGGTCGAGCGAGAGCCGGTGGTCGCCGGTGTGACCGGAAACCGGGTAGTTGTTCATCCCGGCAGGGTCCGCGCGCCGGCCGCCATCGCGTCGCACGCGGTGTCCGCATCCCGGCCCACTGGACGAGCCATTCCAAGGACAGAGGTGGGCTACCGCTCTGTCCGCCGCGCTCCAGACCGCCGCTCCCGCGGCCGCACCCTCCGCGATCCACAACCTCGCCCCTCGCCGCGGCACCGAGACCTCGCACGCGCGGAGTCGGTCCTTGGCGAAGACCCCGACGCTACGCCGTCGGGTCGGCGACCGTGCCGACGAAGGCGGGCGTGCGGGTCGCGGTGTGCACGATCGCGTACGCGAACGGCCGGTCGGCGCGGAACGTCACAACGGGCAGCGGTCCCGCCGAGACCGGAAGCTCGAGGCCGGTGGCGGCGGCCGCCTCGGTACCCTTCTCGTCGACGGTGATGGCGGCGCGGTGCGTCGCCTGGCCGAGGCTGACCGCCGGATGGATGCCGGAGAAGCCGGTCAGGTCGGTGACGCCGAGCCCGCGCACCGCCGCGAGCAGGTCGACGCGGGACTCGCTCTCCCACTTCGGCAGGGTCACGTCCGCGACCGCGGGGCGGAGACCGTCCGCCACCGCCGCCAGCGTCTCCGGCGCGAGCAGCTCGACCGGTGCCGGGCCGGACGGGGCCGGCAGCAGGACCCACATGGCGAAGCCGGTCTCCCCGTACGGCAGCTCGACGGCCTGCCAGTCGTCCGACCGGGCGTACCCCGCCGAGGCGACCCGGTGCATCATCGGCGCCAGCACGGTGCTCCCGTCCGGCCGCGTGAACGCCGCCGACTCGCCACCGCGGAACGGCTCCCCCCAGTCCGCCTCGAAGTGGATCGCGTTGGCGAGCACGACCCTCGTGGCCGGGTCGAGCCGGTCGAAGAGCTTGGGGATCCGGCCCCTGGTCCGCTCGCGTACCCAGGCGTCGATCGCGGGCAGGGCGTCGGGCGACCCGAAGTCGACGGTGCGCACGCCGGTGCCGTACTGCGTCGCGAGCGTGCGCAGGAACTCCTCGCCGATCGGGAACCCCGGCTGGGCCCACAGCGCGTTGGCCGCACGCAGCGGGCCGCCCTCGGCCGCGACCTGGCTGTCGAGCGCGTTGAACGCCTCGTGCGTGCCGCGCTCGGGGAAGCCGAACAGCCGGTCGAGCTGCGCGGCCGTCTCGCCGCTGGCGCCGGCGCGGGCCATCGCGAAGGCATACGCGACGCTGAGCGGGGACATGACCCAGTTGCGGCCCGGCTCGGCCGTGCGGCTCACCTCGTAGCCCACGGCGGTGAGCCCCGCCACGACGGCACCGGTCGGGGCGCCGGCGGGCGGCGCCTGCCTCGGTACCCCGGCGGTGACCAGGCCGTGCCGCGCGGCGCTGGCCGGCCCCGCGGCGGCCGCGCAGGTCGCGATCAGCACGGCCGTGAGGCCGAGGAGGAAGGTCCTGGTCGTCGGTGTTCGCCGGGCGCGCATGGAGCTTGGATGTGGCGGCGCGGGCGGTGGTTCCCGGGTCGGGCCGTCCTATCCGGCGTCGGCCGGCCGGGGCTCGGTCACGGCGCGGGGCCGCGGGATCCAGCGGTTCATGCTCCACGCGGTCCACAGGCCGAGCGCGCCCACGACCACCACCGCGGCGGCCGGCGAGAAGACGGCGATCAGCGCGCTGGTGGCGAGCGGCCCGGCGCCGTTGCCGAAGTCGGCGAAGAGCCGCCACGTGCCCAGGAACTGCGGGCGCCCGGTGGCCGGCGCGAAGTCGGCGCCGAGCGTCATGATGATGCCGCTGCTGATCCCGTTGCCGAGCCCCATCAGCGCGGCGACGAACGCCAGCCCCACCGCGCCGGTGGTGAACGGCAGCAGCAGGTGCGCGACGCCGAGGAGCAGAGTGGACGGTACGGCGACCCAGCGCCGCCCGTACCGGTCCATGATCTTGCCGCCGGGGTAGAAGAGCGCCATGTCGAGCGCGGCGGAGAGGCCGAAGACGAGGCTGACCGCGGTCGCGTCGAGTCCGATGTGGATGCCCCAGAGCGGGATGATGGCCTGCCGCGAGGCGCGCAATACACCGACCGAGGCGACCGAGAGCCCGAGCGTGCGCAGCAGTGGCGCGTGCCGCCGGAGCATCGCGAGCGTGGCGACGTGGTCGTCGCTCCCCGCCAAGCGGTCGATCGGGCGCAGGTCCGCCGCGAGCACCAGCGTGCCGGCGGCGAGCACGGCGGCGGCGAGGTGCACCCAGTACGCGCCCTCGGTGCCGAGCGCGGCCATCGCCCCCACGGCGGCGAACGGCCCGACGAAGCGGCCGATCCGGTGCACACCGGCCAATGTGGAGAGTGCCCGGGCGCGCATCGCGTACGGCACGGCCTCGGTCACGTACGTCTGGCGGGCCAGGTTCCACACCGCGCCGCAGAGCCCGGTGACGAAGACGCCGGCCGCGAAGAGCCACAGCGTGGGCGCGAGCAGGCAGGCGAGCAGCGCGGGTACGGCGCCGGCGGCGGCGAGCAGCATCGCCCGCCGCTCCCCGACCCGCCCGACCAGCCAGCCGCCGGGCAGGTCGCCGGCGATCTGCCCGACACCGAGCCCGGCCAGCACCAGGCCGGCGACGGCCAGCGAGGCGCCGAGGTCCACCGCCGAGGTGACCACGACCGGCAGGATGGCCCCCTGCCCGAGGCCCCACAGCATGGCTGGTACGTAGACCGGCCAGCCGAGGGACCTCAGGGTCGCCCCGACGGCGTCCTCGCGGGTCAAGCCGCGATGCCGGCGTACTTGGTGCTGAGGTACTCCTCGATGCCCTCCGGCCCGCCCTCGCGGCCCATGCCGGACCACTTGACCCCGCCGAACGGCGCGGCCGGGTTGGAGACGAGCCCTTTGTTGAGGCCGACCATGCCGGTCTCCAGCCCTTCGATGACCCGGATCGCGCGGTTGAGGTCGCGGCAGAAGGCGTAGGCGACCAGGCCGTACTCGGTGTCGTTGGCCAGCCGGACGGCCTCCTCGTCGGTGCGGAACCGGTAGACCGGCGCGACCGGGCCGAAGATCTCCTCGGTGTGCATCCTGGCGCCGGTCGGCACGCCGGTGAGCACGGTGGGCGTGAAGAAGTAGCCCTCGCGGTCGGGCGCCCCGCCGCCGGTGAGCACCTTGGCGCCCCGGTCGACCGCGTCGCCGACCAGCTCGGTCACCTTGCCCCGCTGCTTCTCGTCGATCAGCGGGCCGACCTTGACGCCCGGCTCGGTGCCACGGCCGACCCGCATGTCGGCGAGGGCCGCGGCGAGCCGCTCGGCGAACTCGTCGGCCACCGACTCGTGCGCGTAGAAGCGGTTTGCCGCGACGCACGACTCGCCCATGTTGCGCATCTTGGCGATGACCGCATGCTCGACCGCCAGCTCCAGGTCGGCGTCGTCGAAGACCAGGAACGGCGCGTTGCCGCCCAGCTCCATGGAGAGGCGCAGCAGGTTGCCGGCGGACTGCGCGACCAGCATCTGCCCCACCTCCGTCGAGCCGGTGAAGGAGAGCTTGCGCAGCCGGCGGTCGCCGATGATCGGCTTGATCACGCGGCTGGCCGAGGAGGCGGTGATCACGTTGACCACGCCGGGCGGGAGGCCCGCCTCGGCCAGCAGGTTGACCATCAGGTTGTTGGAGAGCGGGGTGAGCTGGGCGGGCTTGACCACCATCGTGCAGCCGGCGGCGATGGCCGGCCCGATCTTCCGGGCGCCCATCGCGAGCGGGAAGTTCCACGGCGTGATCAGCAGGCACGGCCCGACCGGCTGCTTCATCGTCAACAGGCGGCCGGCGCCGTTGGGCTCGTCGGACCAGCGGCCGCTGACCCGCACCGCCTCCTCGGCGAACCACCGGAAGAACTCGGCCGCGTACTTCACCTCGGCGGCCGACTCGGCGATCGGCTTGCCCATCTCGAGCGTCACCATGAGGGCCAGCTCGTCGACCCGCTCGTTCATCAGCTCGAAGCAGCGGCGCAGGATCTCGCCGCGCTGGCGGGCCGGCGTGGCGGCCCAGGACGCCTGTGCCGCGGCGGCGGCGTCGAGCGCGGCCACCGCGTCGTCCGCTGTGGCGTCGGCCACACGCGCCAGCGGCCGCGTGGTCGCGGGGTCGACCACGTCGAGCCACTCGCCGCCCGCTGCCGGCCGCCACTCACCCCCGATGAAAAGCCCATCGGGTACGGAGGCGACAAGCCCTTTCTCGTCGACGCTCATCGCTGATCTCCCTCCACTGTGGGCAGTGCTCGGTAGTTACCGAGCGGTCCTACGTGTAGTTCTTTCCCAGCGCGAAGCCGCCGACACCTGGGACGGTGGCCAGGTCGCCGGGGCGGGCCGGTGGCGTCCGCCCGGTTATCCGGCGGGAGCTTCCATGCCTTGGACATGGTGACATGATCGATCATGAGGTACCCGTCTCTCCGTCCATAGGATTATGAGCCTCCCCCGGAAGATCGTCATGTGCTCGCGGCGAAGATCACCTGTTCGTCCGCGGATGGCGCCGCCGTGTCCCGGCAGCCGCCGTCGATCACCAGGCCGGCGATGCCCCGGTGCCGCGCGGCGACGCCGCGCCCACCGAGGAGTGCCGCCCAAGACGCTCGCCGAGTCGCCGCCGGCGATGCGCCGCGAGGGCCTGGTCGTCCGAACGGCGTACGAAGAAGATCGCGCGTGGAAGTCGCCCTCACCCCGCCGTGGCGAGGCCCGCTGGAGCCGGCGGCGGCCGCCGCGTGTGGAGCGCGCCACCTGCCGGCGGTTAGCCGGACCTGACCAGGCCGCGCACGTAGGCGGCCTGGCCCACGTGCTGGTCGTCGTCGTTGAGCACGCTGACCAGCCGCACGCCGAGCGTCACCGGCGGGTCCCAGCTCTCGTCGACGACCCGGTCGAGGTCTTTCGCGCTCAGCCCGCCCAGGTAGTCGCGGGTACGGGCGAAGACCGCGTCGAAGTAGCCGACCAACACCTCCGCGCTCTCCGGCCGGACCCGGGCGACCTGCTCGGCGCTGTGCGCGTATCCGGTGTCGGCGGGGTCGGGATCGAGCCCGAAGCGGGCCGCCCAACCGTCGCGGACGTACACCTGCTCGGCGTCCATCAACTCGGCGACGTGGCCGTCCTGCATCCGGGTGAGATGCCAGACCAGCCAGCCCACCGTGTTGGCGCCCGGCCCCGGCGCCCAGTGCAGCTCCTCCGGGGTCAGCCCGTCGACGGCGGCCCGGACCAGCTCGGGGAGGCGCTCGAACGCCTCGGTCAGCACCTCTCTCGCGTCCACAGCCGTAGACTATCGGCCCTTACCTCAGCATGCGCCCGAACCGTGGGGGTTTGACGGGCCGGGCTAGTCTGCGCCCCGTGACCGTACTCCCACCTCGCACCGCGCCACTCCCACCTCGCACCGCGCCCGCGAACCGCCTGCTCGGCGCCCTCCTGCTGCTGCCCGCGACGCTGGCGCTGCTGTGGTCGTACGTGCTGCCGTCACTGTCCACAGTGGTGGAGAGCTTCCAGCGCGGCTCCCTTCTGGGGCAACGGAGACCGGCACCGCCCATCGCCGACGAGGGCGCCGGCTTCGAAAACTACGAGCGGGCGCTGAACGGCAACTTCTTCGGCGGGCTCGGCACGGTGGTGCTGATGGCGCTCGTACCGCTCCTCGCCGCGCTGGTGGTCGCGCCGCTGCTCGCGCTCGCCGCCGACCGCGCGGGGCGGGTCGCGCGCGTGGTGACCCGCGTGCTGCTGGCGCTGCCGATCGCCCTCTACGCCCCCACGGCCGTGGTCATCGGCTGGTACACGGGCCGGCTGCGGGACGGCTCGTGGGAGTTCGGCGCGCGGTCGACCTCGGTGTGGGTCTTCGCCTGGCTCTCGGCCGGGCTGGTCGTGGCCATCGCGGCGACGGCCTTCCTCGCGGTGCTCCGCGACCGCTCCCCGGGACGGCGGCCAGGCCCCGCGCTCCTGGTGGTCGGCGCGGTGCTCGGGCTGGGCATCCTCGCCACGGTGCTTCAGACGATCACCGTGCCCCTGCTGCTGCCCACCAGGTCGCCGCCGCCGGTCTCCGCGGCGGTGCTGCGCAGCCTCGCGGTCGCCGACTTCGGGCCGGGCGCGGCCGCCTCGGTCGTCCTGCTCGTCATGCTCGGCGTGCTGGGGCTCGGCACGGTGGCGCTGCTGCTGGCGACGCGTACCCGGATCGAGGTCGCGCCCGCCGAGCCGGTGCGTCCCGCCCATCCCGCGGCGGTCGTGGCGGTCGCCGTCGGCGGCGTGGCACTGCTCGCGATCCTCGGGTACGCGCTCTTCCCCTGGCTGCGCCACACGACCAGCCTCGGCGGCGACCTCCCGCGCGGCTTCTCGACCGGGCGGATCATCCTCAACACGTGGCTGCCGCCGCTGGTCTCCGCGGTCGTCGGGGTCGGTCTCGCGGCGCTCGGCGGGTACGCGATCGGCGCGCTCCGCCCGCTCGGCCGGTGGAGCGAGCTGCTCCTGCTGCCGTTCGCGCCGTGGCTCTTCGTCGGCACCGGCCCGCTCGCGATCGCCGGCTACCAGCGGACCCGCGACTTCAGCCAGATCGACACGTTCCTCGGCCTCATCCCGCCCACCTGGCTCTCCATCCCGGCGCTCGTGCTCTTCACGCTCTTCTTCCGGGCGCGACGCTCCACAGTGGTCTCGGCGCTGCCGCTCGCCGCGTTCACGCTGCTGCTGGTGTGGCTGCTGAGCGCGCAGGAGGTGCTCTGGCCGTACCTGGTCGCGCAGTCGCCGACCAACCGTCCGGCGCCGCTCACGGCGGTGACGCTTTCCCAAGGGCTGGCCGCGTTCGGTGGCACCGAGGCCGCGCTGGCGCTGGTGCTCCCGCTGCCGTTGCTGCTGCTGTTCGCGGCCGCGTTCGTCGCGTTGCAGGTCGGCTACCTCGACCGGCTCACGGTGCGGATCGGCCGGGAGCGGTCCGCGTTCGCGCCACCGCCCGGGGCGGCTCCACCGGTGCCCGGGATGGTCCCGCCGCCCGGGACGGCCCCACCGCCGCCGCGGCCGGTGCCCCCTCGGCCGGCGCCGCCATTCGCCCCGCCGAACGGATAAGGCGCGGCACCGGTCCGAATTATGCCGTCTCGGTCATCTGGCTCACCGGGGCGGCATCGCGGAGATACGGATAACTCTCGGAAAGAGCACCAAAGTGGACGGTAGCTCGGACGGGCCGTGGCGCCTCGGCTACACTTCGCGATCCCCCTCCCAGGCGGCCTCCGGGCTTGGTAGTCTGCCGCTCTCACGGCCGGGATCCAGGAGGTCGTCTCGTGACTGACAGTGGGATGAGAGGTCGTGTGAAAGGACTACTCGGCGGGCCGACGCCCTTCGTCAACGACACCCTGGAGCCCATGGACGTGTCCCCCAACGATGCCAATGCCCAGCACCACGCCCTTCAGGTGCTCACGCTCGCCCAGCGCACGGGTGAGGAGCACATCGCCAGCGCGCGGCGCGAGTCCGACCGGATCATCGCGGAGGCGCGGGCCCAGGCGGAGCAGGTGATGCGGGACGCCCAGTCGCACGCCCAGGTGCTCCAGAAGGAGGCGGAGAAGGCGCTCGCCGACGCGCACGCCTCGGCCGCGCAGATCACCGAGGCGGCCCAGGCGCACTCCGACGCCGCGCAGCGCAGCGCCGAAGACCTCCTCGGCGACGCCCGCACGCGCGCCGACGAGCTGGTGAAGGCCGCGCGGGCCAGCGCCGACGAGCTCAAGCACCAGGCCCACCAGCGGTACGAGGACGTGGTCGGCACCCTCGCCGCCAAGCGCGAGGCCCTCCAGCGGCAGATCGAGTCACTGGAGCAGTTCGACCACGACTACCGGGCCCGGCTCACCTCGTTCATGCAGCACCAGCTCCGCGCGCTCTGGGTCGACGAGCCACGGGTCGACACCGAGGCGATCGACGGCTTCGAGGGCTTCGAGGGCTTCGAGGAGTTGGAGGCGGAGACGTCGCCGCAGGCCGCGCTCGAGGAGGCGACGGTGGCGGTGCCGACCCAGGGCAGCAAGTCCGATCTCTCATAACGACCAGCACGGTCGTAACAATCAGCCACGCCGCCGTAACAATTGATGATCATCGGCGGTAACACCGCGGCCATTCACTCCACACGGTCGCGCGATCCGGACGGTCGCGCGCATCGCGAGGAAGGAATGGCATGGCAGTTCCCACGCCGCCCACCGACGCCGAACTCGACACGTACATCCGGACCCGCTATGCCCTCGTCGGCATAGACCTCTCCACCCTGCCCGAGAACGACCCCACCGCCCCCATGGACCAGGCGCGCGTGCTCGCCAACGCGCGCAGCACCATCCGCCAGGAGGTCCAGTACTCCGACTACGTGCCGGACCAGCAGGCGCACGCGGCCGTCCTCTACCCCGCCCCGCTCTCGGTGTGGACGGGAGAGTACCGGCCATGACGCTCGACGTACCTCAGGATCTCGCCGTCGACCGGCGCTGGTTCATGTCCCGGATGGCGGCCGTGTGGGCGGCGGCCGGGGCCGGCACCGTCCTCGGCGCCGGCGTGCTCACCGCGCCGGCCGCCGCGGGCGGTGGCTCCGGCGGGAGCGGCGTCTGGTCCGGCGCCTACGCCAGGACGATCCGCCGCGCGGCCCTCGACGACCCCACCGAGCTGACCATCAGCGAGGCGGCCGCCGCCTTCAAACGCGGCAAGCTGCGCCCGGTCGACCTCATGGAGGCGTACCTGGAGCGGCTCGCCGCGTACGACGGCGTCTACCAGGCGTTCCTGTGGCGCCCCACGGACGCGCAACTGCTCGCCGCCGCCCGCCGCGTGCGCATCGACTCGCGTTCCACGCCGCTCGCCGGCATCGTGACCGCGGAGAAGGACAACTTCTACACCAAGGGCATCCCGACCACGGCGATGTCCCCGGTGTACGCCGACTTCGTGCCCGAGTACGACTCGACCGTCCACGCGCGACTGAAGGCGGCCGGCGCCATCATGATGGGAAAGGCCGCGATGGGCCCGCTCGCCTCCGGCCGCGCCCGCCTCCCCGACGGCACCGCCACCACCGTCAACGCGTGGACGCCGGACGACATCCGCTACAGCCCGAGCGGCTCCAGCGGCGGCACCGCCACCGCGGTCGCCGGCCGGCTCTCCACATCGGGCACCGGCACGCAGACCGGCGGCTCGATCACCAGCCCTTCACAGGCGCAGAATCTGACCGGGCTCAAGCCGACCTTCGGGCGGGCCTCGCTCTACGGCATCGTGCCGCTCACGTTCACCCGCGACCATCCCGGCCCGCTCGCCCGGGACGCGATGGACGCCGCCATCATGCTCCAGGCGTTCGCCGGACCGGACCGGAACGACCCGCGCACGCTCGGCATGCCGCCGGTGCCCAACCTGGTGCGGGCGGCGACCGTCCACACCGTACGGGGAAAGCCGAAGGTGCGGTGGGCCACCACGGTCGGCTATCCGCCGGACTTCCTGAGCGGCGCCAACGCCGAGACCCTCCCCATGCGACAGTCGCTTCTGGACAAGCTGGCGGAGGTAGGATGCCGGGTCAGGGAGGTCGCGTACCCCGCCGACTGGGAGCTGCTCTCCGGCCTCTCCAGCACCGCCGGCGAGGCGACGAACATGTTCCTGCCGTTCCTGCGCAAGGACGTGAGCCTCTTCGCCGACCGGCTGCCCGGCTTCCTCAACGGCATGTTCCGCAGCTCGGACAACTACATGAAGATGCTCCAGGCGCGGTACCAGTTCCTGCGGCTGGTACTCGACCAGGTCTTCGACAGGTGCGACGTGTTCCTCACCGGCACCGTGTTCGACGGGATCGGGCTGCCGCTGATCGCGTTCCCGTACGGCATGGGCGTCGACACCACCACCGGCCTGCCGGTGCCGCGGGGCACGACGCTGGGCGCGCCGCCCTTCGGCGAGGAGCGGCTGCTGGCGGTGGTCGCCGCGTACCAGGCGGTGACCGACCACCACCTGCGGCGTCCACCGGACCCGACCGCCGCGGCCGCGAGCCTGTTCGGCCGGTCGGCCCCGTACAAGGTGCCGGCCGACTACGACGCGACGGACGAGACCTGATCCGTCCGGGTCGCGAGGGCCGGCCACCGGCCCCCGCGGCTCGCTTCAGCGGCGCCGGCGGGCGCGCAGCTCGGCGAGGTCGGCCAGTGGCGCCCGTTCCCCGGTGATGTCCTGAAGGGTCACCCACAGCGCGTCGAACCGCGCCGCGCCGACCTGCTCGCGCCACGACTCCAGCACCGCGGCGATCGCGTGGTGGACGTCGCGCTCCAGCGCGCGCCCCGACGGCGTGAGGTGCAGCAGGCGGGCGCGCGTGTCGCCGGGGTCCGGGCCGCGGCTGACGTATCCGTGCCGCTCCAGGTGGATGACCAGCTCGTGCATGGACTGCTTGGTCATGCCCGCGTGGACGGCCAGCTCCGCCGTGGTCGATCCCTCGATGCCGTCGAACCGGAAGATCAGCAGGTGGGCCCGGCGCAGGTCGGGATGGGCCGGGCCGACCTGCGCGAGCACGGCGTCGAGCGCCTGGCCCAGGGCGACGCGGAGCAGGCCAAGCCGGCGCCCGGTGCGCGGCAGCTCCTCGTCGCCGCACGTCTCGGTAGACATGGCGGTCAGGTTACCGTCCGTCACCGGGAGGGCCCCGGCCGCGGTCGGCGAGCACCAGGCGCACCGTACGCCGCGTGAGCCGGCACGCTGTCCGGCCGCCCGCCGCGCCGCCGGCTTCCCTGGCACTGTGCGGGAGGTCGTAGGGTGGCCGTGTGGGGGGCGAGGGATACCGGGTCGGCATCGACTTCGGCACCTCCAACACCGCCGCCGTGCTGGCCTTCCCCGACGGGCGGGTCCGCCCCCTCCTCTTCGACGGCTCGCCGCTGCTCCCCTCCGCGGTGTACGCCGACCCGGCGGCCGGCTCACCCCGTTCCGGCGACCAAGACGGGCCGCCGGCTCCCGGCGGCCCGGCGGCCGGCGTGGCCGGTGACGCGGGGGGCGCTCCGGCCGGACTGCTCGTGGGCCGGGATGCGACGCACGCGGCGCGGACCCGTCCCGACTGCTTCGAGCCGCACCCCAAGCGCTGCGTCGACCAGGGCACCGTGCTGCTCGGCCCGCGGGAGGTGCCCGTGACCGATCTGGTCCGCGCGGTCCTGCGCCGGGTCGCCGCGGAGGCGGCCCGCGTCGCCGGCGGCCCGGTGTCCCGCGCGGTCCTGACCTGCCCCGTCGGCTGGGGGCCCAGGCGCCGGGAGGTGCTGCTGGAGGCGGCGCGGGCGGAGTTCGGCGAGGTGACGCTGGTGACCGAGCCGGTGGCCGCCGCCACCTACTTCGTCACCGTCGCCGGCGGGCGCGTGCCGATCGGCTCCTGCGTGATGGTGTACGACCTGGGCGCCGGCACCTTCGACGCCTCGGTGGTACGCCGCACGGTGGACGGGTTCGACCTGCTGGCCGCCGAAGGGCTGCCGGACGTGGGCGGCCTGGACATCGACGCGGCCATCTTCGCCTCGCTCGGCGCCGCGTACGGCGAGCGCGACCCGGCCGCCTGGGCACGCCTCGCCGAGCCGGTCGAACGCGCCGACCAGCGGGCCGCGCGGGCGCTCTGGGACGACGTGCGCGGCGGCAAGGAGATGCTGTCGCGGGTCGCGCGGACGACCGTGCACGTACCGGTCTTCGACGACGACGCGCCGATCGGCCGGGAGCAGGTGGAGGAGCTCGCCCACCCCGTCCTCGCACGCACGGTCGCGCTGAGTGAGCGCGTGCTGGCGGCCGCCGGTGTGGCGCCCGGGGAGCTGGCCGGGCTCTTCCTCGTCGGCGGGTCGAGCCGCATGCCGCTGGCGGGCGTCCTGCTCCACCGCCACCTGGGCGTGGCGCCGACGGTCGTCGAGCAGCCCGAGCTGGTCGTGGCGGAGGGCAGCCTGCACGCCCGCCCGGTCGCGGCGCGGGCCGGCGCGGGACCGGCCGGTGGCGGCTCCCCGGACTGGCCGGACGAGCCGCCCGCCCCGCCCGAGCCGGTCGAGCCCGCCCGGCGCCTCTCCCCCCGCGTGCTGGCCGCCGTCGGGCTGGCCCTGGCGCTGCTGGCGACGAGCGCCGCGGTCCTGCTGCACCAGCGCCGCCAGCCACCTCCCGGCGACCTCGGGCGGCTCCCGGAGTCGATGCGCGCCGACTGCCGCCCCGGCGACGCGCCCGCCCTGCCCGGGGCGACCGCCTCCCTGCGCTGCACCGGCCCGGCCGGCGACGCGGTGGTCGACCTCTTCGCCGACCCGGGCGCCGTCGAGGCCGCCTACGACCAGGCGGTGAGCGGTGCCGGCGTGCCGAGCGGCGAAGGTGACTGCACAGTGGACGCCCGAGGTGAGCACCGCTATCCGGACACCGGCCCGGCCCGGGGCCGCGTGGTCTGCTACGAGAGCGGCGGGACGGCCACGCTCGTGTGGACCGACGACGGCGCCCGTACGCTCGCCCGGGTCGAGGCGCCTGCCGCCGACCTGCCGAGGCTCCGCACCGCGTGGCGGTCGTGGACCGGGTCGCCCGCCTTCCCCACCGAGGCGGAGCAGTCGCTCACCGAACTCGTGGGGCTGGCCGACTGCCGTCGTGCGGGCGTCGCCGACCTCGACGACTTCGCCGGCGCGACCGCCGGTGTCCAATGTAGACCGCAGGGGGTCGGCGCGACCGCCGTCTCCTACTACCGCTTCGCCTCGCTCGACGCGCTCCGGGCCACGATGGACGCGCGCGGGGCCGCCAACGAGGTGCCGGCCGGGGTCGACTGCGCCGAGGGCGAGGCCGAGGACTTCCGCGGCACGCGCCGCTTCGACCTGCGCAGCGCCGACATCGGGGTACTCTCCTGCCATCCCGGTCCGCGAAGCACGCTCGTGCTGGAGTGGAGCGTCGAGGCGCTGCTCGTGGCCGGACGCGCCACCGGCACCGAGGCCACCAGCCTGGCCGGATGGTGGCGCGTCTACTTCGGACCGCCGACCGACCGCATCGTGGCCGCGGTCAACGCGACGTCGTCGCCGGCCTTCCCCACCGCGGAGGAGCGGGAGCTGCTCGACCGCGTCCCGGAACGCTCGCGCCACGACTGCCTGCGCCCCTCCCCGGAGCAGAAGCGCCGCAACGTCGGCGAGGCGCCCACCGTCGCCGCGGTCGTGTGCGGTCCGACGAGCGGGGCGAGGGTCGTCTTCTACTACCAGTTCGCCAGCCGCGACGCGATGCGGCGGAGCTACGGCAGCGGCCGCCAGGGCAGCGACTGCACGACGCTGCCGTCCGGCTTCAACGGCGAGGCCCCGTACCGCCGCGGCGGCGCCACCGGCCGGCTGGGCTGCGGCCAGGTCGAGGGCAACCGGTGGCTGGAGTGGACCACCGACCACCTGGCCATCCGGGCCTTCGCCTTCCAGGGCGGCGACCCGGCGGCGATGATCGACTGGTGGCGCCACGACGCCGGTCCACTCTGACCTGAGCCGCCGATCAGGCGCCGCACGGCGGCCTGAGCTGGCGGTCAGCCCTGGACCGAGCCGCCGGTGCTCGCCGTGCCGGTGCCGCTCGTCTGGCCCTGTGTGCGGGCCGTGACCGCGCCGTTGAAGATGGCGAGCGCCTCGACACTCCCCTTGCCGTGGTCGACGGTGAGGCTCCACTCGTGTGTGAGCCCGTCGGCGGGCACGTCGACCGGCAGCCGCCAGGGCAGCTTCACCGCACCGACCTTTGTCGACTTTCCGTCCAGCACGTACGTGAGCGACGTGACCGGCGCGGTGCCGGTCACCGTGAACACAAGGATGTGCGGCCGCCGGGCGGCCGGCGTCGAGGCGGCCGGCAGGGACGGGCTGGGCGAGGCGGCGGGGGCGGCACCGGAGGTGGCGGGAGCCGCGGCGGGCGGCTCGTCCGCGTCCCCACCGCAGCCGGCGGCGAGGAGCACCACCGCCGCGGCTGCGGGGACAAGTCGGGCTATAGGCGGCATGCGCCACACTCTATCCACGGCCCGCCAATGCCGGCAGACCTGGACCGACGCCAGCACCCCCCGCTCGCGCACCACGCCGAGGCCGCCGTCCCGGCCACCGCGCCCCACGAGGATCCACCACCAGGTGCCAAAACCTCCCAACCCGCCGCCGCGGCACTTTCCGGGCGGCACCGCGCATGAGGGAGCTTCGGTGGGGTAGCCGTGCGGGCATGGACACCACGCTGGAGCCGGCCGCCCCGCTCACCGACACCGAGCTCGCGCGGCTGGACGCGTACTGGCGGGCGGCGAACTACCTCACCGTCGGCCAGATCTACCTGCTCGACAACCCGCTGCTGCGCGAGCCGCTCCGCCCCGAGCACGTCAAGCCCCGCCTCCTCGGGCACTGGGGCACCAGCCCCGGCCTCAACCTGATCTACGCGCACCTCAACCGCGTCGTCAAAGCCCGCGACCTCAACGCCATCTACATCACCGGCCCCGGCCACGGCGGCCCGGCGATCGTCGCCAACACCTGGCTCGAAGGCACCTACAGCGAGCTTCACCCCTCCGTCTCCCGCGACGAGGCCGGCATGGCCCGGCTGTTCCGCCAGTTCTCCTTCCCCGGCGGCATCCCCAGCCACGTCGCCCCCGAGGTGCCCGGCTCGATCCACGAGGGCGGCGAGCTGGGCTACTCGCTCATGCACGCCTACGGCGCCGCCTTCGACAACCCCGACCTGCTCGTCGCCTGCGTCATCGGCGACGGCGAGGCGGAGACCGGGCCGTTGCAGGGCAGCTGGCAGTCGAACGTGTTCAACAATCCGGCTCGCGACGGTGCGGTGCTGCCGATCCTGCACCTCAACGGATACAAGATTGCCAATCCCACCGTGCTCGACCGCATCCCCCGCGACGACCTCCTCACCCTCCTGCGGGGGTACGGCTACCGCCCGTACCTGGTCGAGGGGGACGAGATCGGGCCGGTGCACCAAGGGCTGGCCGGCGCCTTCGAACGCGCACTGGACGAGATCGCGGCGATCCAGCGGCACGCCCGTACGACCGGCGACGTGAGCCGCCCCCGCTGGCCGGTGATCGTCATGCGTACCCCCAAGGGCTGGACCGGCCCGAAGAAGGTGGACGGCGTGCCGGTGGAGGGTACGTTCCACGCGCACCAGGTGCCGCTGCACAACGTCCGGCGCAACAGCGAGCACCTGCGGCAGCTCGAGGCGTGGCTGCGCTCGTACCAGCCGGAGGAGCTCTTCGACGCGACGGGCGCGCCGGTCGCCGATGTGGCCGCGCTGCCGCCCGAGGGCGAGCGCCGGATGAGCGCGAACCCGCACGCCAACGGCGGCTCCGTCCTGCGCGACCTGGTCCTGCCGGACTACCGGGGGTACGGCGTCGACGTCCTCCGGCCGGGCGACCCGCACTCCGAGGCGACCCGCGTGCTCGGCCGCTGGCTGCGCGACGTGATCCGCGCCAACCCCGACCGGTTCCGGCTCTTCGGCCCGGACGAGGTGGAGTCGAACCGGCTGAACGCCACGTTCGAGGCGACCGACCGGGCCTTCCTGGCGGCGCGGCGGGAGGACGACGAGCACCTCGGCGTGGACGGGCGGGTCGTGGAGGTGCTCTCCGAGCACCTGTGCCAGGGCTGGCTGGAGGGCTACCTGCTGACCGGGCGGCACGGCATCTTCACCAGCTACGAGGCGTTCATCCACATCGTCGACTCGATGGTGAACCAGCACGCGAAGTGGCTGAAGGTGACCCGCGGCATCCCGTGGCGCCGCCCGATCGCCTCGCTCAACTACCTGCTCTCCTCGCACGTGTGGCGGCAGGACCACAACGGCTTCTCCCACCAGGACCCCGGCTTCATCGACCACGTCGTCAACAAGAAGGCCGAGGTCGTCCGCGTCTACCTCCCACCGGACGCCAACACGTTGCTGTGCACGATGGACCACTGCCTGCGCAGCCGGCACTACATCAACGTCGTCATCGCCGGCAAGCAGCCGGGGCCGAGCTGGCTCGGCGTGGAGGAGGCGGCGCTGCACTGCCGCCGCGGGCTCGGCATCTGGCAGTGGGCGAGCAACGACGAGGGCGTCGTACCCGACGTGGTGCTGGCGTGCGCCGGCGACGTGCCCACGATGGAGACACTGGCCGCCGCCGACCTGCTCCGCCGCCACCTGCCCGACCTCAGGGTCCGCGTGGTCAACGTCGTCGACCTGATGCGGCTCCAGCCGGAGAGCGAGCACCCCCACGGCCTCTCGGACCGCCAGTTCGACACCGTCTTCACCACCGACAAGCCGATCGTCTTCGCCTACCACGGCTACCCGATGCTGATCCACCGGCTCACGTACCGGCGCACCAACCACGGCAACCTGCACGTGCGGGGGTACAAGGAGGAGGGCACCACGACGACCCCGTTCGACATGGTGATGCTCAACGACCTCGACCGTTTCCACCTGGTCATCGACGTCATCGACCGCGTGCCCGGACTGCGGACCCGAGCCGCGCACCTGCGCCAGACGATGGTGGACGAGCGGGAGCGCTGCCGTGACTACACGCGGCGGCACGGCGAGGACGCGCCGGATATCGCCGACTGGCGGTGGCAGCCGGAGGCGGAGACCAATCCGTGACCGAGTGTCCACTGTGTTGCGGGGAAATGGGCAGGTAGCGCGTTCGCCGCCCTGCTGTCGTTCCCCGCCGTGACCCGCTGCCGCGCCGCCCGTCGACTCATTCGCCGTGTGCGGCATGCCCGGCCGCTACCGCGTGCCGCCTGTGGCCGAGGGCACGGCCTCCGCCGGTGGTGCGGGCACACCATGGGGTACGGGCGCCGGCGGCGGCTCGGCCAGCCCGATCCGGCGGTGGAGGCGGCGCAGCGGGCCGGGCGCCCACCAGTTCGCCGGGCCGGCCAGCCGCATCAGCGCGGGCAGCAGCACGCCCCGGATCAGCGTGGCGTCGACGAGCACCGCCAGCGCCATGCCGATGCCGAGCTGCTTGAGGAAGACCACCTGTCCGGTGGCGTACGTGGCGAAGGAGGCGGCCAGGATCACCGCCGCCGCGGTCACCAGCGGGGCGCTGCGGGCGATCCCGGCCGCCACCGAGCGGCGCGCGTCGCCGGTGCGGTCGTACTCCTCCTTGATGCGGACGAGCAGGAAGACCTCGTAGTCCATGGAGAGGCCGTACGCGACACAGAACATCAGGATCGGGATGCTCGGCTCGATCGAGCCGGTGGGCGTGAAGCCGAGCAGCCCGGACAGGTGCCCCTCCTGGAAGACGAAGACCAGCGCGCCGAACATCACCGACAGGCTGAGCATGTTCAGCACGGAGGCTTTCAGGGGTGCGACCACGCTGCCGGTGAGCAGGAAGAGGATGACGAACGTGACCGCGACGATGAGTCCGGCGACCAGCGGAAGGCGGTCGGTCACCCCGTCCCGGTAGTCGGCCAGCTCGGCCGGGTAGCCGCCGACGAGCACCGGAAACGGCGCCGGCTCGGCGCGCACCTCCGTCACGAGGCCGACCGCGTCCGCCTCCAGCCGCTCCGTGGCGACGACCACCGACAGCCAGGTGCCGGAGCCGTTGGCGTGGAACGGTTTGGGCTCGCCGGCCGCCACGCCGTCCACGTAGGAGCCGGTCGCGGTGTCCACGCGCAGCACACCGTCCAACTGGGACAGCCGCGCGGCGTACGGCCCGGCCGCCGCCGGGTCGCCCGCCGGCGCGACCACCTGGAGCGCGTCCGCCTCCTCGGCCGGGAAGTTGGCGCGGATCTGGTCGTACATCTGCCGCACCGGCGCCGACTCGGGCAGCACGCGGTCGTCGGGCAGTCCGAAGCGCACGCCGAGGAAGGGCGAGCCGAGCAGCAGCACGACCGCCAGCGCGGCACCACCGAGCAGGATCGGGCGGCGCATGACGCGCTCGGCCGTACCCCACCAGAAGCGCGCCGGTCGTTCCGGGCCGGGACGGACCAGGCGGCGGCCGAGCACCGCGAGCGCCGCGGGCAGCAGCACCGTGGCGCCGGCGACGGCGGCGACCACCACCGCGATGCCCGCGTACGCGAACGAGCGCAGGAACGGAAACGGGAACGCCAGCAGCACCGCCAGCGACGCGGCGACCGTCAGTCCGCTGAAGACGACCGTCCGACCGGCACTGTGGACGGTCGCCCGGACCGCGGCCGGTACGTCGGCGCCGGCCCGCAGCTCCTCGCGGTACCGGAAGATGACGAACAGGCCGTAGTCGACGCCGAGGCCGATGCCCATGACGAGGGCGATGTTCGCGGCGAAGGTGGAGACGTCGACGGCGGCGAGCACACCGCGCAGCAGCGCGAGCGACCCGAACACCGCGAAGAGCCCCACGCCGAGTGTGACGAGCGCGGCCGAGATCCGCCGGTACACCAGCCAGAGCAGGAGCAGGACCATCGGCAGCACGATCAGCTCGGCGCGCAGGAAGTCCGTGCGGGCCTGCTCCATCACGCCGCGAAACACCTCGTCGCCGCCGCCGACCCGCACCGTGACGCCGCCCCCGGCCCGGTCGAAGCGCTCGGCCAGGCCGGGCAGGACATCGCGGCGCACCTCGTTGGCGTCGCCGGGGACCCAGGCGAGCACCATCGCCTGGCGCGCGTCCGCCCCGCGCAGCGTGTCGGGGGCACCGCGGGTCCAGTACGACCAGGCGTCGCCCACGCCGGGGTACGCGGCCAGCTCGGCGGTGAGCGCCCGGCCCGCCTCGGCGACCGCCGGGTCGTCCACCGTGCCGTGCTCGGCGGTGACCAGCAGGGCGACGTTGGGGCTGCCGGTGCCGAACCCGTCGGCGAGCACCGCCCGGGCCCGCATCGACTCGGAGCCGGGCGCCTCGAAACGGTTGAGCGAGAGCGCGCCGATCGTGCCGGCCCCGACGACGGCCGCGACCGCGAACACGACCAGCCCCACCGCGATCACCCACCAGGGCCTTCCGGTGACCAGACGACCAAGCATGCCGCTCCCCCGCTATCCTCGTTTACGAGCAATCAGTCGCGTTTCGCTCGCCACAATACGAGCGATCACTCGTGTTTTGCAAGGAGCGGCATGGCCCCACGTGGTGTGACCCCGGACAGCGGCCCGGATCGGCCCGCCGGCACGCGCCGCCGGCAGGCCCGGGGCGAGCGGCGGATCGGCGAGATCCTGGACGCGGCGGCCGAGGTCTTCGCCGACGCCGGCTACGAGGCCGCGACGACGAACGCGATCGCCGCGCGGGCCGGCATCTCGCCCGGCTCGCTGTACCAGTTCTTCGGCAACAAGGAGGCGGTCGCGCAGGCCCTCGCCGACCGGTTCGCGGCCCAGATGCGCGACGCCCACGCGATCGCCTTCGACGCCACCGACTTCGCCGCCATCGACCTCGACGCGGTACTCGACCGCGTGGTCGACCCGATCGTCGCGTTCAACCTGGCCAACCCGGGGTTCAAGGCTCTCTTCGCCCGCCCGGACATGCCGGCCGGGCTGGCCGGCGCGGCCCAGGCGATCCAGGGCGCGCTGCTCGGTCGCGTGGAGGGCATCATCGCCGCGCGGGCCGCCGGGCTGCCCGAGGACGAGCGGGCGCGCACCGCCCGCGTGGCGATCCAGATCTTCCAGGCGATGGTGCCGATGGTGGTCGCGGCGCGCGGCGACGAGCGGGCGGCCACGGTGGCCGAGCTGAAGAAGGTGCTGCGCGGCTACCTCGCCCCGGTGATCGGCTGATGACGCCGGGGCCGACCGAGCCACCCGCGCTGGTCGCGGCCGGGCCGAGCGTCGCACACCGCTACGCCGCCGTCGACGTGCACTACCCGGCGTCCGGTGGCGCCCACGCGGCGGTGGTGGTCGCGGCCCTGGTCGCCGGCATGGCCGGCCCGCACCGCCTGCCGGACGCCCTCCGCCGCGTCGACAGCCTGGCCCGCGGTCACGCCCTGCCCCGGGCCACCGCCTGAGCGGCGCCGGTCAGCGGCCGCGCTTCCCGCCGCCGGCCGCCGAGGTCGTGGGGCGATCCGCCTCGCCCAGCGTCGCGGCGAACGTGCGGTAGGTCCGGCCGGTGCCGCTCGGGTCGAGCACCGCGAACGTCACGTGGTCGAACGCGTCGACCCGGCACAGCGCCTCGGCGAACGCGGACGCCACCACCGCCGGGTCGTTGCCGAAGACGCCGCAGCCCCACGCGCCCAGCACGAGGCGCCGGTGCCCGTGCGCGGCGGCGACCCGCAGCACGCGTACCGCCCGCCGCTCGATCACCTCGGGGACCGTGGGCACGAGGTCAGGCCGGTTGGCGCGGAGCGCGCCCAGGTTGGGCGCGGCCGCAGTGACCATCGCGGTGCGGTACGGCACCTCCAGCAGCGCCAGCGTGTCGTCGCGGAACACCGGCACACCGGGCGAGTAGATGACCCGGTCGCTGTAGCGCAGGTCGGGGTCGGAGCGGTGGTGCTGGTAGAACGCGGGCTGGGTCTCCAGGCAGGCGTGCAGCGCGGAGGCGCGGGCGACGTCCTCCTCCTGCGCCACCGCGCCCTTGAGGAAGCCGCCGCCGGGGTTGCGGGCGGAGGCGAAGACCAGCGCGGCGGTGCCCTCGCCGAGGCGCCGGGCGGCGGAGAGCGTCGACTCGGTGGTGACCTCGATCCGGGGCGGGCCGGCGGCGGGGGCGCCGGCCGGCAGCTCCTGGTCGGGCAGGTGCAGCCGGGTCCCCTCCATCGCCGCCTCGACCGCCTCGTCGATGTGGACCCAGCCGCCGGAGGGCGTCCGGTAGCGGCCGGCCCGGTAGATGGCGATCGTCTGGACGGCGACCGACCGCAGATCCTGGTTGTTCACAGCTTCTCCCGTACGTCCATGAGCGCGAAGCCGAGCAGGTTGAGCCCGCGCCACCGGAGCGGATGCGGCACGTCGGGATGGCCGGGCGCCATGCCGATGCCCCAGACCCGGTCGAGCGGGCTCGCCTCCACCAGCACGCGGTCGCCGGTCGCGAGCAGGAAGTCGCGCAGGGCGGCGTGCTGCCCGAACTTGGCGAGATTGCCGGCCACCACGATGTCGTACCGGGCGTCGGTCCAGCGCTGCTCGTCGAAGCCGCGCACCTTGCGGCCGGCGGCCTTCGCGGCGCCCGGGCTCACGGCCGCGAGCACGGCGGCGAGCCCTTCCTCGTCCGCGAAGAGGCGCGCTTTCTCCGCCATCATCCAGTGCTCCGCGGTCCGGTAGTCCTCGCCGTCCACAGTGAACTCCGCCGGCCACCACTGGCTCAGGCAACCCGACCCGACCGCCCCGCTCGCGGTGGGCTTGTGCCCCCAGAACGGCGTGATCTTCATCGGCTTGCCGTCCAGCTCCGCGTCACGCAGCGCGGTGAGCCGCTCCTTCGGTGTCATGACGTTCCTCTCTGGAGGGAGCCGGTGCGGGCGGCGGCACCCCACACCGCCTCCGGCGGGGCGGCACCCCGCCGGAGGGCGGCGTCCTCATCGGACTGTTGCCGCAGTGCGATGTGGACGAACTCTTCACTCGGCCGGGGACCTCCCCGGCCGTGGTGCGCGACGTGTCCCGCACCATGCCGAACATCATGACTCAAATTGAGTCGCGACACAACTCATTGTGAGTATCATGCTCTGCGTGACCGTGGACGACCGCCTCACCGGCGAGGACCGCGACTTCCTCGCCAGCTACGACCCCCACGCCTTCCCGCCCGTCGCGGTGACGGTCGACCTGGTGATCCTGACCGTCCGTGACGGCCAGCTCTGCGTGCTGCTGATCCGCCGCGGCGCGCCGCCCCACCGGGGCAGCTGGGCACTGCCGGGCGGGTTCGTCGGTCCGCGCGAGACCCTCGACGAGGCGGCCCGCCGCGAGCTGGCCGAGGAGACCGGGCTGGTCACCGGCGCCCACATGGAGCAGCTCGCCACGTACGGCGATCCCGCCCGCGACCCGCGCATGCGCGTGGTCTCGGTGGCCTACCTGGCGCTGGTACCCGACCTGCCGACCCCGGTCGCCGGCACCGACGCGAGCGAGGCGCGCTACCGCCCGGTGGCCGACCTCGCCGGCGGCGCGGCACCGGCGCTCGCCTTCGACCACGACCGCATCCTCGCCGACGGGATCGAGCGGGCCCGGGCCAAGCTGGAGTACACCGGACTGGCCACGACCTTCCTCGACGAACCATTCACGATCAGTGACCTGCGCCGCGTGTACGAGACCGTGTGGGGCGTCCCGCTGCACGCGGCCAACTTCCGCCGCAAGGTGCTCTCCACGCCCGGCTTCGTCGAGCCGACCGGCGAGAAGCTGGCGACCGGGCGGGGCTGGGCCGAGCTTTACCGCCGCGGTGCCACCGCCCACCTGCACCCCGCGCTCCCCCGCCCGCCCGCGACCTGAGCCCTGCCCGCGGCCGGGCGCCGGCCTGGAAGGGACCGGGCGCACGCGGTACGCTGCGCATGGCGTGTTCCCACGCCCAACCTCCTGACCGGGCTCCCACGCGGCCCGGCACCGCGGAGGCAAAGGGGTGTCCGGCCTCGGGATCCGATCGGTCCGTCGTCTGTCGCACCGCTTGGTCGCAGCGACCGCGCGAGCGTGGGTCCGCGGTGGCACGCGGCCAGGTGAAGGACACACGATGACCAGCGGCAAGCACCTCAAGGCACGGATCCGCGCGCGGATGGCCAAGACCGGGGAGCGCTACAGCACCGCGCGGCGGCACGTCACCGGCGCGAGCGAGCCGGCACCGACCGACCACGGCTGGGCACTGCGCGGCGGCACGCACCCCGACTCGGCCAACCTCGCCAACCTCCTGGCCCACCTCGGCGTGCCGGGGCTCTCCGAGGCGATGGTCCTCGGCATCGGCGGCGGGCTGGGCGCCGGCTACATCCTGTGGGAGTTCAAGGAGCACCGGTACACGCACCTGACGCTCGGCTACCGGTACCGGTGGAACTACATCGACTGGACCGCGCGCACGCTCGACCGGCTCGGCGCGACGACCCGCGTGCACGCCACCGCCGGCGGGAAGGGCGCCGCCGCCGCGCTCAGCGAGCGGCTCGACGCGGGGCAGCCGGCGATCGTCTGGCCCGACCGGCAACTGGTCGGATACTGGCACCTGCCTCCGCACGTCGACGGGTTCGGCGGGCACCCCGTGGTCGTGTACGCGGCGGCCGGCGACGCGGTGCGCGTGGACGACCGCAACGTCGCGCCCCTGACGGTGGAGCGGGCCGCGCTCGACCGGGCCCGGGCGCGCGTCTCCTCGTACCGGAACAATCTGGTGGTGGTCGACGCCGCGACCGCCCCCGCGGACCTGGCCGCGCTCGTGCGCTCGGGGATCGCCGACTGCGTGGCGCACCTGGGCGCGGAGTCGGCGTCCTTCGCGCTGCCCGCCTGGCGCAAGTGGGGCCGCTTGATGACCGACACACGCAACGCCAAGGGGTGGCCCAAGGTCTTCGCCGGCGGCGCCGGGCTGACCGACGCGCTGCTGTCCATATGGGAGGGTGTCGAGCCGGTCGGTGCGTTCGGCGGACACCTGCGCGACCTGTACGCGGACTTCCTCGACGAGGCGGCCCCGCTGGTTGGCGAGACGGGCGCGGCGGCGGAGGCGTTCCGGGAGGCGGGGCGGCGCTGGCACGACGTGGCCGAGGCGGCGCTTCCGGCGGACGTGCCGGAGTACGAGCGGCTGCGCGAGCTGACCGCCGACCTCGCGGCCGGGGTCGCGGCCGGTGACGCGGGCGCGGCGATCCGGGCGGAGGCGGCCGGCGAGCTGTGGGCCTCGCGGGCCGAGTACCACGACAAGCCGCCCGTCGCGGCCGACTACGGCGCGCTCGCCGCTCGGGTCGAGGCGGTGTACGAGGCGGAGCGGGACGCAGTCGACGCCCTGCGCCGCGTGCTGTAGCGGTGGGCGGGCCGGGGATCCGCCGCCTCCCCGGCCCCGCCTGCACACCGACCGGTCGGTCGGCCCGGCACTCAGCGCGGTTCGACGCCCCAGGACGGCGTGAGGCCGGTGTCGAGGCGGGTGAGCTTGGCCCGTACCCGCTCGGCGTCGGGCTCGCGGAGCTGCTCCAGCACCGCGAGCGCGTCCCGCCACGCGCGGCGGGCCCGGACGGCGTCGCCGAGCGCGTCGTACGTGTCGCCGAGGTGGACCAGCGTGTTCGCCTCGCCGTACCGGTGCCCGAGGTCGCGCCGCAGCCGCAGCGCCGTCTCGTACCCCTCGATGGCGCGCCCGTGGTCGCCGAGGTGGTGGTGGGCGTACCCGATGCTGTCCCACGTCGCCGCCTCGGCGACCCGGTCTCCGGTGCCGGCGAGCAGCGCCAGCGCCTCCTCGTTGAAGCGCAGTGACTGGCCGTGGTCGCCGAGCTGGCCGTGGCACCAGCCGACAGTCCCGAGCGCGCGGGCCTTCTGCGCCCGGCTGCCGTCCGCCGGGAAGAGGTCGAGTGCACGCTGGGCGTGCCAGAGCGCCGCCCTCGGCTCGTCCTGGCGTTCGAGCACATAGGACAGTCCATGGTGGGCACGCCCCTGCCCGACCGGGTCGCCCAGCTCGGTGTAGAGGTCGAGGGCGTGCCGCAGGTGCAGCTGGGCGTCGTCGTTGCGGGCCAGCCGCGTGTACGCGTACCCGAGCCCGCGGTGGGCGCGCGCCTGCTCGGTGCGGTGATCCAGCCGGCGGGTCGCCTCCAGCGCCGCCTGGAGGCTGGCCGCCCGGTCGTGCCACAGCCCACGCCACTGTTGGAAGTCGGCGAGTGTCCACACGAGCTGCCAGATGTGCGTGTCGAACATGCCGCGCCCGGCCCGCTCGATCGCCGCGAGCAGCCCGGTGTACTCGGCGCCGAACCACGCCAGCGCCGCCTCCCGCCCGGCCGGCGCGCGGACGGCGACCTCCGGTGCGGCCGGCGCGAGCGGGATCGGCTGGCGCAGCGGCTCGATGAGCAGCGCGGCCGCGTGTCCGGTGTGTACCAGGTGGTCGAGCAGGCGGCGCAGCGCGGCGTCCCGGTCGGCGGCGGTGTCGTGGGCGTGCACGAGCTCGGTGGCGTACGCGCGGAGCAGGTCGTGCAGCGTCCACCTGCCGTCGACGTGCTCGGTCACCAGGTGCGCGCCGGCCAGCTCGGCGAGCACCGGGCGCAGCTTCGCCGGGGGTACGCCGGCCAGGCTGGCCAGCGCGTCCGCCGAGACGTCCGGGCCGGGGTGCAGGCCGAGCAGGCGGAACAGGCGCGCGGCCGGCTCGCTCAGCGTGCGGTACGAGCAGTCGAAGACCGCCCGTACGTCGGTCGCGGTGTCCGGCGAGGCGAACTCGTCCAGGCTGTCCCGGGCGGCGCGGAGCTGGCCGGCGAGCGCGGCGAGCGGGAGGGCGGGACGCTGGGCGGCCCGGGCGGCGGCGAGGGCGAGCGCGAGCGGCAGCCCGGCGCAGCGTTCCACGATCTCGCGGACCGCGACCGGCGCGGCCTGGACCCGCTCCGCGCCGAGCCGTCGGGCCAGCAGCTCGCGCCCCTCGGCGCCGGTGAAGAGGTCAAGCGCCACCGTGTGCGCCCCCTCCACGGCGACCAGCCCGGTGAGCTGGTTGCGGCTGGTGACCAGAACCGCGTTGCCGGGGCCGCCGGGCAGCAGCGGGCGGACCTGCTCGGCGGCGCTCGCGTTGTCCACCACCACGAGCGCGCGCCGACCGTCCATAAGAGAGCGATAGAGCCCACTTTGGCTCTCCACGTCCGGCGGGATCGCCTCGCCCGGCACGCCCAGCGCGCGCAGGAAGAGCGTGAGCGCCTGGCCGGGCGTCATCGCCGGGCGGTGGTCGTAGCCGCGCAGGTTGACCCAGAGCTGCCCATCCGGGAAGCGGTCGGCGGTGCGGCGCGCCCAGTGCAGCGCCAGGGACGACTTGCCCACGCCGGCCGTGCCGCTGACGACCGCGATCGGCGTGGCACCCCGATGGCCGAGCAGCAGTGTGTCCAGCAAGGCCACCTCCCGGACCCGCCCGATGAACGCGGACACCTCGGGCGGCAACTGCCGGGGAGTGGCCGGCAACAGCACCGCCCCGGTCGCGGGCGAGCGGTATCCGCCCAGGATCGCGGCGTGCACCTGCCGCATCTCCTCGCCCGGGTCGATGCCGAGCTCCTCGGCGAGGTGCCGCCGCCCGTCGTGGTACGCGGCCAGCGCGTCGGCCCGCCGCCCGCTGCGGTGCAGCGCGGTCATCAGCTGGACCCAGAACCGTTCCCGCAGCGGGTTGTCCGCGGTCGCCTGGACCAGTTCGCCGATCACCCGCTCGTGCCGCCCGAGCCGCAGGTCCACATCGAACCGTCGCTCCAGCGCGTGCAGCCGCTGCTCGCGCAGGCGCGGCACGGCCTGCTACTGGAGCACGTCCGAGGGTACGTCGGCGAGCGGCTCGCCCCGCCAGTGCGAGAGCGCGGTGCGGAGGGCGGCCGCCTCGCCCGCCGGGTCGGAACGCTCGGCCGCCCGGTCGGCCTCCGCCAGCCCCTGCCGGAAGCGGTCGACGTCGACCTGGTCGGCCGCCACGTCGATGAGGTAGCCGTCCGCGCTGGTGACGATCGCGCCCGCGCCGCCCGCCTCGTCGAGCAGCGCGCAGCCGCACCACCGCGAGCTGGGTCGCGCGGCGGGGGTTCTCCGGCGGCCCGGTGCCCCACATGGCCTCGGCCAGTTCGCGCACCGGTACGGCCCGCCCGCCCCGCAACACCAGCGCGGCGAGCAGGATGCGATGCTTCGGGGAGCGGACCGGCACGACCCGGTCCGCCACCCGCATCTCGAACGGACCGAGCAGCCCGAACGCCAGCGACACGGCTAGTCCGTGTCCCAGGCGCGGCACGTGTTGTCCACATAGGACAGATGCGTGCGGGCGCCCTTCGTCGGCGCCTCTTTGGCGCCGGGCTGGTGGGCGGCGCCAGGGCGGCGCGGGTCCTCGGCGTCTCCTGTCCCGGTGGGCGCGCCGAGGTGGCCGTCTGGGCGCGGCTCGATCCGCGGTCGCTCGATTCGCGGCGGTGGCGAGCCGGCCAGCGCGCGGGGCCGCACCGCCGCCACGCCCTCGCAGCGAATCCTCGACACAGGAAAAGCTCCCACTTCGTCTCTTATACCCGGTTAGCACCAGCGGCCTGCCGACCCTGGCAGTGTTCCAGAAGGCTGCTTCAATTCGCTTTCACGAAGCGCCCCTGGTCGCGCAGCGTAGCTGCCCACAACCGCAGCGAACAGGGAGAATAGCTCCCGGACAACACGCAGCGTACGCGCCGCGGTCCTCCCATCGGGGTATGCCGGCGGAGGGCGACGCGCCTGGCGGCGGCTTCGCCGCCTCGCGGTCAGGCTTGGCGTCGCCGCTCGCGCTGTACCGAGCTTCGGCGGCCGCGATGGGCTGGGCTTCGCCGGTCGCGGTCAGGCCGGACTCGCCGCTCTCGGTCAGGCTGGCTTCGCCGCTCGCGGGTCAGGCTGGCTTCGCCGCTCGCGGTGAGGCGGCGTGAAGCCGGTTTGAAGCTGGCGGCTGGTTGACTCGGCCGTGTCCGCCGCAGTCACAGGAGCATCCGCATGTCCGCAAGGGCCGCCGCAACCGACCCGACACGCCCCACCGTCACCGCGACCGGTTTCCCTCCCGGCCTCACCCGCGCGGTGGCGACGCTCCCAGCGGCAGCGTCGCCACCGGTGGTCGAGACATGACCCCGAGTGGCGGCACGGCCGGCGCCTTCGGCCAGGCCCACGCTGACGGCACGGTGGGCGGTGGCATCACCGCTGGCGCGCCCGGCGCGGCTCGCGGTCGCGGCGCGGCTCACGATGGCGGCGTGGCCGGCGGTCGCGGCGCCGCTGATGGTCGTGACGCTGCTGATGGTCGTGACGCCGCTGATGGTCGTGACGCCGCTGGCGGCCACGACTCCGCTGGCGGTCGTGACGCGGCCCGCGATGCCAGCGGTCGCGGCGTGACTCGCGGCGGTGGTCATGGTGTGAGGGCTCGCGCCGGACACGGGGCCAGGCGCGGGCCAGGTCGGGTGCGCTCCCGCCCGGGCACGACGGGCACCGTCCTGTCCCCCTCGCCGACCGCCGCCGCCATCCTGACCGCGGCGGCCCTGCTGGCGCTCGCCGGCTGCGGAGGGTCCGCGCCGTCCGCCGCACCGCCCGCGACGACCGTCGCCACGAGGGACACGCCCGCTCCACTGAGTCCTTCTACGTCCGCGCCATCCCCGTCGGAGGCCGCCGGCCAACTGTCCGACGTGGACCCGTGCGCACTCCTCCCCGAGCCCGCCGTCGCGCGGCTCGGGCTCACCGACGCCACTCCCAAGACCCTCGGCCAGGCACGCGTGTGCCGCTGGCGCCATGAGGGCACGACCCTGTCGGACAGCTTCACCGTCGGCGTGGAGATCTTCGAACGCCTCGGCCTCGACGACCTGGTCGCCACCGACATCCGCGCCACGACCGTCGGTGACCGCCCGGCGCGAAGCTTCACCGGCCCGGCGGGCGGCTGCGGCATGAGCCTCGGCGTCGGCACCACGGCCCGCGTGGACACCACGGCGGTCGGCGGCGACGAGGCCACCGCGTGCCGGCTCGCCGCCGAGATGGCCAGGGCCGTGGAGCCGTCCCTCCCGTAGCTGGTCGCCGGTGGTCCACGGCCGGTCCCGTCGGAGCGCGGCACGGCGACCGGCCCGGCGGTCCGCTCGGGGTCGCCCACCCGCGCCGGGCGATACGGCCTCACCCCCGTCACCGGCAGGTTGGGGCGCATGACCGAGCTCGCGTTCATCCAGAAGGTCGCCGAGTGGACCGACACCACCACGGACGTCGCCGAGGCCCTCACCGAAGCGACACTGCGTACCCTCGCCCAACGCATCAGCGGCGGGGAGGCCGGCGACCTGGCCAATCGGATGCCGGACGAGCTGCGACCCTACATCCTCAAGGCGCAGGAGTACCCCGAGGCGTTCCCGTACGAGGAGTTCATCCGCCGCGTGGCCGAGGCAACCAACGTCGACCCCGGCACGGCTGAGCGGGGCGTGGCGGCGGTGCTGCACGCGACTCGTGATGTGGTCGGCTACAAGGAGTTCATGGACACGCTCGCGCAGCTGCCCAAGGACCTGGCCAACCTGGCCGCCAGCGACACCGGCCGCACTTGACCGTTCGCCACGCCGGAGCGGCCCACGCCGAGGAATCGAACGCTCAACCACAGGTGGAGACCCGACACTCAACCTCCACGGGACACTGAGGCACCGACCGGTGCGGAGGGCTGCCGCGCTTTCAACCGGGCGACTTCTGTCCGGATACCGCCCTCTCGCGACCCGGCGCCGATACGTGCTGTCACGATGCCGGCATCTGTAGCTGTGTTACGGCGACCGGCCGTAGCGGCACAACGAGGAGGGGCGCTGATCGGCGCGCCGGGGCCGGGGCCGCTGCGGGGCTGCGAGCAGCCGATGATTGTCCACAGTGGAGGAATCCTGGCGCAGGTCTGGATCCCGCGGCCACCACATCGCCGCCCCACAGCCAGCGGCGAGGAGGAGGACAGGCTGGCCGGTGGCGGTGACCCGGTCAGCTCTCCTCGGTGAACACCGTCAGCAGGCCGGTGACATCGAGAAGCCGGCGGACCTGCGGCTGTGGGCTGCTCACCGCGAGCGTGACGCCCTCGGCGCGGGCGCGTTGGTGGGCGTACACGAGCGCGCTCAGGCCGGTCGAGTCCAGGAACGTGACGCCACCGAGGTCGACGCTGAGGGTCCGGGGGCGCGCGTCGAGCGACTCGGACAGGTGTGCGCGGAACCGCCCGGCGGAGATCACGTCGACCTCGCCAGCCACCACGAGCCGGATGCCCTCGCCTTTGCGTACGGCGGACACAGAAAGCTCGGACGGACCTGCGCCGAGGTCGTCGACCATGATCAACCTTTCGTCGCTACGGGTGCACCACAGAAAACAGCGTCCAGCGGCCGCTGAGCGTTACCCCCGGGGGTGCGTTTCAGGCGGAGGGCGACGGGCATCACTGCCATCATCGGCAGTGAGGAGTGAGCGACCATGTCCGACGCCACGCACGGCGCGGGTACAGGTGACCTTGTCCGCCAGGCGGCCGAACAGATCTCCCGGCTCGTCCGCGACGAACTGGCCCTGGCCCGCGCGGAGATGATGCAGAAAGGCAAACGCGCCGGTGCCGGTGCCGGCCTGCTGGGCGGAGGTGGCGTCGCCGCGCTCTACGGCGTCGCGGCGCTGGTCGCCACGGTGGTGCTCGCCCTCGCCGAGGCGATACCGGCGTGGCTCTCGGCCCTGATCGTGACGGTGGCGCTCTTCGCCGTCGCGGGCGTGCTCGCGCTCGTCGGGCGGCGGCAGGTCGCCCGGGCCGTGCCGCCGGTGCCGCGTGAGGCGGCCCGCAGCGTGCGCGCCGACATCGGCGAGGTCCGGGAGAGGGCGCAGCGATGAGCGCGAACGAGCCCACGCCAGCACCGCCTTCCGACCCGGACGCGCTCCGCGCCGAGATCGAGCGGACCCGCGACGACCTGGGCGACACCGTCAACGCGATCGCCGCGAAGGCGGACGTCAAGGCGCGCGCGAAGAGCGCGGCCGGCGAGGCACGGGGCCGGATGCAGGACACCGCGA
The DNA here is from genome assembly GCF_042433955.1 of Phytohabitans kaempferiae. Taxonomy (NCBI): domain Bacteria; kingdom Bacillati; phylum Actinomycetota; class Actinomycetes; order Micromonosporales; family Micromonosporaceae; genus Phytohabitans; species Phytohabitans kaempferiae. The sequence continues at coordinate 24,789 of NZ_JBHLUH010000089.1, read as the reverse complement.
CCGTCGCGACCGAACAGGCGACGCTGCGGGCGAGCGAGGTCAGGGAGAGGGTGCGCCAGCGCCCCGCTCCCGTCGCCGCCGCTGCCGGCGGCCTGCTCGCGGTCGTGGGTACCATCATGATCGTCCGCCGCTGGCGGGCGAAAGCCCACACGCCTGAACGGCGGTGGCAGCGGGCGCGGTGACCGGCGGTGTCCGCCCGCCCGCCGCCGGACCGCACGGCGCGGCTCGGCGCCAGCGCCTGGTGGGGCGTGCTCCGGCGCACCGTCCGCGAGTCCGGCGAGGACCGGCTGACCGACTGGGCGGCGGCACTCACCTACTACGCCATGCTCTCCGTCCTTCCCGGCCTGCTCGTCCTCGTCTCGGTGCTCGCGCTGCTCGGCGCCCCGGCGCTCCAGCCGCTCATCGACAACATGGACGCGATCGCGTCCGGCCCGGCCGCAGAGCTCCTCACCGAGGGAACCCACAGCCTCGCCGACGCGCACGGGTACGCCGGGATTCTCGCGGCGGCGGGCGTGGCCGGCACGCTGTGGGCGGCGAGCGGCTACACCGCGGCCTTCATGCGCGCCGCCAACACGGTCTACGACGTGCCGGAGGGGCGGCCGGCCTGGAAGACCGTGCCGATCCGGCTGGGCGTGACCGTCGTGGTGGGCCTGCTGCTGGCGGTCAGCGCGCTGACGGTGGTGCTCACCGGCGACCTGGCGCGGCGCGTCGGTGAGGCGTTCGGCGTCGGGCCAGCACCGGTCACCGTCTGGGAAATCGTCAAATGGCCGATCCTCGTGGGGATCGTCAGCCAGCTGTTCGCGCTGCTCTACTGGGCCTCGCCCAACGCGCGGCAGGGCGGCTACCGCTGGGTCAGCCCGGGCGGCCTGCTCGCGGTGGCGCTGTGGATGCTCGCCTCGGCCGGCTTCGCCGCATACATCGCGAACCTCGACCCGTTCAACAGGACGTACGGCGTACTTGGTGCCGTCATCATTTTCTACGTCTGGCTGTGGACATCCAACCTCGCCGTGCTGGTGGGCGCGGAGTTCGACGCCGAACTGCACCGCGCGCGGGCCATCGCCGCCGGCCACCCTGTGGACAGCGAGCCGTACGTCGAACTCCGCGACACGCGCAAGCTCAGGCCTGTGGACGACGACGCCGACCTCGGCTGACGGCGTATCCGGTGCGCCAGCGCCGGTACCGTCGCCGTCCCTGCCGTCCGCAGGGCCTGCCGTCCGCGCACGGGCACGCCGACCGGCTTGGCTACGACAGTCGGGGGTCGCCCGGCGCCGGCGTGCCCCATCGCGCGGGCACGGCCGCGGCCAGCTCGCTCCCGGAGACCGGGCGCCGCTCGTCGTGCCAGCACACAGTGAGCGGCACGTCGAAGGAAAACTCCACATTGGTCCCGTCGTCGAACGAGAGCATCACGTGCGTGTCAGGGCCGGCGGGGTGGTTGTCGAGCCACTGGACGTGCTCCACCACCGCGGGTCAGGGCGCCGTCCAGGCCGACCAGGCGATACCCCTCCTCGACGTCTTGGGCGGCCACCGGCCACAGGGGCGGGAGGCGCTTCGCGACCCGTTCGTCGCGGTGGCACCTGACCATGATCGGCATCCTAGTGCGGCGACACCGACGTTCACCGGTGACCGGCGGCCTCCGACAGCACAAGCGTCCGTCCGATGGCCGAGGAACGCGACGGCGTCCGCCGCGCCGGCTTGTCCGAAGTGGAGGCTCCCGGACTCTCGACACCGCGTCCGACACACGTGGTCCAGAGTGGACGATATGCTCGCCCGACGCGGCGGCCCGAGCGATTTCCTGGACCGCGACAGATAATCCGCCGGAAACATAAATCCGGAGTTACACCATCAGGATCCAATTCACGAGCAATTTACCGGGCGGCCGTAAATGCGTTTCCGCGCTAACCGGTCGCACTCCCGGAGCGGGCTACAATTGGCGCGCTTCCGGGGGGACGATACGCATGCCAATGATCAATATCATGCTGGCGGCCGAGCCGTCCCTGCTGCGCGACGGCGTGCGCGCGGTGCTGCAGGGCGTCGATGATTTCGCGCTCGTGGGCGAGACGTCGGGCGGCTCCGCGGCCGTCGCCGGGGCCGCCAGCCTGGCGCCCGACGTCGTGGTGCTCGACGGCCGCGCGGCCGGCCTGAGCACGGCCGCCGCCCTCATCCGCGGGCAGGACCCGGCCGCCGCCGCGACGCCCGGTCCAGCAACCGTCACGACACGTGGTCCAGCAACCGCCGCGACACGCGGTCCAGCAACCGTCACGACACGCGGTCCAGCCACCGCCGCGACACGTGGTCCAGCAACCGTCACGACACGCGGTCCGGCCGCCGGCGCCGGCGTCGTGGGAGGTGACCCGGCTGACCGCCCTCGTCCCCGGATCGTCCTGCTGGCGGGCGCTGTCGACGACGTGCCGATCGATCCGGCCGCCCGGACGGGCATCGACGGATACGTGCTCACGGCCGAGGCCGGCACGAGCCTCATCGCGGCGGTCCGGGCGGTCGCGGCCGGGCAGGCGTGGCTGTCGCCGCCGTTCGCCCGGCGGTTGCTCGACCTCTACCGCGCGGCGCCGACGCCCCGGCCCCGGCCCGCCGGCGGGCGGCGGTTGAGTGAGCGGGAGCGGAGCGTGCTGCGGCTCGTCGCGCACGGGCGCACCAACGCGGAGATCGCCCACGAGCTGGTGCTCGGCGAGTCCACGGTGAAGACCCACGTCTCCCGGCTGCTGACCAAGCTCGAGCTGCGCGACCGCGTGCAGCTCGCCGTCTTCGCCCATCACCACGGTCTGACCTAATGATCTGTTCCGAGGGCTGACGCGTCACGACCCCTGAGCGTCGCCGACGCCCAGGGCCGGTCGACCTCGGCCTCCAGACCGAGGGGTCGGGTCCGTGCGTGGCGAGAAGTTGCCTCTATGTGGAGGGGCGGAAACTCGCCACGGGAGGCACGCCGAGCCGTCCACCGCCACCGCGAAGGCGGCGTCCCGAGCCGACAGCGCCGGCCGGCCCGTCCGCGGCCCGACGGATACAGCCACGTGGCCTCCGTCGGTCCGGGCGGCTGGCTGTGCCGCCCTGGCCGCGGCGGGCGCCACCAGGGGCGACGTCTTCAAGCTCACCTTCTACGTCGTCGACACCTCCGCGCTGGCGACGGTAGGGGCCGTGCGAGACGAGTTCGTCGAGCGCCCGCCGACCAGCTCGCTCGTCCAGGTGGCGGGTCTGTTCCGGCCGGATCTGCTGATCGAGATCGAGGCGGTCGCCGACAGCTGAGCGATTTCGTCACCGCGGGGACGACCCACACCGTCGCGCCGACCGGCCGCACCAAAGCGAAGGCTCGATTTCGGCGTAGCCATTTTCCGACCTCCCAGAACATTTCTCGCCGCCCCATTCACCGGACACGAGAAAAGAGGCGAGGAGGTTTCCCGCTCCTTGACCGATACGCGAGGTGCATCCGATCCGTGCCCCGGTGCGAGCCTCGCCACCTTGACGTTTCCCCTGCGTGCAACGCCCGGATCACGCGCCGCCCAGGGATGGGGTCCGGCGCTCGCGGCCGCTCTGAAATGGCTGCTCAGCTGCGCGCCGTGTCCTAAGTCACACCATGTGAGATGTCGTTTTCTGATGGCCGATACGCGGGTACCGACGGCGGCTAGATCACCCCCGAGGAATGACGAACCATCACCCCCGAGGAATGACGAACCATCACCCCCGAGGAATGACGAGCCGCATTCGGCGAAGGAGACGTGGAAATGAATCGAACAACACAGATAGCCCTGGCGGCTGGCGCCGGGTACGTGCTCGGCCGCCGCCGGAACCTGCGGCTGGCGCTCGTCCTCGGTAGCGCGGTGGCGGCCGGGCGGTTGAGCCGCGATCCACGGACGCTGGTGCGCCAGGGCGCGAAGATGCTCGGTGGATCCGGTGAGCTGGGCAAGCTGGCCGGACTCGGCGCTCCGCTCGTCGCCGCCACGAAGGCCGCCGCCACCAACGCGGTGACCCGGCGCGTGGACTCGGTCAGCGCCGGCCTGCGCCAGCGGGCAGACCTCCTTCGCGAGCCGAGCCGGGCCGCACCGGACGACGTCAGCGACGAGTCCGACGAGTCCACGGACGACTCCGCGCAGCCCCGCCGCCAGACCCGGGCCGGTACGCGCCGGCGCGGCGGCCCGGGCCGGCGCGGACGCACGTCCGAGCCCGACGACGCGGAGGCCGACGACACCGAACCGGACGACCTGGCCGACGACGACGCCGACGACCTCGGCTACGAGGAGCCGGAAGCCGAGGCCGACGAGGACGGTGACGCCGAGGCCGACCTCGACGACGAAGACCCGGACGACCTCGAAGACGAGCCTCCCGCCCCACGCCGCCAGGCGCGACGGGCCAGCGCCGCCGCCCCGGTGCGGCGGCGGGGCAGGTGAGCCCGATGGCGAAGACAGCGAGCAAGGTCGCCGGCGGAGGCTCGGCGAGCCAACTCGGTGACGCGGTACGCGACCTGCTGGAAGCCGCGGCGCAGCGGGCCGTGTCGAGCGCGGCCGGCCGGTTGGGCAACGCCACCGAGCGGATGACCAAGTACGCCGAGGGCGGCGGTCCGGGCCTGGCGGCCGCCGCCACCGGTGCCCGCCGACTGGCCGAGGGCTCCTCACCGGTCAAGGCCGGGCTGAGCGCCGGACTGGCCGCCGCCAAGGCGAAGGTGAAGGCGGCGCTCGGCCGAGGCAAGGGCGCGAAGAACAAGGTCAAGGTGACGAACATCGTCGAGGCGGTGGACGTCGGCGTTCCGGTGCGGGTCGCCTACAACCAGTGGACCCGGTTCGAGGACTTCCCCAAGTTCATGAAGAAGCTCGGGAACGTCGAGCGCACCTCGGAGGAGAAGTCGACCTGGAAGGCACAGGTCTTCTGGTCGCACCGGACCTGGGAGGCCACGGTCGTGGAACAGGTGCCCGACCGGCGGATCGTCTGGCGTTCCACCGGAGCCAAGGGATCGGTGGACGGCACGGTGACGTTCCACGAGGTCGCCCCGGAGCTGACCCGGGTCCTGCTGGTGCTCGAGTACCACCCCCAGGGTCTGTTCGAGCGGACCGGCAACCTCTGGCGTGCCCAGGGCCGGCGGGCCCGGCTCGAACTCAAGCACTTCGCGCGGCACGTCATGACCCAGAGCATCCTGCGCCCGGACGAGATCGAGGGCTGGCGCGGCGAGATCCACGACGGGCAGGTCGTCCAGGCGGACGGCGACGACGGCGGGGCCGAGGACGGCGAGTCCGGCCCGGAACGCGGTGAGGCCCGGCGGCCGAGCCGGTCCGGCCGCGACACGCACGACCGGGCACGCCGCGGTCGAGCCGGCGAGAACCGGGAACGCCCGACGAAGGGGAGGCAACGATGACAGACCTGGTCCCGGCATCCGGCGGTGCGTCACAGGGCGGCAGCGGCTCGGACCTGGCCGAGGTGGTGTCCACGATCCTCGACAAGGGACTGGTCATCGACGCCCAGGTGACGGTCAGCCTGGTCGGCATCCGGCTGCTGAGCATCGACGCCCGGGTCGTGGTGGCCAGCGTGGACACGTACCTCAGGTTCGCCGAGGCGACAAACCGGCTCGACCTGTCGGCGACCCGGGACAAGGGCCTGCCGGACCTCGTGGCGGGTCCGAAGGGTGGGCTGATGGAGAAGGCCGGGGACGCGCTCGGCGAGCTCGTCGGCGGGTCCGGCGATCGGGAACGCGCGCCGCGCCGCCAGCGCCAGCGGGAGGACTGAGATGTCAGCGAACACCGAGGCGGGGACCACCGCCACCACCGAGCGGGGCACCGGTCAGCTCCTCTACGGGCTGGTACCCAGCGATGTCGAGCTCACCGACCAGGTGGAGGGTCTCGGCGACCCGCTCGGCCCGGTGACCGTGATCCGGCACGGCGACGTGGCGGCACTGGTGAGCGAGATGCCGCTCGACGTGCGGCTGGGTCGCCCGGCCGACCTCATGGCGTACCAGAAGCTGCTGGACGCCACCGCGGTGGCCGGCGAGGTTCCGGTGCTGCCGGTCCGGTTCGGCACCGTGCTGGCCAGCCGGGAGGCCGTCACCGAGCTGCTCGCCAGCCAGCACGACCGGTACCGGGAGGTGCTTGAAGGGCTGACCGGCCGGGTCGAGTACCTGGTCCGGGCCCGGTACGTGGAGCAGGCACTGCTGGCCGAGGTACTCGCCGAGCAGCCGGAAGCCGCCGCCCTGCGCGAGCAGCTGCGCGACCTGCCGGCCGAGGCGAACGTCAACCTGCGCATCCGGCTCGGCGAGCTCGTCCACCAGGCGGTGGAGGCGAAGCGGGCCAGCGACACCGCGCGGATCGTCGACGCCCTCGCCGGATCGGCCCTGGCGAACGCCCCGCAGCCGCCCACGCACGAGCAGGACGCGGCCCGGGTCGCGTTTCTGGTCGAGCGGAGCCGGGGCGCCGAGTTCGAGGAGGCGGCGGCTGTCCTCGCCGACGAGTGGCGGGACCGGGTCACGGTGCGACTGCTCGGCCCGTCCGCGCCCTGGGACTTCGTCACCACACCACAGCCGGCGGGGTGACCCGTGTTGGGCATCCTGCTGGGCCTCCCCCTCGCCCCGGTCCGCGGCCTGACCGCCCTGGCCAGGGTGCTGCGGACCCAGGCGGAACGCGAGCTGTACGACCCGGTCAACGTACGGCGCCGGCTGGAGGAGCTGGAGGCGTCCGCCGCGGCCGGCGAGATCTCGGGTCCGGAGCTGGCCGAGGCGCAGGAACGGATTCTCGAACCCCTGATGGGCCAGACCGGGCCAGGGGAAGCACAGGAAAGGAGCTGACACATGTCCAACGGCGACACCGGCACCAGCCGGGGCGGACGGCGTCAGCGGGCGGCACGGTCCGGTCGCGGCGATGGTGACGACGAGAGGTACGAGGACGAAGAGTACGGCGACGACGAGCGGTACGACGACGAGCGGTACGACGACGAGGAATACGACGCCGACGGCTACGAGCCGGACCCGGACGAGGTAACCGACGAGGAGCCGGACGCCGACGAGGAGCCACGCCCGTCGCCGGCGCGGGTCGCCCAGGCGGGCCTGCGCCAGATCGCCGAGCTGACCGGCAAGCCGGTCATCGGCATCACCTCGCTGGACCGCTCGGACACCGGCTGGGTGATCGGCGTCGAGGTCGTCGAGGACCGGCGGATCCCCTCCTCCGCCGACGTCCTCGCGGTGTACCGCACCGAACTGGACGCCGCCGGCCAGCTCGTCGGCTACCGGCGCACCCGGCGGTATCCGCGCGGTCGGGGCGACAGCGGCGACGCGGAGGTGTGACGTGTCCATGCCCCAGCCCGCGTTCGATTCCGGGTCCGGCCTCGCACCGACCGGCGGCGTCCCCGCGGCCGTCCCGGCCGGTTCCCGTCCGCCCGCCGGCGGCGACGCCGGCAACCTCGCCGACGTCCTGGAACGGGTACTCGACCGGGGCGTCGTGATCGCCGGCGACATCCGGGTCAGCCTGCTCGACATCGAGCTGCTGACGATCAAGCTCCGGCTGGTGGTCGCCTCGGTCGACACCGCCCGGGAGATGGGCATCGACTGGTGGGAGCACGACCCGTTCCTCACCGCACGGCCGCGCCGGCCAGTCGAGCGGGACGACGAGCCACCCCGAGCCGTCGAGCGAGGTGACGACGCGGAGCGGGGCGAAAACAGCCCAGCGCGTCGGTCCGGCGGCAGGGAGCGGGATTCCCGATGACCGAGCGGAGCGAGGTGGGAGAGATGGCCGGGAGTCGGGACGTGTGGCTACACGCGGTCGCCCGGGACCTGCGGCCCGACCAGGTGGCCGGGCTCACCGGTACGGGCGGCGCGCCGCTGCGCGTGGTCGAGGTCGACGGGCTCGTGGCGGTGGTCGCCGACATCGATCCCGACGAGTACGGCGAGGCGGCCCTCCGGCGCAACCTGAACGATCTGACCTGGCTGGAGGCGACGGCACGGGCGCACCACCGGGTCGCGGACGCCGTCGCCGGCCTCGGCCCGATGGTGCCCACGCGGCTCGCCACGGTGTACCACGGTGACGACGCGGTACGCGCGATGCTGACCCGGCACCGGGACGACTTCGGCGCCGTCCTCGACCGAATCGCGGGTCGGACCGAGTGGGGGGTCAAGGGCTACGCCGCCGGGCCGCCGGATGCGCGGGCCGACCCGGGCGCGGCGGGCAGGTCCAGCACGCCGGGCCGGTCCAGCACGCCGGGCAGGGCCGGGGCGGGCACCGGCGGGACCGGCACCGGTGGCGCCGGCGCCGCCTACCTGCGCCGGCGGCGGGCCCAGCTAGAGGCGAGCGAGGCGGCCGAGGAGGCGGCGGCGCGGGCGGCCGAGGCGGTGCACGAGGAGCTGGCCCGGCACTGCGACGCCGCCCGGCGCCACCGCCCGCAGGACTCCAACCTGAGCGGTGTACCGGCCTGGATGGCGCTCAACGGCGCGTACCTGGTCCGCGCCGAGCGGGCGGCCGAGTTCGCCGGCCTGGTCGACTCGCTCCGCGACCGGTACCCGGCGCTCCGGCTGGAGTTGACCGGTCCCTGGCCGCCCTACTCCTTCACCGCATTCGAGGAAAGCGACGCCGGAGCGACGGCCCTCGAAGAAAGCGACGCGAGCGCGACCGCCTTCGAGGAGAGCGACGCGGGCGCGACGTCGAGAGGTGGTGGGCGATGAGCGAGCCGGCTGTGCCGGGCGCGGGCACCTCCCGTCCGGTCGCCCTGGTCGACCTGCTCGACCGGGTACTGGCCCGGGGCGTCGTGGTCAGCGGCGAGCTGGCCCTGTCCATCGCCGACGTCGACCTGGTGTACATCTCGCTGCGGGCGCTGCTCTCCTCGGTCCGGGCCCAGCCCGCGCAGCGGTCAGAGGAAGGCGCGTGGGAATGAACGAGGGCGAGATCAGGCCGGCGCGGACCGGCCGCGTCGAGGTGGACCAGGGAGGGGTCGAGCGCGGCCTGGCCAGCCTGGTCCTCACGATCATCGAGCTGCTCCGCCAGCTCATGGAGCGGCAGGCGCTGCGCCGGGTCGACCAGGGCGACCTCACCGACGAACAGGTCGAGCGGATCGGCGTGACCCTGATGGCGCTGGAGGAACAGATGGCCGAGCTGCGCGAGCACTTCGGCCTCGACCCGGAAGACCTCAACCTCGACCTCGGCCCGCTGGGCCCGCTGCTCCCCCGCCCCTGACCCCACACGCGCCGCGCGCGTGCCCGCGGGCGCGGCGCGTGAACGGAAAGCGCCACAGTACGCGCCGATTCGACATTCGCCATTCACATTTTCCACCGACCGGCGGAATGGCGAATTCGGTCCCGCGACGGACGACGCATTGCCGCGCCCGCCCCTATCGTTGCTTGGCGAACGGGTGAATTCCGAATCACGAGGGGTACGGGAATGACGAGCAGCCCTGCCACGCTCACCGGTCCGCTGGTGTCGACCGCGCCGGCTCCGGTCGGCGAGATCATGCCGAAGACGGTCAATGCGTGGCCGCGCACCTATTCGTTGGGAAACCTCCTCACCGTGCTGCGGGCCCGGCGCAACGGCGCGACGGTCAGCCTCAACCAGGTGAAGCTCAAGGACACCGTCGTCGAGCGCAATGCCTTGATCATGGAGTACGCGCTGCTGTGGGCGAGCAGCGTCCAGCCGTACTCGATCGTGGGGCGGTTCACCTCGCTCTTCAACACCGACGTGGGGCCGTACGTGGGCATCGCCGAGAAGGTGACCATCGGCGCCAGCCCGCACTGGCCGCAGTTGCCGACGACGCACGTGTTCCCGGTCAACCACGAGTTCGGCTTCTGCGACGACCCGTGGCCGGCGGTGGGGCGCACCACCATCGGCGCGGACGCGTGGATCGGCGCGGGCGCCACGATCCGGGCCGGCGTGCGGATCGGCGTGGGCGCGGTGGTCGGCGCGGGCGCGGTGGTGACCCGCGACGTGGCCGACTACGAGGTGGTGGTCGGGGTGCCCGCCCGCCACCTGCGCCCGCGCTTCCCCGCGCCCATGGTGCGGAGCTTGCTCGAGCTGCGCTGGTGGGACTGGCCGCCGGCGGTCATCCGGGAGCACCTCGCCCTCTTCCGCGAGCCGCTCACCCCCGAGCGGCTGGAGCTGCTGCACGAGCTGGCCCCGCCGGGACGCGCCCACCAGGGGGCCGCCGCGTGAGGCCGGCCATCCGCGCCGAAGGGCTCACGAAGCGGTACTCCGGCGTCCCGGCGCTGCGTGGCGTCGACCTGGAGGTGCCGGCGGGCAGCGTGCTCGCGCTCCTCGGCCCCAACGGGGCCGGCAAGAGCACCACGGTCAAGATCCTGACCACGCTGGTCGCGCCGGACGGCGGCCGCGCGGAGGTGGCGGGCTTCGACGTGGTCCGGCATCCCCAGCGGGTACGGGCGGCGATCGGCGTCGCCGGCCAGTACGCCGCGGTCGACGGCCGGCTCACCGGGCGGGAAAACCTCGTCCTCTTCGGACGGTTGCACCGGATGCCGCACCGCGCGGCGACCCGGCGGGCCGGCGAGCTGCTGGAGCGTTTCGGTCTCGCGGGCGTGGCCGACCGGCTGGCCCGCACGTACTCGGGGGGCATGCGCCGCCGCCTCGACCTGGCCGCCAGCCTGGTCGCGCACGCCCCGGTGCTCTTCCTGGACGAGCCCACCACCGGCCTCGACCCGCTGCGGCGCGACCAGCTGTGGGCGGTGGTCGACGAGTTCGTGGCGGCGGGCACGAGCGTGCTGCTCACCACGCAGTACCTGGAGGAGGCCGACCGCCTGGCCGACCGGGTCGTGGTCGTCGACGGCGGGCGCGTGGTCGCCGAGGGCACGGCCGACCAGCTCAAGCGGCGCACCGGGAGCACGTCGCTGGACGGCGCGTTCCTCGCGCTGACCGCTTCGGGGGCGACCTCATGACCACAGTGGACACTCTAAGGTGGAGCGCCGTCGACACGCTCGTACTGGCCGGGCGGAGCCTGCGCCACTGGCGCCGCCAGCCCGAGCTGCTGCTGCTCTCCACCGCCCAACCGGTGGTGCTGGTGCTGCTGTTCACGCAGGTGTTCGGCGGCGCGGTGGCCACGCCCGGGATGCGCTACGTCGACTGGCTCGTGCCCGGCGTACTCGTGCAGGTGGTCGCCTGGGACAGCGCCAAGACCGCGGTCGGCGTCGCCGAAGACCTGGCCAGCAGCACGATCGAGCGGTTCCGCACACTGCCCATGTCGGCGGTGGCCGTGCTGGCCGGGCGCACGCTCGCCGATGCCGGGCGCAACCTCTTCGTCGTCCTCGCGATGCTCGCCGCCGGCGTGGTGGTGGGGCTCCGCGTGCCCGGCGGCCCGGTCGCCGCGGCCGGAGCGGTCGTGGTCGCGGTCACGTTCGGATACGCGTTGACCTGGCTCTTCGCGTACCTCGGACTGCGTGCGAGGGGCGGGGAGGCCGCGCTGGCCGCGGGCATCCTGGTGGTCTTTCCGTTGATGTTCGCGTCAAGCGCGCTGGTGCCGGTGGAGACGATGCCGGCGTGGCTGCGGCCCGTCGCCGCCCACCAGCCGCTGACCGCCGTGATCGACGCCGTGCGGGCCCTGATGCAGGGCCGGCCCGCCGCGGGCGCGGTCGCCGCCGCGCTGGCCTGGACGGCCGGCATCCTGGCGGTCGCCGTGCCCGCGGCGGTGCGCCGCTTCCACCGCGCCGCCTGAACCACGGGGCCGGGAGGCCGCCGCCCAGGTGCCACGGCAGGCGACGGTCCCCGGCCCCGCTCCTCATCCCCCGGTGAGGGACATCTCGATCAGCCGACCGCCGTCACCTGGCGGTGCTGGGCGATCAGGTTCGCGTACCGGTGGCCGCTCGCCTTGATCGTCCGGCGCTGGCTGTCGTAGTCGACGTGCACGAGGCCGAACCGCTTGTCGTACCCGTACGACCACTCGAAGTTGTCCAGCAGCGACCACACGTAGTAGCCGTCGATCGGCACGCCCCGCGCCGCCGCCGAGGCGCAGGCGTCGATGTGCTGCTCCAGGTAGTCGGTGCGCTCCTTGTCCTGGATCTCACCATCCGGGGTGAGCTCGTCCCGCCAGGCCGACCCGCTCTCGGTCACGATGATCCGCGCCGGACCGTATGTCTCCGACACGCTCACCAGCAGGTGCTCCAGCCCCGACGGGTACATCTCCCACCCCATCGCGGTCTCCATCGAGCCGGGCACCGGGATCTGCCGGGCGTACGGCGCGGGACCGTCGGGGTCGTCGACCACGAGCTGGCGGAAGTAGTAGTTGAGGCCGAGGAACTCGGTCGGCGTGGCGATCAGCTCCAGGTCGCCGGCGTGGACGGGCGGCTCGTGGCCGTACGTCTCGACCATGTCGGCGGGGTAGCCGCGTCCGTACAGCGGGTCGAGCCACCAGCGGTTGGTGTGCCCGTCGGCGCGCCGCGCGGCCGCGACGTCCTCGGGGCGCTCGCTGCCTGGCTCGCACGGGCTGGGGTTGAGCACGATGCCGACCGAGGCCGGGCGGGCCGCGGCGGCGCGGATCGCCCGCGCGGCCAGGCCGTGGCCGAGCAGCGTGTGGTGGCTGGCCCGCACGGCGAGACCGAGGTCGCGCACGCCCGGCGCCATCCGCCCTTCCAGGTGGCCGATCCACGAGACGCAGAGCGGCTCGTTGACCGTGACCCAGTCGGTGACCCGGTCGCCGAGCGCGCCGGCGACCACCGTCGCGTAGTCGGCGAACGCCTCGGCGGTGGCCCGCTCCGGCCAGCCGCCCCGGTCCTGCAACGCCTGCGGCAGGTCCCAGTGGTACAGCGTGACGAGCGGCTGGATGCCCGCGTCGAGCAGCGCGTCGACGAGGCGGTCGTAGAACGCGAGGCCGGCCGCGTTGACCTGGCCAGTGCCGTCCGGCACGACGCGCGGCCAGGCGACGGAGAAGCGGTACGCCCGCACGCCGAGCTTGTTCATCAGCGCGATGTCCTCCGGCCACCGGTGGTAGTGGTCGCAGGCGACGTCGCCGTTGTCCGCGTTGTCGATGGCACCGGGGACCCGGCTGAAGGTGTCCCAGATGGACGGTTTCCGGCCATCTTCGCCCACGGCACCTTCGATCTGGTACGCCGCGGTGGCGACGCCCCAGGTGAAGTCGGGCGGCAGCTTCGACAGGTCCGGCACGGTGTGGTCTCCCCCTCTGATCGGGTCATTTGACTGCGCCGGCGGTCAGGCCGGCGACGAAGTAGCGCTGCAACATCAGGAATCCGGCGACCACGGGGATGCTCACGACCAGCGACGCGGCCATGACCTGGTTCCAGTAGACGTTGTACTGGGTCGCGTACCCCTGGAGGCCGACGGCGAGCGTGCGGCTGCTCTCGTCGGTCATCACCGAGGCGAAGAGCACCTCGCCCCAGGCCGTCATGAAGGCGTACACGGTGACGGCCACCACGCCGGGGATCGCCGTCGGCAGGATCACCTGGAAGAGCGTCCTCATCGGACCGGCGCCGTCGACCTGCGCGGCCTCGTCGAGTCCGCGCGGGATCGAGTCGAAGTAGCCGACCAGCATCCAGATGGAGAAGGGCAGCGAGAACGTCAGGTACGTGATGATCAGGCCGGTGCGGCTGGCGTAGAGCGCGATCCCGGTGGCGTTGCCGAGGTTGACGTAGATGAGGAAGAGCGGGAGCAGGAAGAGGATCCCGGGGAACATCTGCGTCGACAGCACCGTCACCGAGAAGACCTGCCGGCCGCGAAACCGGTACCGGCTGACCGCGAACGCGGCGAAGACGGCGATCGCCACCGAGACGAGCGCGGCCACGCTGGCGACCAGCAGGCTGTTGAGCAGGTACCGGCCGAGCGGCACCGTGCTCCACATGTCGACGAACGCCTGCGCGCTGGGCCGGGTCGGCAGCCAGGTGAACGCGCCCTGCACGTCGCGGAGCGGCTTCACGGCCGAGCTGAGCATCACGTACAGCGGGGTCACCGTGAAGATCGTGAGCAGGGTCAGCACGACCCGCCGCGACCAGCGCTCGGCGGCCGTCTCACGCATGTTCCCTCCTCCGGTTCGTGACCAGCAGGTACGCGGCCGTCACGACCAGCAGGAAGAGCAGCAGCGCCACCGACATGGCCGAGCCCTGGCCGAAGTTCCAGGTGATGAAGGAGCTGCGGTAGATGTGGATGGAGATCAGGTCGGCCTGCTCGGGCGCGGACCCTCCGAAGAGGACGAACGGCGTGTTGAAGTCGTTGAACGTCCACAGGAACAGCACCAGGATCAGCACCTGGTTGACCGGGCGCAGCATCGGCAGCGTCACGTCCTTGAGCCGGCGCCAGAAGCCGGCCCCGTCGATCGCCGCCGCCTCGTACATCTCGGAGGGGACGTTCTGCAGCCCGGCCATGACGCAGAGGAACGCGAACGGCCACGACCGCCAGATCGAGACGACCAGCAGCGCCCAGAAGCTGTTGCCGCCGATCAGCCAGAACGGCCGCTCGTCGGCGAGCCCGGTCGTGGTGAGCAGTTCGTTGAGCAGGCCGGTGTCCCGCTGGAAGATGAACGTCCAGGTGATGACGGCCGCGTACACCGGCAGCGCGTACGGGGTGAGGAAGAGCGTGCGCAGCAGCGACCGCCCCGGGAAGGGCCGCTGGAGGAAGACGCCCGCGAAGAGGCCGAAGAGCCAGGCGATGCCGACCGAGAGCGTCGTGTACATCACGGTGACCCAGAAGGAGTGCAGCAGCTCCTTGCCGACCGGCCCGTTGACGTCCAATGTGGCCTTGTAGTTGTCGAGGCCGACGAAGGGCGCTGCCGACCAGTCCCGGATCTGAAACTGGGTCAGCTCCAGCAGGCTCATCCAGACGCCCACCACCATCGGTACGACGTGGACGAGCAGCTCCAGCAGGATGGCCGGGAGCAGCAGCAGGTACGGCAGCTTCGAGCGGGGCAGCCGGGTCGGCTTCTTCCGTCCGGCCGGAGCGGTGGACGGCCGGGCCTCCGCCGGAGCCGTCGTGGTGGTCACCATCGCGGTCCTCTCAAGGATGGGCCGTGGAGGGGTCGGCGTTCCCCTCCACGGCCACGCTGTGTCCCCCGCCTGTCCGCCGCGTCGCGTGGCCGCGATGCGGCGAGCAGCCTCAAGAAACCTGTCGGGCCGCTCAGCTCCCCATCTGCTGCTGGGCGTCGCTGAGCTTCTCCTTGACCGCCGCCTCCGTGACCGGCTTGCCGCTCGCCGCGTCGGCGAACAGATCCTTCATCGCCGTACCGACAAGCGTCTCGAACTTGCTCTCCTCGGCGACCTGGGGCAGCGGCGCCGCGCTGGTGGCGAGCACGCTGGCAAGCACCTTCTGCTCCTCGGCCTGGAACGCCGCGTCCGAGGCGACGGTGGTGACCGAGGGCAGCGAGCCGTACGTCTTGTTGAGCTGGACCTGCTCAGCGTCGCTGGTCATGAACTTCACGAACTCCAGCGCGGCGTCCTTGTCCTTGGTGTGCTTGAAGATCGCGATGTTGATGCCGGCCACCATGCTGTTGACCTTCTTGCCGCCGGCCGGGGTCGTGGCCGGGAAGGGCACCGGCGCGACACCGTACGTGTCAGGGGCCATGCCCTGGGCCTTGAACGCGGAGCCGGCCGCCTGCCACAGCAGCATGGCCGCCTTGCCGTTGGCGAAGTCGGAGACCGACTGGTTCTGCGCGTACTCGGCGTTGCTGGGGTTGACGATCTTGTCGACCGCCATGAAGTCGATGTACCGCTTGACGGCCGCCACGTTCTGCGGCGTGTCGAAGGTGGGCTTGCCCGAGGCGTCGAACCACTCGCCGCCCCACTGCTGGCCGAAGGCGAACGCGTGGTGCGAATTTTCCGCGATGTTGGCCCCCTCGACCGCGAGGCCCCACTGCTGGCCGGTGGTCAGCTTCTTGCCGACGGTCACCAGCTCCTCCCACGTCGTCGGTGGGGCGGCGATGCCCGCGTCGGCGAACATCTTCTTGTTGTAGTAGAGGGCGTACGCCAGGCTGTAGAGCGGCACCGCGGTCGGCGGCTGGCCGGGCGCGCCCGCGGCGGCCAGCGCGGCCGGCACGAAGCGGTCCTTGCCGCCCACCGCGTCGAGCGTGGCGTCGTCGAAGGGCAGGAACGCGCCGGTCGCCTGGAGCGACGCCGACCAGGTGTTGCCGATGTTGACCACGTCCGGGCCCTGACCCGAGGTGGCCGCCGCCAGCAGCCGGTTGAGCAGGTCCGACCAGGGCACGACCTCGACGTTCACCTTGATGCCGGTCTGCTGCTCGAACTTGTCCAGCTCCGGCTGGAGCGTCTGCTTGTCGAACTCGAGGCTGGAGCCCTGGTTGCTGGCCCAGTACGTCAGCGTCTTGGCGCCGCCGCCGGAACCACCGTCCGAGTCGTCGCCACACGCGGTAATCGAAGCGGCCAGCATCACAGCCGCGGCAGTCATAGCTAACAGTCGTCGAGACACGATCTGCCCTTCTGGCGTGGGAGTTACATCAGGGCTTAAATTACGACGTCATTAAAGTGACTTTGCGGTTCGCCGTCAAGGGATCGCTCTCACGACGATGCCGGCGGGCGCGCGAGCCTTACAGTTATCTGCCGGCAGGCGGGCTGATCGAGGTGGTGCATGAGCGAGAGCCGTGAGGCTACGAGCCTCGACCACGACGGCGGACGAGCGCCGAACGGCGGAGCGGGGTGGGCATGAGCGGGAGCCGTGAGGCTACGAGCCTCGACCACGACGGCGGACGAGCGCCGAACGGCGGAGCGGGGTAGGCATGGCTCTGGAACGGACGACGAACCGCACGGTGCGGCTGCGCAACCGCGCGGTGCTGCTGTCGAAGCTCTTCCTGGAAGGTCCGCTGACCCGCCAGGACCTCGCCCGCGACACCGGGCTGAGCCAGCCGGCGGTGAGCAACGTGGTCGCCGACCTGGTCGCGGCCGGACTGGTGGTGGACGCCGGCGCGCTGGAGTCCGACGGCGGGCGGCCGAGCATGAGCCTGCGGGTCGCCCCCCGCTTCGCGCTCGTGGCCGGCGTCGACGTCGGCGAGACCCGGGTCCGGGTCGAGCTCTTCGACCTCTCGATGGCGCTGCTGGCCAGCGCTGACTACCCGATCGACGCGGCCCGGCCGGACCCGGCCACCGTCGTGCGCCACGTGGTCGCCGGGCTCGCGGCGGTCACCGAGCGGGCCGGCGTGCCCCGGTCCGACCTGCTCGGCGTCGGCGTGGGGGTCTCCGGCGTCGTCGTCCAGGACCCCGAGGCCGTGGTGTACGCGCAGACGCTCGGCTGGGACGGCGTACCGCTGGAACGCCTGATCCGGGCCGAGGTCGACGTCCCGCTCCACATCGACAACGGCGCCAAGACGCAGGGCCAGGCGGAGATGTGGTTCGGCGCCGGCAGAGGTGCCCGCCACGCGGTGTTCGCGCTGGTCGGCTCCGGTGTCGGCGCCACGGTGGTGAGCGACGGCGCGACCTACCGGGGCGTGGCGAGCAGTGCCGGCGAGTGGGGCCACACCACGCTCGTGTACGGCGGGCGGGAGTGCCGCTGCGGCGCCCGCGGCTGCCTGGAGGCGTACGTCGGCGCGGAGGGCATCATCGAGCGCTACCGGGAGGCGCGGCGGGGCCGGGCGGTTCCCGGTGCCGACGAGGAGTCGCAGATCAACGCGCTGATCGCGGCCGCCGACCGCTCCGACACGGCCCGCCGCGTGCTCGACGAGACGGCCGCGTACCTGGGCGCCGGCGTGGCCAACCTGATCAACCTCTTCAACCCCGAGCGGGTCGTGCTCGGCGGCTGGGCTGGGCTCGCACTCGGCGCCCGGCTGCTCCCCGCGATCCGGGCGGCGGCCGCCGCGCAGGCGCTCCACAAGCCGTTCGAGCAGGCCCGGATCGAGCTCGGACAGCTCGGAGTCGACGCGGTCGCACTCGGCGCCGCGACGCTGCCGGTGGCGCGGCTGCTGTCGGCCGGCGGCGTGCCCGTCACCGCCACGCCGGCCCTCTCCCCCGCGATCTAGAACCCGGGGCGCGCACATTCCGGCATTCGGGATATATAACGTCGTAATAAATTGACACCTTGACGCGGATGTGACGCGGGCGTAACACTCGGCGCGGCGGAGAGCGCTCTCGCCCATCCCCCATGGCAATGTCCCGGTTTCGGCGTCCGGGCCCCACCCCACGGACAGGCAGGGTCATGATTTTTCGTGGTTTCCCGTCCCGTACCCCCCAACGCCGGATCAGACGTCGCCCCCTGGTCGTCGCCGTCGTGGCGGCGACCGTCCTGGCGCTGATCCCGCTCGGCTCGATCCCTTTCGCGAGCGCGGCGCCGACGCTGATCTCACAGGGCAAGCCGGTCACCGCCTCCTCGTCCGAGTCCGCCGCGTACCCCGCGTCCGCGGCCGTCGACGGAAACGCCGGTACGCGCTGGGCATCCGCGTTCAGCGATCCACAGTGGATACAGGTGGACCTCGGCACCACCGCCACGATCAGCCAGGTCACGCTCCGGTGGGAGGCGGCCTACGCGTCGGCGTACCAGATCCAGACCTCGACCAACGGCAGCACCTGGACCAACATCTACGCCACGACCACGTCCACCGGCGGCACGCAGACGCTCAACGTCACCGGCTCCGGCCGGTACGTGCGGATGAACGGCACCGCCCGCGCGACCGCGTGGGGCTACTCCCTGTGGGAGTTCGAGGTGATCGGTGAGTTCGGCACGCAGCCAGGCGTCTGCGGCACCGCCAACGCCGCCGCCGGCCGCCCGGCGACCGCCTCCTCCACCGAGTCGGGCGCCTACCCCGCCTCCGCCGCCTTCGACGGAAACGCCGGCACGCGCTGGGCATCCGCGTTCAGCGATCCACAGTGGATACAGGTGGACCTCGGCAGCAGCCAGTCGATCTGCCAGGTGGTGCTCCAGTGGGAGGCCGCGTACGCGACGGCGTACCAGATCCAGACCTCGGCCAACGGCAGCACCTGGACCACCGTCCACTCCACGACCACGTCCACCGGCGGCACGCAGACGCTCAACGTCACCGGCTCCGGCCGGTACGTGCGGATGAACGGCACCGCCCGGGCGACCGGTTACGGCTACTCGCTCTGGGAGTTCCAGGTGCGCACCGGCTCCTCCACCACACCGCCCACCACGCCGCCGACCACCGGCCCGGTCGACCCGGTCGAGCCGACCGACCCGCACAACCCCAACTTCGGGCCGAACACGTTCGTCTTCGACCCCTCCACGCCCACCTCGACCATCCAAAGTCGACTGAACACCATCTTCACGCAGCAGGAGACCGCCCAGTTCGGGCCCAACCGGTACGCGGTGCTCTTCAAGCCCGGCAACTACACCGCCGACGTCAACCTCGGCTTCTTCACGCAGGTGGCCGGCCTCGGCATGTCGCCGGACGACACCAACCTCAACGGGCACGTACGCGCCGAGGCGTTCTGGTTCGGCGGCAACGCCACGCAGAACTTCTGGCGCGCGTCGGAGAACCTATCCGTCACGCTCCCCGCCGGCACCATCGTGGAGCGTTGGGCGGTGTCGCAGGCCGCGCCGTACCGCCGCATGCACCTGCGCGGCACCGGCAACCAGATCCAGCTCTGGAACGGCGGTGACGGCTGGTCCAGCGGCGGCTTCATGGCCGACACCAAGATCGACGGCATGGTGGTCTCCGGCTCGCAGCAGCAGTGGTACTCGCGCAGCAGCGAGTTCGGCAGCTGGAACGGCGGCGTGTGGAACATGGTCTTCCAGGGCGTACAGGGCGCGCCGGCGGCCAACTACCCCAACCCGCCGCACACGGTGATCGCGCAGACCCCGGTGGTACGCGAGAAGCCGTTCCTGTACGTCGACGGCACCGGCGAGTACCGCGTCTTCGTCCCCGCGCTGCGCGCCAACTCCAGCGGCACGACGTGGTTCAACCGGACGCCGGCCGGCTCGTCCATCTCGCTGAGCCAGTTCTACGTGGTCCGCCCCGGCACCACCGCGGCCACCATCAACAACGCGCTCGCCGCCGGCCGGCACCTGCTCTTCACGCCGGGCGTGTACCAGATCGACCAGACCATCCGGATCACCCGCCCCGACACGGTGGTGCTCGGCCTCGGCCTCGCCACGCTCCAGATCAACAACGGTGTCAACGGCATGACGATCGCGGACGTCGACGGCGTGAAGGTCGCCGGCATCATGTTCGAGGCGGGCACCACCAACTCCAACGTCCTCATGGAGGTCGGCCCCGCCGGCTCCTCCGCCAACCACACCGCCAACCCGACCTCGCTGCACGACGTGTTCTTCCGCATCGGCGGCGCGCTCGCCGGCAAGGCCACCAACACGCTGATCGTCAACAGCCACAACGTGATCGGCGACCACATGTGGCTGTGGCGCGGCGACCACGGCGACGGCATCGGCTGGAACGTCAACACCGCCGACACCGGGCTCATCGTCAACGGCAACGACGTGACGATGTACGGCCTCTTCGTCGAGCACTACCAGAAGTACGAGGTCATCTGGAACGGCAACGGTGGCCGCACCTACTTCTTCCAGAACGAGAAGCCGTACGACCCGCCCAACCAGGCTGCCTGGATGAACGGCAGCACGCGGGGGTACGCCGCGTACAAGGTGGCGAACAACGTCACCAGCCACGAGGCGTGGGGCCTGGGCAGCTACTGCTACTTCAACGTCAATCCCGCGGTGGTCAACGAGCGCTCCTTCGAGGTGCCGGACACGCCAGGCGTACGCTTCCACAACCTGGTGACCGTCTCGCTCGGCGGCGTGGGCACGATCAACCGCATCGTCAACAACGCCGGCGAGCCCGCCAACACGGCCAACCAGCGCCGCACGCTCAACAACTACCCGTAGCCGGCGCCCCATCCCGAGACCGCAGTTCCCCCCACGAAAAGGCCGTGGCCACGGACCGCCCGCGCGACAGGCGGCCCGTGGCCACGGCCCGTGTCGCATGCCGCGCCACCGTCGCGCTGGCGTGCGCTCCGCGCCGGCACGCCCGCGCCCACGTGCCGCGTCGAGGTTGGTGTTGGAGAAGCTATCGAGCTGGGCGCGTCAACGCGCCCACGCCGCCACCTCCCTCTCGGATGCGCACCGACACGCCTCCCGGGCCTGTACCAAGATCCCGACAATTTCCCTGACTTTGCTGCCTCCCGCGCGGATGAGGCAGCAAAGTCCCTGATTTTGCTGTTACGCGCGGAGCTGTTTCCCGTCGCGTCGAGGCACCTGTTCGACTGCGGGTTGCGCAGCGTCAGCCCCTGCGCCTGCCACACCTGCGCGCCGGTGCCGTTGCAGTCGTAGAGCTGGACCAGCGTGCCGTTGGCCGTGCCCGCGGCGGTGACGTCCATGCACTTGCCGAGTGCGCGGAGCGTGCCGTCGCCGGCCACCGTCCACCGCTGGGCGTTGGTGCCGTTGCAGGTGTAGAGCTGGATGGCCGTGCCGTTGGCGGTACTGGCCGCCGCCACGTCGTGACATCGACGTTCCTTTCGGTAGTCGTCCGGGTCGCGGGTCGCCCGCCGACAGCGGCCTGCGCGGATGCCACGAAGGCTAGGAAGGTTTACCTATTAACAGTCAATACAAGCATTGAAATAAGTGCGCGGGCCGCCGAGGAGCGCCCGCACCCGGCGGCTGCCGCCCTCGCCTCCGCCGGGGCCGCTCCGCTCAGCGCGTGCCGCCCTCGCTCAGGAGCTGGGCCACCGGCAGCGTCGCCGCGCCCACCGAGACCGCGTCCGGCCCGAGGCGGCACAGCTCGATCGACGCCTGGCCGTACGGATGGCGCAGCGCGTGGGCCGCCGCCACCTCGCGGATCCGGGGCAGCAGCTGGTGGCCGAGCGCGAGCCCGGCCCAGCCGCCGAGCACGATCCGCTCGGGGTTGAAGAGGTTGATCAGGTTGGCGATGCCGGCGCCCAGGTAGCCGGCGGTCTCCTCCAGCACGCGCGCGGCCGACTCGGAGCGCTCGGCGCCGGCGACCAGCGCGGCGATCCCGCTCTCCTCGTCCGGCCCGGGGACCGCGCGGCCGCGCCGGGCGACCCGCCAGCGGTCGAGCACCGCCTCGGCGCCGACGTACGCCTCCAGGCATCCCTCCGCGCCGCAGCGGCACCGGCGGCCGCCGTACACGATCGTGGTGTGCCCCCACTCGCTGGCGCTGCTGCTCACGCCCCGGTAGCTGACGCCGTCGGTGAGGACCGCGGCCCCGACGCCCGAGCCGACCAGCGCGATCACCACGTGCCGGGCGCCCCGTCCGGCGCCGAACCACATCTCCGCGCGGCCGAGCGTCTTGGCGCCGTTGTCGAAGTACAGGCGGGCGCCGGTGCCGGCGCGCAGCATCGCCTCCAGGGGCACCGCCTCCCAGCCGAGCGTCTGCGCGTGCACCACCGCCGACTCGCCCTGCTCGACCACGCCGGGGACGCCGATGCCGACGCCGAGCAGCGCGTCGTGCGGTACGCCGGCCGAGGCGGTCACCGCGTCGAGGCCGGCCAGGACGTGCCGCACGACCGTGTCGGGCGCGGGCCGGGCCGACTCGATCGGGTAGTCCGCCTTGGCGAGCCCGCTCATCGCCAGGTCGAAGAGCTCCACCCGCACGCGGGTCTCGCCGACGTCGACGCCGACCAGGTAGCCGTAGCCGGGGCGGACGCGCAGCAGCGTGCGCGGCCGCCCGCCGTCGGAGTCGACCGCGCCCGCCTCCTCGACCAGCCCCTGTTCGAGCATCTCGCCGACAAGGTTGCTGACGCTCGCCGCGCTCAGCCCGGTCGCGCCGGTCAGCTCCTGCCGGCTCAGCGGCCCGTCGTGGTAGAGCCGGGTCAGCAGCACCGCCCGGTTTCGGCGGCGCATGTCCCGTACCGTCGCTCGCTTCGCGTCCACCGACCCCGCACTTCCGTCAAGCGCTGAAATAAGGGGTCCAATCTAGCCGGCCGGGCGGGAGCGCGCCCACGGGGAGGCCCGGTCACCGCGGCGTGGCGTCCAGCAGCGCCTGCATCTGCCCGATCTGGGCGGTACGGGACTGCTCGATCCGCCGCGCCAGGTCGACGAGACGCTGGTCGGCACCGCTCGCCAGCTCCATCTTGGCGAGCTGGATGGCGTCACCCTGGTGGGCCATCATCGTGTTCAGGAAGCGGCGCTCGAACTCCGTACCCGATGCCGCGCGCAGCGCCGCGACCTGCTCCTCGCTCGTGCCCGGGAGGCCGCCGTGCGCGGCGTGGGGGTCTTCGCCACCGCGCGTCGGCGCGGTCTCCGGGGCGCCCGAGCCGGCGAGGATGCCCGCCATCAGCTCCACCTCGTCCTCCTGGGTCGCCTCGATGGCGGCGGCGAGCTGCACCAGCTCGGTGCGGCCGCCCTTGGCGTGCCCGAGTCCGGCCAGCTCCACGCCCTGCCGGTGGTGCGGCAAGATCATCTGGAGGAACATGACGTCGGTGTTGTTGAGCCCGCCGGCGGCGGTCGCCGCGGGCTGATCTGTGGACGGCGTGGCGGCCGGCCCGCCCCCGGAGCCGCCGGAGCAGCCGGCCAGAAGCAGCGCCGCCATGCCGAGGAGAACCCAACGCGACATCGACACTCCAAACCGTAAAGAAGATTAAGAGTAGAACGCACATCTTCTCTTAACAATATTTACAGATAGTGTCGCACCGATGTAACCTCCAGCTACCCACGGCCGGAATCCCCCTGTTTCCCCCACAAGGAGAGAGCTGGATGAACCTACGACGAAAGGTGGCGGCGCTCGCCGGTGGCATCGCGGCCGTGCCACTGATGCTCGTCGCACTGCCGTCAAGCCCGGCCAGCGCGCACGGCTGGATCACGTCCCCGCCCAGCCGGCAGGACATGTGCGCCACCGGACGGGTCGCCAACTGCGGCCCGATCCAGTACGAGCCGCAGAGCGTGGAAGGCCCGAAGGGGCAGCGCAACTGCAACGCCGGGCTGGCCCAGTTCGCGGTGCTCAACGACGGCTCCCGCTTCCCCGCCACGAACTCGGGGAGCACGGTCACCTTCAACTGGCGGCTGACCGTGGCGCACCGCACCAGCACCTGGGAGTACTGGGTCGGGAGCCGGCTGCTGGCCTCGTTCAGCCAGAACAACCAGCAACCCCCGATGACGCTCTCGCACACGGTCAGCGGCGTCCCCAGCGGCCGCCAGACCGTGCTCGCGATCTGGAACATCGCCGACACGCCGATGGCCTTCTACGCCTGCGTCGACCTCCAGGTCGGTGGGGGCGGCAACCCCAACCCCAACCCGACCACCCCGCCGCCCAACCCCACCACGCCCCCGCCGAACCCGACCACGCCTCCCCCGCAGGGCGGCACGTGGGCGGCCGGCACGGCGTACGCGGTCGGCGCGCGGGTGACGTACGGCGGCCGCACGTACCAGTGCCTCCAGGCGCACACCGCGATCGCCGGCTGGGAGCCCCCGAACGTCCCCGCCCTCTGGCGCGCGGTCTGACCGCGCGCTGAAAGACCCGGGCCGGTACCGGCGGCGATGGCCCCCGCCGGTGCCGGCCCGCCCCATGCCCTCACGAACAGACCCTGGATGACCCGGGCTACCGCGATGTCCGCCGCGCTCCAGACCGCCGCTCCCGCGGCCGCGCCCTGCGCGGTCCCACAAACCAAACCCCGCCCTCACCCCGCGGCACAGAGAGGGCTCTTTCGGGGAAACAGCCCCTTGCGGGCAGTGCGAAAGGGCTGTTTCCTTGAAAGAGCCTCCGGTGGCCACGACCTGTCTTGCGACATTTCCGGCGAAAGCCGCGAGGCAGATCCCCGGGTCCGCTTGGCACAGATCATCTACAGAGCTTTCGCGGTCAGGGTTCGCGATCGCGGATACTCCGGCGCCCCACGTGTGGCGGCGCCCCGGATGCGGGCGAGCCAGCGCCCCACGCCACGGCGATCACGGATTCTTGCGACCAAGCTGCCGGATCTAGTCCCTGTCGCCTCTGGCGGGCGGCCCGTTCCGGGCTGAAAAT
>NZ_JBHLUH010000088.1:0-10779 GCF_042433955.1 Phytohabitans kaempferiae | reverse complement strand
TCGGTCGTGGTCAGTGATCTGTTCGGGGTGTCGGGCCGGGCGATGATGGCCGCGTTGTTCGAGTTAGACGTTCCGCGCCGGCTGTGCGGGGACGGGGCATGGGGGTCGCGGGCGGCCCGCGCGGCCCGCTGCCGGGCGGTACACGAGGCGACGAGCCGTCCGGCGACCGTCCCCGTGGCCGATCGGTCCAATGTGGATGCGGTGAGCGGCGGGTTGGGGCGATCCGGTGTCTCATTCCCCCGCCGCGCCTGCCGCTCGGCCTGGGCGGAGGCGGTGGGTCGGGATCGGTGTTGAAGAAGCTGTCGAGCTGGGCGCACCGGTGCGCCCAACCCGGACGGATGCCGGGTCCGGCCGGTTGCGCCGCGTACGCGCCCCCTCCGCAACTGTCCCGCAGCCCAAGCGCCCCGCCGGAAGCACGCCAGGACCCGAAGCTAGAGAGGTTCCGGGGTTGACATCTGAGTGGATCGCGCAGCGTCCGCGCGCGTCGGACTAGCGGTAGATGCTCGTGTCCACACCGGTCCGTGTTGCCGCGCCGCCCCGGGCCTGGTCGCTTCGAAGAGGGCTATGTCAGGGACATATCCCCTTCAAACCGACCGCAAAGGGCTATGTCCCCGACAACGCCAGCGCACCCCGCCAGATCCGGCGCGGCGGGCCCACCGGACCCGGCAGCCATGCCACGGGCCGTGCGTGCGGGGTTGGGCGCGTCGGTGCGCCCAGCTCGACAGCGTCTCCAACAGACGACACCAGGTCCGAACGCGGCCTAGACTCGGGCGGCCGACCCGGAAAAATTAGCGCCCGAGGTGGCCCGATGCCGGGCCACCTCGGAACCGGACCATCGCTACGCGGTGCGGTCGAACTCCCCCGCCCTTACCGCGTCGAGGAAATCGCTCCAGGTCACGGCCTGGAACCGAAGAATCGGACCCTCGGCATCCTTGGAGTCGCGCATCGCGATACCTTCGGGCATTGCCGCGACCTCTACGCACTGGCCGTTACCCGCGCTGCGGGTGCTCTTACGCCAGTGAACCGGCGGCTTGATTGACGCAGACATTCGCGCCGTGTCCTCTCTTGAACAGCGGGAGTCGTTACTGACTGTCTTGCGCGACTCTGTTGATGAACTCGACAGACTGCTTCGGGTTGAGCGCGGCCGACCGGAGCGACTCGAAACTCATCCAGTAGCTCCGCAGCTCGTCGGCCCGGCTCCGGAACAGGCCGCCGGTCATGCCCTCGCAGTAGACGAGAGGGCGCTCGGAGTCGTTGGAAAACTCGAGGATGACGAAGGAGCCCGCCAGGGCACGGTGGGCGCCGACCGCGAAGGGCAGCACCTGGACCGTGATCATCTTTCGCTCGTTGGCCTCCGCCAGGCTGGTGAGCTGGCGGCGCATGACGCCTGGGCCACCGATCTGGCGGCGGAGGACCGCCTCGTCGAGGATGACCGACAGCTTGGGCGGCGGATCGCGCGTCAGGACCGCCTGGCGTGCCATCCGCACAGCCACTCGCTGGCCGTGCACCTCGTCGTCCTCGTAGATGCCGTCGGCCTGGATCACGGCGCTGGCATACTCGGCGGTCTGCAACAGGCCGGGCACGATCTGTGCCTCGTAGTTGAAAATGCCGACCGCCTCGGCCTCGAAGCCAATGTATGTCTCGTAGGCGTTTGGCAGCACGTCACCGTATGCCTCCCACCACGCTCGCTGCCGGGCCTGCCCCGCGAGCGCCCGGATTCGTGCTCGGGCGTCCTCGGCGACGGCGTACGCCTCGAGCAACCGGTCCAGGTCTTTGGCCCGGATGCCTGTGTGGGCGGTCTCGATGCGACTCAGCTTGGATTCTGACCAGCCGAGCTCAGCGGCCACGTCCGCCACCGTGCGACCGGCACGCAAACGGCGCAACTCGGCGCCCAGCTGCCGTCGCAGAGTCGTCGGACTTGGCTTCACTGCCATCGCGCATACCGTAACGCAAGATGGACAACGGGGTTGCAACAGGATGGCATCAGGTGCACTTGCATCTCCTGGCTGCGAGATGCACTCTGAGGAACGTAGGACGACAACGACGTCGACGAGCAGCCACCGAGTCCCACGAAGGCCAAGGGGGGCAGCTGTGTTGGACGAGAAGACAACAGTCCCTGATGTCCCAGAGCTGCCGTGGCAGTTGCGCCTCGGCTTGGTGTATGTCGACGAGAAGCCGACCGTGTTCGCACTCTACCGCCGCGACGAAAGTGGCACGGGCGGGCACGTCGTCGCCTGGTTGATGGCTCTCCCCGGCGACGAGGCGGTGCTGATCCCCATCGGCGAGACGCCCAGCCGCCCGATCGTCACGACGCTCGAGCTGGTGCAGCGACGGTGGCTTCGATTGCTCGAGTCGGAACTTGTACAGGTTATGGGTCCGCAGGCACAGCACATGCTCTGATCGGATCAGCAGGGACTGGAGGGCGGGCCAGGTGGCGGCAAACACCTGGCCCGCCGCTCCTTGTCCAGCCACAAACCAGGCCACGCGAGGCCGAGAAGGAGCACGTCTCACGACCACCGTGAGGCAGTACCGTTGCCGGCGTGAAGGTGCTTTTTCCGTGGCTCGCCGTCCTCGCGGTGGTCCTGCTGCTCGACGCCCTGCACCTCAGCTTCCTCGCCACCGCGGTCGCCGTGAGCTGGCTGGTCTACTGCATCTGGACCTGGGTCCGCCCCCGAAACCGCGACCGCGCCCGCTGACCCACCGAAAGCACCACCAAGCGACCGCGCCCGCTGACCCGACCGGAGGCATCGCAGAGCGGCGCGCCCGCTGGCAGCACCCAAGCGCGAAAGCAAGCCGGGCCGACCGGGGAGACCCCAGCCGGCCCGGAGGCGAGCGTCAGCGGCTCAGTACCGGTAGTGCTCCGACTTGTACGGACCCTCGACCGGCACGCCGAGGTAGGCGGCCTGCTCCTTGGAGAGCTCGGTCAGCTTGGCGCCCAACGCGTCCAGGTGCAGGCGGGCGACCTTCTCGTCCAGGTGCTTCGGCAGCGTGTAGACGCCGAGCGGGTACTGGTCGGTCTTCGTGAACAGCTCGATCTGCGCGATCGTCTGGTTGGAGAACGAGTTGGACATCACGAAGGACGGGTGGCCCGTCGCGTTGCCCAGGTTGAGCAGCCGGCCCTCGGAGAGCACGATGATCGAGTGGCCGTCGGCGAAGCGCCACTCGTCGACCTGCGGCTTGATGTTGATCCGCTCGACGTCGTCGCGCTTGGCGAGCCCGGCCATGTCGATCTCGTTGTCGAAGTGGCCGATGTTGCCCACGATCGCCTGGTGCTTCATCCGGGCCATGTGCTCGTTGGTGATGACGTCGAAGCAGCCGGTGGCGGTGATGAAGATGTCGGCGGTCTCCACCACGTCTTCGAGCGTGGCGACCTGGTAGCCGTCCATCGCCGCCTGGAGCGCGCAGATCGGGTCGACCTCGGTCACGATGACCCGGGCGCCCTGGCCGCGCAGCGACTCGGCGCAGCCCTTGCCCACGTCGCCGTAGCCGGCGACCACCGCGACCTTGCCACCGATCAGCACGTCGGTGGCGCGGTTGATGCCGTCGATGAGCGAGTGGCGGCAGCCGTACTTGTTGTCGAACTTGCTCTTGGTCACCGCGTCGTTG
This sequence comes from Phytohabitans kaempferiae, assembly GCF_042433955.1. NCBI lineage: Bacteria > Bacillati > Actinomycetota > Actinomycetes > Micromonosporales > Micromonosporaceae > Phytohabitans > Phytohabitans kaempferiae. The sequence continues at coordinate 7,173 of NZ_JBHLUH010000088.1, read as the reverse complement.
ACGTTGATCGCCGGGAAGAGCAGCGTGCCGGCGTTCTGCATCTCGTACAGCCGGTGCACGCCCGTCGTGGTCTCCTCGGTGACGCCCTTGATGCTGGCGGCGACCCGGGTCCAGCGCTGGCTGTCCTCCGTGAGCGAGCGCTGGAGCACGCCGAGGATGACCGCGAACTCCTCGCTGTCGGCGGTCTCCGGCGACGGCACCGCGCCGGCCTTCTCGAACTCGGCGCCCTTGTGCACCAGCAGCGTGGCGTCGCCACCGTCGTCGAGGATCATGTTGGGGCCACCGCGGGCAGAGTCGTCGGGCCACAGCAGCACCTGCTCGGTGCACCACCAGTACTCGGCGAGGGTCTCGCCCTTCCAGGCGTACACCGGCACGCCGGCCGGAGCCTCGGGCGTGCCGGTGGGGCCGACGACGACGGCCGCGGCGGCGTGGTCCTGCGTGGAGAAGATGTTGCACGAGGCCCAGCGGACCTCGGCGCCCAGCGCGACCAGCGTCTCGATCAGCACGGCGGTCTGGATCGTCATGTGCAGCGAACCGGTCACCCGAGCGCCGGCCAAGGGCTGCGCGTCGGCGTACTCCCGCCGCAGCGCCATCAGCCCGGGCATCTCGTGCTCCGCGAGCTGAATCTCCTTACGACCGAACCCGGCCAACGACAGATCCGCAACCTTGAAGTCGCCCTCGGCGACGGTGCGCGGGCGGGCCGCGGCCGACGCGTCCGGCGCCGGCAGAGTGCTGGTCATAAAAGCTCCTGTCGAACGCGTCCGTTGCAACGACCAACCACCATACGCGGGCGTTGTTGACCATATGTAGACGGCTCGGATAGGCGCAGCTGACCGGCACTGTGCCCAAATAGCGCGCGGGGCGGCGGGTCATGAGCGGGTCTTCCGCTCAACTCCCACCGCCCCGCGCATCCCCCCGGTTTGGTTCCCCCGCGCGTGACTCGGACCTTCGTCGCGATAACGCTGCGTGGTTATAGCGTTACATTGCGCTATAGCCGTGTCAAGCAAATCCGGAAATTTCTTGATCTGTGTGTCTGTGCGCATGGCGCAAACGCCCAGCTCAGGGCAGAAACCTCCCAGAGGACACGGGGCGCAAGGGCCCTACCAGGCCAAACCTACGCCGGTACCGACGCGAGGTACGCCTCTCCCGCTCCGGAGAACGTGACCGGGGCCGGTCCGGCGCCCCCGAACGCAGCCTCGCCACCGCTCAGCTCCACCGCGCCGTCGCCGTCGCCGACAGTCACCGCGCCGGTCATGCAGAGCGCCACACGCGGGCCGGGCGCGGCCAACTCGACCGAGCCGCCCTCCGGCCGTACGCGGTGCAGGGCGAACTCGGCCACCGGCACCGGCCAGGTCACGACGCCGGGCGCGACCGGCTCCGGGCGTACGACCGGGTCGGCGAGCACCTCGAAGCGGAGCACGTGCAGCAGCTCCGGCACGTCGACGTGTTTGGGCGTCAGCCCGCCGCGAAGCACGTTGTCGCTGGCCGCCATGATCTCGACACCGGTGCCGAGCAGGTAGGCGTGCAGGTTGCCCGCCGGCATCCAGATCGCCTCGCCCGGCGCGAGCGTCACGTGGTTGAGCAGCAGCGCCACCAGTACCCCCGGATCTCCCGGATAGTCGGCGGCGAGCCGGCGGACCAGCTCGGGCGCGCGCGGCGCCGCGGCGGCCTGGTCGACGGAGGCGGACGGCAGCGCGAGAAGCTCGCCCACGGCGTCTCGCAGACCGCCCCCGGCGAGTGCGGCGACGGCCGGCTCGAGCGCCGGCGTATCCAGAGTGGACAGTGCGGCCGCCGACGCCGCCGGGTCGCGAAACCCGCACAGTGCTTCGAATTCCGAGACCGCGACCAGCAGCTCGGGCTTGTGGTAGCCGTCGACGTAGCCCGGATGCCCAAGCGCGAACCGCTCCCGAGCCCGCTCCGCGTCGGGATGTGCCTGTAGCGAGAGCGGCGCGGCGGCGGCCAGCACCTTGAGCAGGTACGGCAGCCGTGGCCCGAAGCGCGCCACGGCCTCACCGCCGAGCAGGCGCTCCGGCTCGGCGGTGATCAGGTCGGCCAGGCTGGCACCGCCGACAGTGGACGGGTCGCCGGGGTGGGCGCCCAGCCACAGCTCCGCTTCCGGGCTGTCGCTGGGCACCGGCCGCCCCTGCAACTTGGCGATCGCGGTGCGCGAGCCCCAGGCGTATGGCCGGATGCGACCGGAGAGGCGCCGCACGCCGTCAGCTCGTCGCGGGCGTCGGCTCCGCCGCCGCCGGGACGTGGTAGATGTCGGGCTCCAGGTAGATGACGCGGGCGATCGGCACCGCCTCGCGGATGCGGGATTCGGTGGAGTTGATGAGCCGGGCGATGTCTTCGGCACTCTCGTGCCCGTGCACCGCGATCTTCGCGGCGACCAGCAGCTCCTCCGGGCCGAGGTGCAGGGTCTTCATGTGGATGATCCGCTCGACCTCGGGCCCCGCGGTGATGGCCGCCTCGATCTTCGCCTGGTCTTCCAGCGTCGCGCTCTCGCCGAGCAGCAGGCTCTTGGTCTCCAGCGCCAGCACGATCGCGATCGTGATCAGCAGGATGCCGATCGCGGTGGTGCCGACGGCGTCCCAGGTGCCGTCACCGGTGATCAGCGTCAGGACCACGCCGAAGAGCGCGAAGATCAGACCGAGCAGCGCACCGAGGTCTTCGAGGAGGATGACGGGGAGTTCCGGCGCCCGCGCCCGCCGCACGAACTGCACCCAGCTCGCCTTGCCCCGCACGAGGTTGGACTCGACGATCGCGGTGCGAAACGAGAACGACTCCAGGATGATCGCGACCACCAGCACCGTCACCGGCACCCACTGCCACTTGTCGATGGGGTGCGGGTCGGCGAACTTGTGCCATGCCTCGTAGAGCGCGAAGAGGCCACCGACGCTGAAGAGCACGATCGACACGATGAACGCGTAGACGTAGCGCTCCCGCCCGAACCCGAAGGGGTGCTGCGGGGTGGCCTTGCGCCGCGCCTGTCGGCCGCCGAACAGCAGCAGCGCCTGGTTGCCGGAGTCGGCCACCGAGTGGATCGACTCGGCCAGCATCGACGACGACTGGGTGAGCAACCACGCGATGAACTTGGTGACCGCGATGCCCAGGTTGGCCAGCAGCGCGGCGATGATCGCTTTGGTGCCGCCGGAGGCGCTCATCGCCGTCCTCGCTTCCCGGCGTGCGGCCGCGAGAAACCAGGCCGGACTAACCCGCTCATGGGTTGCTGAGCTCCTTCATCTCGGTGACAGCCGGCACGGCCATGGGGTCGAGCCCGTGTGCGAGAGCGAGGTAGATCGAGGCGAAGTCGGGCACGGCGACGAGCGAGGCCAGCCGCTCCAGCGGCGAGCCACCCTCGGCGGTCACCACGTCGCAGCGGACACCGCGCCGCTCGGCGAGCGTCTGCACCGCGTCGGCGCGGCGCTCCTCGACCGCCACCGGCTCGTCGGTGTCCTCCTCGTTGCCGAGGCCACCGTCGCGAAGCAGCACGACCCGCAGCCGGGTCGCGTCCTGCTCGTCCTCCGGGTCGGCGAAGATGTCGCGGGACGACTCCACCAGGCCGCCGAAGACGCCGTCGAGCAGGCCCACGCGGCCCCGGCCGGCCTCGCCGAGCGCGCCGGCGACCACGGGGTAGCGGGCGTTGGCCGAGATCGTGTCGGCGAAGCGGCGGGCGGCCACGGCGGCCAGCGGCGAGGAGCCCCACACGATCGGCACCGAGCCGGCGAGCCCCAGCGCGAGCGACTTGGCCGGGTTGACGAACGACTCAGCCGTCGGGCGGCAGCGGTCGGCGTCGGCGTCGAGCCGCGCCGCGGTCTCCGCCAGGTCGGCCTCGTTGACCTTGACCAGACCGAACGTACGCGCGGCGAGCAGCACCGGCACGGTGAGCGCCCACAGGCTCGCGCGGGCCGGCGCGCGGCGCGGCACCGGGATGAACGGCGCCCGCGCGCTCTCCGCCACCGACTGGAGCAGCGAGTCGGGCGCGCCGACCGCCACCAGGCGGGCACCTCGGCGGGCGGCGGCCTCGGCGGCACCGAGCGCCTCGGGGCTGCGCCCGGAGGCGCTGACCGCGATCACCACGTCGGCCGCGCCGACCCAGCCGGGCACGCCCGCGCTGCGGTGGGCGATCACCGGCACCGGGCAGCGCGGCCCGGCGACCGTAGCCAGGATCTCGCCGGTGCGGCCGGCGGTGCCGATACCCGCGATCACGACAGCGCGGGGGCGTCCCTCGTCACCGAGCACGGCGAGGTTGGCCTCGGCGGCGAGTGCCGCCGACTCGCGCACCTGCGCGCCGGCGGAGGCGGTGGCCCGGAGCATGCCGCCCGGGTCGTTTTCCGCCATGCCGTTGGGGTCGTCCAGCAGGGCCTCGTCGACAGTGCGACGGCCACGCACGCTCGCGCTCATTTCTCGCCTTCAGGAGAACGGGCCTCGTCCAGCAGCAGTACCGGGATGCCGTCGCGCACCTCGAAGATCCGACCGCACTCGGTGCAGGTCAGGGTCTCGGCGGAGGCGTCGTACTCCAGCGGTGCGTGATGCGTGTCCGGGCACGCGAGGATTTCCAGCAACTGCGCGTCCAGGGACACCGAAGGGCTCCTTCCAAGACCTCGCGGGGCTGTGATGATCCTAGACGTCTCCGGGTGCGCTGGCCGGCAGCGTCGTGAGCAGCCGCTCGACGTAGTCGGCGGTGTCCTGCCACCGGGTTACCGCCTGGCACCGGATACCCATCGCCTTGACCGGGTAGTCGTTGCCGCCCACGTCGAGGCGGTCGCCGACGAAGAGCACGTCGTCGGTGGCGAGGCTGAGGTGCTCCAGCAGCTTGCCCATCCCGTACGCCTTGTCGACGCCCTTCTTGGTCACGTCGACCGATGTGGAGCCGCCGCTGCGCACCTCCAGGTCGGGCAGGCGGGCGGCCGCGTAGTCGCGCAGCGCCGCCTTCTTGGCGCCGTCGGGGTCCCACGCGTACTTCGCGCCGACGGGAGCCCGCTGCCCCAGCGCGGAGAAGGTCACCTGGCTGCCGCGGTCTTCGATGATGTCGCCCCACGGCTCCGGCTCCCAGATGCCGAGCGCCTTCGCCCCCTCGATCAACACCGAGACGACGCGCTGTTTGGCCTCCTCGGTGAGATCCTCGGCGTACACAAGGCCCCAGTCACCGTCGAGCCACCGGTAGTAGCGCGTGCCGCAGGTGGGCATCAGGTGCAGCCGCTCACGGGCCTCGGTCTCGACGTCGAGGTGGCGCAGCACCTGGGTCTCGAACTGCTCGAACCGCCCGCCGGAGATGATGCAGACGTCGACCTGGGCCAGCAGCTCAGCCAGCAGTTTCGCCATCCGGTCGTCGATCTGAGACTTCGACACCGCGAGCGTGTCGTCGAGGTCGAAGGCCACGACTCGAATGTTCCCCGCCAACAGACGCCTCCCACGCGACTACGATCGAACCCGCTTCCCCAACTTCCCGAGAGGATACGTCGTGTCCGATAGCGCCCGGCTTCACCCTCGTGCCGGCCAGGTCGCCGAGGCGGGCGACCTCGTCGATGTCCCCCACCTCGTCTCCGCGTACTACACCGGCAAACCGGATGTGGCCGAGGCTGGGCAGCGGGTCGGGTTCGGCACCTCGGGGCATCGCGGATCGAGCCTCAAGCTGGCCTTCAACGAAGACCACGTGGTCGCGATGAGCCAGGCCATCTGCGAGTACCGGGCCGAACGTGGCATCGACGGCCCCCTCTACCTGGCCCGCGACACGCACGCGCTCTCCGAGCCGGCGCTGCTCAGCGCGCTGGAGGTGTTCGCGGCCAACGGCGTGCGCGTGCGGCTCGACAGCCGCGACGGCTACACGCCCACGCCGGCGGTGTCACACGCGATCCTCACGTACAACCGGGGGCGCACCGGCGGGCTCGCCGACGGGGTCGTCGTCACGCCCTCGCACAACCCCCCGCCGGACGGCGGCTTCAAGTACAACCCGCCATCGGGCGGGCCGGCCGGCACCGATGTCACCAAGGTGATCGAAGACCGGGCGAACGCCCTGCTGGAGAGCGGGCTCAAGGAGGTCCGGCGGGTCACTGTCGCGCGGGCGCGGGCGGCCGAGACCACCGAGGGGTACGACTTCGTCGGCGCCTACGTCGGCGACCTGCCGAGCGTCGTCGACCTCGACGCGATCCGGGCGGCCGGGGTGCGGATCGGCGCCGACCCGCTGGGCGGGGCCAGCGTGGCGTACTGGGACGAGATCGCCAGCCGCCACGGGCTCGAACTGACGGTGGTCAACCCGCGGGTCGACCCGGCGTGGGGGTTCATGACGCTCGACTGGGACGGCAAGATCCGCATGGACTGCTCGTCGCCGCACGCGATGGCGTCGCTGATCGCGCAGCGCTCGGCCTACCAGGTGGCCACCGGAAACGACGCGGACGCCGACCGCCACGGCGTCGTCACGCCCGACGGCGGCCTGATGAACCCCAACCACTACCTGGCGGTCGCGATCGACTACCTCTTCCGGCACCGCCCCGACTGGGCCGCGGACGCCGCGGTGGGCAAGACGCTGGTCTCCTCCTCGATGATCGACCGGGTCGCCGGCGACCTCGGGCGGCGGCTGATGGAGGTGCCGGTCGGCTTCAAGTGGTTCGTCGACGGGCTGGTCGACGGCTCGGTCGGCTTCGGCGGCGAGGAGAGCGCCGGCGCCTCGTTCCTGCGCCGCGACGGCTCGGTGTGGACCACCGACAAGGACGGCATCATCCTCTGCCTGCTGGCCGCCGAGATCATCGCGGTCACCGGCCGGTCTCCCAGCCAGCGGTACGCCGAGCTGACCGAGCGCTTCGGCGCCCCCGCCTACGCCCGGATCGACGCACCGGCCAGCCGCGCGGAGAAGGCGGTGCTCGCCAAGCTCTCCGCCGAGCAGGTCACCGCGAGCGAGCTGGCCGGCGACCCGATCACGGCCGTGCTCTCCAAGGCCCCCGGCAACGACGCGCCGATCGGCGGCGTGAAGATCGTGACCGGGTCGGGCTGGCTGGCCGCCCGCCCATCCGGCACCGAAGACGTCTACAAGCTGTACGCGGAGTCGTTCAAGGGCCCGGAGCACCTGGCCCAGCTCCAGGAGGAGGGCCAGGCGCTCGTCTCGTCCGCACTCAAGGGCTAACTCGAAAATCGACGGTGACCGGACGCGCGGCAGCGTCCCGCGTCGCGAAGCGG
>NZ_JBHLUH010000087.1:0-12218 GCF_042433955.1 Phytohabitans kaempferiae | reverse complement strand
GCGGCCCGCGGCGGTCCTGCGGGCGAAGCCGCCGCGGTCCGGCAACGACCCGGCGGATAGGCCCGCTCACCCATACCAGCCCCACCTGCTGAGGAACCCGTGCTGCTCCCGCTCGCCGACGGGAGCACCACGCTCCAGGTGACATCGATCCCCGCGTACCCGGAAAACAACACTCCCAGAGAGGTCAGCATCGTGGCTCCTTCCCGACGAGCGACGACGACGCCTTCCGATCAGCACATCTGTGGTCTCCGACCTCGGTCTATCTGTCGCCACATCGACATCCACCAGCGGAGGGAGTTGCGCCATGTTCAGACGTGAAGCCATCGCCAAGCCGATCGCGGCCGCGGCGATGCTGGTCCTGATGGCGGGCGGTGCGTTGCTCAGTGGCACGCTTGGCGGTGCCGCGTCGGCCGCCGATGTCGGCACGCTCGCGGCGACCGCAGGATGCGGCCGGGCCCCCACGCTGGCGAGCGGGACGCACACGATCCAGAGTGGCGGCAAGAACCGCAGCTTCATCCTGCGGCTCCCGGACGGATACGACCGCAACCGCCAGTACCGGTTGGTCTTCGGCTTCCACTGGTGGGGCGGCACCGCCGTCGACGTCGCCACCGGGCAGACCGTGCAGCGTGACGTGTGGGCGTACTACGGGCTGCTGCGACTGTCGAACAACAGCACCATCTTCGTCGCCCCGCAGGGCCTGAACAACGGCTGGGCCAACGCCGGCGGCGAAGACCTGGTCTTCGCCGACGACATGCTCCGGCGTATCGAGAGCGAACTGTGTGTCGACACGACGCAGCGCTTCTCTGTCGGCTTCAGCTACGGCGGCGCGATGAGCTACGCGCTGGCATGCGCCCGTCCGAACGTCTTCCGCGCGGTCGCGGTCCAGTCCTCTCCCGGTACGCTCAGCGGCTGTAGCGGCGGTACCCAGCCGGTCGCCTACCTCGGCGTGCATGGAATCGGCGACAACATCGCTAGCGGACGGTCGTTGCGCGACCGGTTCGTCCGCAACAACGGTTGTACGGCGGCCAGCCCGCCCGAGCCGAGGGCGGGCAGCTTGACCCATACGGTCTTCAGCTATTCGGGATGCCGGGCCGGCTACCCGGTCGTCTGGGCGGCGTTCGACGGCGGTCACATCGCGGCTCCCCAGGACGGCGCCGGTGGCGACAGCGGGTCGCGGACCTGGGTCCCGGGCGAGGTGTGGCGGTTCTTCACGCACTTCGCCGGCACCACGCCGACGACCCCGCCCACCACGCCGCCGGCGACCGGGCCGACCAGCCAGCCGCCCGGGAACTGCGCCGCCACCTACCGGGTCACCGGCCAGTGGCAGGGCGGTTTCCAGGCCGAGGTCACCGTGACGGCGGGCGCGACCGCCCTCACCGGATGGCGGGTGAGCTGGACGTTCGCCAACGGGCAGACCATCACCCAGATCTGGGGCGGTCGCAACGCGCCCAGTGGGAGCACCCAGAACGTCTCCAACGAGACCTGGAACGGCAACCTGGGCCCCGGCACGTCGACCACCTTCGGCTTCATCGGCACGTCGACCGGCACCAACAGCACACCGCTACCGACGTGTACGCGGGCGTAGCAGCCGAACCACCGTCACTTCCGGCCGGGCACGCCGCGGCGTGTCCGGCCATTCTCCCGAACGGGCCGCCGGTAGGACACACCCTCCACGTCGCGGCGACGCTCGCCCCATGAACGTCCCGTTACCCGCACCGGATGGCAAATGAGGCACCACGCTCACGGTCATGGCATCACGATTCCTCGGCGCGTTCGCGGCCGTGGGGGAACGTCTCCGCAACGGCACCATCTTTGATACCGGGAAGGTGAAACATGTCATCCTCCGTCAGCCGGCGACGGCTGCTCCAGACCGCTGGCGCCGTGGCCGCTGCCACCGCCGCCGGCTCCGCTCTCGGACGCTCGCCCGCGCAGGCGGCGATCGCGCCAGTCAGGCCCGACATCGGAGTGTCCGCCTACGCCTTCGAACTCGGCCAGGTGCGGCTGACGGCGAGCAGGTGGCTGGACAACCAGAACCGCACCGTCGCCTACCTACGGTTCGTCGACGTCAACCGGTTGCTGTACAACTTTCGGGCCAACCACCGGCTGTCCACCAACGGCGCCGCCGCCAACGGGGGTTGGGACGCGCCGACCTTCCCCTTCCGTACCCACATGCAGGGCCACTTTCTCACCGCCTGGGCGCAGGTGTATGCCGTCACCGGAGACACCGCTTGCCGGGACAAGGCCAACCACATGGTTGCGGAGCTGGCGAAGTGCCAGGCCAACAACGGCACCGCCGGGTTCAACACCGGCTACCTGTCCGGCTTCCCCGAGTCCGACTTCAACGCCCTTGAAGCGCGGACCCTGTCCAACGGGAACGTGCCGTACTACGCCATCCACAAGACGCTCGCCGGCTTGCTCGACGTCTGGCGTCACATCGGCAGCACCCAAGCGCGTGACGTGCTGTTGAGGCTCGCCGGTTGGGTTGACTGGCGCACCGGCCGGCTGAGCAGCCAGCAGATGCAGTCGATGCTGGGGACGGAATTCGGTGGCATGAACGCGGTGCTGACCGACTTGTGCCAGTACACCGGCGACCCGCGTTGGCTCACCGCCGCACAGCGGTTCGACCACGCCGCGGTGTTCAACCCGCTTGCGGCCAACCAGGACCAGCTGAACGGGCTGCACGCCAACACCCAGGTGCCAAAGTGGATCGGGGCCGTGCGGGAGTACAAGGCCACCGGCACCGCCCGCTACCGCGACATCGCCGCCAACGCCTGGAACATCTGCGTCAACGCGCACACGTACGCCATCGGCGGCAACAGCCAGGCCGAGCACTTCCGGCCGCCCAACGCCATCGCCGGCTACCTCAACAGGGACACCTGCGAAAGCTGCAACACGTACAACATGCTCAGGCTCACCCGGGAACTGTTCACGTTGGACCCGGGCCGGGTCGCCTTGTTCGACTACTACGAGCGGGCCTGGCTTAACCAGATGATCGGCCAACAGAACCCGGCCGACAGCCACGGGCACGTCACCTACTTCACCCCGCTCAACCCGGGAGGCCGCCGTGGAGTGGGTCCGGCGTGGGGCGGTGGCACCTGGAGCACCGACTACAACAGCTTCTGGTGCTGCCAGGGCACGGGCCTGGAAATGCACACCCAGCTGATGGACTCCATCTACTTCCACAGCGACAACACCCTCATCGTGAACATGTTCGTGCCGTCGGTGCTCAGCTGGTCGCAACGCGGAATCACGGTCACTCAGAGCACGTCGTACCCCGTCAGCGACACGACGACGCTCCAGGTTACCGGCAACGTCAGTGGGACGTGGTCGATGCGCCTCCGGATCCCGAGCTGGACCACCGGAGCCACCGTCAGCGTCAACGGCGTGGCGCAGGGCCTCACCACCACGCCTGGTAGCTACGCCACCGTGACCCGCTCGTGGACCTCCGGCGACACGGTCACGGTACGCCTGCCGATGCGTGTCGTCATGCGGGCAGCCAACGACAACGCGAACGTGGCGGCGGTCACGTTCGGTCCCGTCGTGCTGTCCGGAAACTACGGCAACACGTCGCTCAGCTCACTCCCGTCGCTGAACACGTCCTCGGTCACCCGGACCAGCAGCGCCTCGCTCGCCTTCACCGCCATCGCCAACGGTGTCGCGGTCAACCTGGGCCCCTTCTACGACGCGCACGGCCACAACTACACCGTCTACTGGAACACCGGCGGCCAGGGCAGTGGCACTGTCCGTCTCGTCAACGCGGGCAGCGGTTTCGTGCTGGGCATCCAGAACATGTCGACGGCGGACGGAGGCCGCGCCCTCCAATGGCACGACTCGGGCACCGCGGACCACAACTGGGAGATGGTCCCTGACGGGACCGCGGTCCGCTTCCGCAACGCCCACAGCGGCAAAGTGCTCGGGGTACAGGACATGTCCACAGCGGACAACGCCACCGTGTTGCAGTGGGCGGACAACGGCACCGCCGACCACAGGTGGACGATGCTCGACCAGGGGGATGGGACATACAAGATTCGCAACGTGCACAGCGGCAAGCTGCTCGGCATCCAGAACAATTCCACCGCTGTCGGCGCGTTCGCGGTCCAGGACTCGGACAACGGCACCGCCGACAACCGGTGGCGAATCGCGCGCAACAGCTAGGGATTCCTGAATTGACGGTTGGCGATTGACGTGCTCGTTCGGCACCGCGCAGACGAGCACGCGGTTGTAGACCTCACTCCCGCGCGGCGGCGCGGGGTCCGCGCGCCCCCGCGCCGCCACCCTCCTGCCCCACCTACCCCGAGGATTCACGTGCAGAACAGACGCTTTCGGCTCGGGATCGCGGCCGCGAAACAGCCTCGTCCGTGCTTTCCGAGAGGCCGAAGGTGTCTACCGCAAGTCGGTCTGACCCTCGCCGCTCTGCCCCGGAGGACACCGCTGGTCACAGGGCGATGTCCGTCCTATGCGGACACGGCGGGCGGTGGGTTGGTGGCCGTGGGATCGGCGCCGTCGAGTGGAAGGGCCTGGCTCAGCCCGAGCGGGTCGAGCCGCTGCCGCACCGCAGGGCTGGGCAGGAGACCACGTTGGTGCGGCTCTCCCCAGCGCGGAGCACAGCGTCGACGATGGCTGTGGTGCCCTCCGGGGAGAGGAATTCCACGGTCGTCAGGTCCAGGACGAGTACATCTGGACGGCCGGTGAGCACGCTGCGAACCGAGAGGGAGAAGTCGCCGCTGGTGTTTTCGTCCAGCCTGCCGGAGACGATGAGGTGTATGCCGTTTCCGTGCGTTTCGACATGGCAGGACATCCTGTCCGGGAGCTGCATAGCAGCCCACCCTTCCGGAGTCGTCGCCGAGTCGGCGAGTTACAGACGAGGTGATTAAACGCTACAAAGATTTGATGTTTTTCGTCAAAGGGTGGTTGATAGTTCGGATTTGTGTGGCTTGCTTCACGCGGAGCCAGAAATGTCATCTAATCTTTGGAGGCGTTGGCGTGTCGTCGTCGGGCAAGGCATTGAGGGACTCCTCCACGCCGATCAGGTGGTTGGCCATCCTGATCCGCGCCCGCTCCGGATCGCGTGCTGCGAGCGCCTTCCAGATCGCGAGGTGCTCGTCGTGGGTGCGCCTGTCGGCGCCCTCCTCGTGCAGGCTCCGCCACAGCCGTGCCCGCACCGTGCGGCCGGCGAACGCGTCGATCAGACCCACCAGGACCGGGTTGCCGGTGTGCGCGGCGATGATGCGGTGGAAGTTGATGTCGATCTCGATGATGCACTCGTGGTCGTGTGGTACCTCGCTGGCGATCCGGGTCGCCTCGTCGAGCAGCGCGCGGGCCTCGGTGAGGGCCTGGTCGGTGATCCGCGCGGCGGCCAACCTGGCCGCTTCGCACTCCAGCAGGCGGCGGATCGCGTGGACATGGCGCGCGTCGCCTCGACCTTCGAGGTCGACGACGAAACCCATCGGCGCCAGTAGCTGCGTCACGTCGAGATTCGTGATGTACGTGCCGTTGCCCTGCCGCGTATCGACCACGCCCAGGATCGACAGCGCGGAGATCCCTTCGCGGAGGGAACCGCGTGAGACGCCGAGCGACTCGGCGAGCTCCTTCTCGATGGGCAGGCGGTCTCCGGGGCGGAACACCCCTTCGAGGATCATGTGCTTGATGCTGTTGATCACTTCGTCAGCGCGAGACATCGACGTCCACTTCTGCCCTGGTGCGGCGACGGTGAGCTTACCCGACAGGTGGCCTGCGGCCGATACATCATATGACCCCTTACTCTTGATGTTGAAGTCAGATGTCTCCATCGGCCTCCGTGTCTACGGCTCGGACCAGCGGATACCTGCCTGAGAGGGGGCATCGTGGGCGGGCTGCGGAACGCATTGACTCACTCCTATCGGTGACTTAACGTTTGATGTCTGGCGTTATGCGCGCCGCTGGGCACCCCCATCCAGAGAGGAACCCGCGATGTCCTCATCGATGTTCACGTTCACGCGACGGCGACTGATCACTGCGGCAGGCCTGGCCGGCGCCGCCGCGGCCACCGGCTTGGTCCGGGCCGGCGTCGCCTGGGCCACCGACGGACCATCTAGCTACACGCCGACGTGGGCGTCGGTCGATCAGCACCCGCCAGCTCCCGAGTGGTTCCAGGACGCCAAGTTCGGCATCTACTACCACTGGGGCGTCTTCAGCGTTCCCGCCTTCGCGAACGAGTGGTACCCGCGAAACATGTACTTCAGCGGCTCCGGGGAGAACAACCACCACCGCAGTGTCTACGGTGAACCGTCGGCCTGGCCCTATCACAACTTCATCAACGGAGCCCGAGACCGGGCCGGCAACTGGGTACAGTTCGCCCCGCGCCTGCGATCGGCGGGCGGCAACTTCGACCCGAACGAGTGGGCGCAACTGTTCGCCGACGCCGGCGCGAGATTCGCTGGGCCGGTAGCCGAACACCACGACGGCTACTCGATGTGGAACAGCCGCGTGAACGAGTGGAACTCGGTCGCCACGGGGCCTCGGCTCGACCTGCTCCGCCTGCACGCGGACGCGATCCGCGCCAGGGGTCTCAAGCTGGTCGTCTCCCTCCACCACGCCTTCAACTTCACCGGCTTCTACGAGCGGGTACCGGCACAGTCGACCACGAGTCTGCGCAAGCTCTACGGCCAGCTCAGCGCCGCCGAGCAGCAGCAGCTCTGGTACGACAAGCTCAGGGAAGTTATCGACGGCTACCAGCCCGACATCATCTGGCAGGACTTCAATCTGCACCGGATCGACGAGTCGCGGCGGCTGGACTTCCTGGCGTACTACTTCAACCAGGCCGTCGCCTGGAACAAAGATGTGGTCACCACGTACAAGGACGGGTTGAACAACCGTGGTTCGGTCTATGACTTCGAGCGTGGCGGTCCGGCCGGCCTCCAGTACCCGTACTGGCTCACCGATGACAGCATCTCCAGTTCCAGTTGGAGCTACACGGTCGGCATCGGTTACTACTCGCTCGACGCGATGCTGCACTCGCTGATCGACCGGGTCAGCAAGAACGGCAACATGCTGCTCAACATCGCCCCGATGGCGGACGGCACCATACCGTCGGGACAGCGTTCGATCCTGCTCGGCATCGGCGACTACCTGCGGCGGTTTGGCGAGTCTGTCTACGCCACTCGGGCTTGGTCGGCGTACGGCGAAGGCCCCACGCAGATGGGCGGCGGTTCATTCGTCCAACCGCGTGCGGGGACCAGCCAGGACATCCGCTTCACTCGCAGCAAGGACAACCGTGTCCTGTACGCCACCGTGCTCGGCTGGCCTGGCACGACCCTGAACATCACCACCCTCAGCGCGAGCCGGATCAATCTGAGCACGCTCGGTGCGGTGCAGTTGCTCGGCTCCACCGCTGGTTCGTACATCAACCTGCCCACCCGGGTCCAGGACGGGTCGGGTCTGCGCATCACCCTGCCCGCCAGCCCGCCTTTCACCGCGCCGGCATACGTGGTGAAGCTGACCTTCTCGGGCCCGATTCCGACCCTTGGCGGCGGTGGTGGAAGCATCCCGACGGGTTGGGCCCGGATTACGAACGCCGCCACAGGGCTCGTCCTGGACTCTGGCGGAAATGTTGCCTCGGGGGCGCAGCTGAAGCAGTGGACCTACGACGGCAGCACCAACCTGCACTGGCAGCTTGTGGATCTGGGCGGCGGATACTACCGCCTCGTCAACCGAACGAACGGGATGGTGGCTGACAGCTGGGGAAACACCGCCAACGGCGCGAACGCGATGCAGGCGCCGTGGAACGGCGGCAACAACCAGCAGTGGCGACTGAACAGCATGGGCAACGGCCGCTATCAGATCATCAACCGCGGAACCGGTACATGCCTGGACAGCGGGGGCGACGCGACCGCCGGCGCGCGGGTGAAGCTGTGGGCTCCTGGTGCCAGCACGAACCTCCAATGGACCATTACGACGGTGTGACCCCGCATGGGGGAAGACGGAGCGTCCGGCCTCGTCTTCCTCGACGACACGCGCACCGCGCGACCGCGTAAGGGCATCAGCGAGGCAACAGACAGATCAACGTCCATCACGAGGGCGGTATCCCAAGGGGTCTGCCGACAACGGCGGCGGCGGTTCGCGATTGCGAGGTGTGGTCAGGCGTGGGCGACGAACGCGACCAGTGGCTCGACGATCCTGTTTTCAACCGACCGGAATCCGATCTTGACACCGGCGTGCGGCCACGCTCCATCGTCATGCGTGACGTGGCGCGGCTGGCCGGCGTCTCCCATCAGACGGTGTCCCGCGTGTTGAACGGTCACCCCCGAGTGGGGCAGGAGACGCGCCAGCGCGTGCTGGCGGCAACGCGGGCGCTCAACTATCGGCGCAACCTGGCCGCTCGCACGCTGGTCACCCGCCGTTCCGGCATTCTCGGCGTCGTGGGCTTCGAGACCAAGCTCTTCGGCCCCGCCTCGATGCTGTACGGGATCGAGGAAGCGGCGCGCGCCGCAGGTTACCTGGTCACCGTCGCGAACGTCCGCACGGCGGACAGTGAGTCCGTGCGCGGTGCCGTCGACCGCCTGTGCCAACATGCCGTCGAGGGCATCATCGCGGTCGCGCCCAAGCCCACGCTGATGGACACCCTCGTCGAGGTCCCGTCTGGGCTACCGACGGTCGGCGTGGGCGGCGGCGTCAGCGGCGCCGTGCCCACCGTGCGCATCGACAACCTCGCCGGCGCGCGCCTCGCCACCCGGCACCTGCTCGACCTCGGCCACACCACCGTCCATCACGTGGCCGGCCCGCTCGACTGGCCAGAGGCACGCGAACGAATCGTCGGCTGGCACGACGTCCTCCTCGCCGCCGGTGTATCGGTTCCGGCGATCTGGCCGGGCGGGTGGAGCGCCAGGTCGGGGTACGAACAGGGGCAGAGACTGGCCCGCGATCCGTCGGTGACCGCGGTCTTCTGCGCCAACGACCAGGTCGCGCTCGGTGTACTGCGTGCACTGCATGAGACCGGGCGGTGGGTACCGGGAGACGTGAGCGTCGTCGGTTTCGACGACACGTCGGACTCCGGATTCTTCCTGCCCCCACTGACGACGGTCCACCAGGACTTCGCCGAGCTCGGCCGGCGCAGCCTTCGCGTCCTTCTGGACCGGCTAGACCCCGACCGGGCGGGGGAGCCGCGAGTGGAACACGTGCAGCTGCCACCCCAGCTCATCGTGCGGGCCAGCGCGACCCGTGCTCGGCACATCACGATATGACGCGGGATGAGGGCGGGCAGTGCTGTCCCGGACGATGCGGGTCGTGGCGAGTTCGAGCGGTCGTGCGGCAGCGCCGGTCCAGTGGCCATGGTCAGGACCTTGCCGCGGCGGCACCTGTCTCGGCGAAAGGGCTGCCGCACCGTCGTCATGGCCCGGCCGCTTTCCATGCCATCTGCGAGGTCTGGCCGCGCTGTGGAGCCATCGCTCCAGGGCTGGCGAAATCGTGGAGCCGGCCGTGCGCGGCGAAGGCTCCACGATGGACCATCGGACCCGCGCGGATCTGCGCCAAGGGCGCCGAAGCGGCGTGGAGTCAAGGTTTCGGCGACTCATCCGGGCGGAGGGCATCCCAGGAAACGTGCCCGCAACATCTTGACGAGCCCTGCTGTTATCGTTCACAGTCCATATGTGCGGGGTGCGTGACTACCCGTTTGAGCAGGCCAGGGGCGTCCGTGGCCAAAGTCGTGCGTTTCGCTGCATGATGGAAGCGATGGTCGTTGTTAACGCTAACAGCGATAGAGATCGACGCGGAGTGACCGCCCGGAAACCTGGACTGCTGACCCTGCGGTGACGTGGGAGTGGACCGGACCGCGTTCGACTTCGATAGGGCGAAGAGGAGGGCACGGCGTGCTTGGTGGGCTGAAACGAACCGTGCGGTGGCGTCGTGGTAGGCGGGCAGGGCTGGCCGCCGTGGTGACGGCAGTTGTCGGCGCCGGGCTGATGGTCGCGGTGGGCGCCACGTCCGCGTCCGCGGCGACGGTCGACACCAGCGCGTGGTATGTGTTGGTGAACCGGACCAGCGGCAAGGCGTTGGACGTGTACAACCTGGCCACCAACGACGGCGCGCGGATCACCCAGTGGACCCGCAACGACGGGGCCTGGCAGCAGTGGCAGTTCGTCGATTCCGGTGGTGGCTACTACCGGCTGAAGTCGCGTCACTCCGGCAAGGTCCTCGACGTCTACAACTTCTCCACGGCCGACGGCGCGGCCATCGTGCAGTGGGCCGACGGCAACGGGAGCAACCAGCAGTTCCGGCTGGCCGACTCGCCGGACGGATACGTGCGGCTCATCAACCGCAACAGCGGCAAGGCGGTCGAGGTGCAGAACGCGTCGACCGTGGACGGCGCGAACGTCGTTCAGTACAGCGACTGGGGTGGCAACAACCAGCAGTGGCAGCTCGTGCGGGTGGGCGGCGGCACCAGTCCGACGACTTCGGCGCCGTCGACGTTTACCAACCCGGTGCTGTGGCAGGACTTCGCCGACATCGACATCATCCGGGTCGGCGACGCCTACTACTACTCGGCGTCCACGATGCACTACTCGCCGGGCGCGCCGATCCTGCGTTCGTACGACCTGGTCAACTGGGAGTTCGCCGGACACTCGGTGCCCAGGCTCGACTTCGACAACGGCGCGTACGACATGTCCGGCGGGCGGGCCTACGTCAAAGGCATCTGGGCATCCACATTGAACTACCGGCCGAGCAACAGCACGTTCTACTGGATCGGCTGCGTGGAGTTCAACCGCAGCTACGTCTACACCGCCTCCACCGTGGAGGGGCCGTGGACGAAGCGGGCGCGGATCAACAACTGCTACTACGACGCCGGCCTGCTGGTCGACGACAACGACACCATGTACGTCGCTTACGGCAACGGCACGATCAGCGTGGCCCAGCTCGCCGCCGACGGGCTGAGCCAGGTCCGCGCCCAGCAGGTGTTCACCACACCGTCCAGTGTGGGCACGCTTGAGGGCGCACGGTTCTACAAGCGCAATGGCAGCTACTACATCTGGCTGACCCGCCCGGCCAACGGCCAGTACGTGCTGAAGGCCAGCAACCCCTGGGGACCGTACGAGATGCGTCAGGTCCTCCTGGACCTGCCCGGCCCGATCTCGGGCGGGGGAGTGCCGCACCAGGGCGGCCTGGTGCAGACGCAGAACGGACAGTGGTACTACATGTCCTTCGTGGACGCCTTTCCGGGCGGCCGCGTGCCCGCCCTGGCGCCGATCTCGTGGACCTCGGACGGCTGGCCGGTGTTGCAGACCGTCAATGGTCGCTGGGGCACCTCGTACCAATACCCGAACGTTCCCCGCCCGCCGCGTCAGGTCAAACCGATGATCGGGACGGACACCTTCGCCGGTACGGCGCTGAGCCCGCAGTGGGAGTGGAATCACAATCCGGACACCAGTCGGTACTCGGTGAACAACGGGCTGCGGCTCCAGACCGCGACCGTCACCAACGACCTGTACTCGGCGCGGAACACGCTGACCCACCGGATCCAGGGCCCGACTTCCACCGCCACCATCGAGCTGGACTACAGCACGATGGCCAACGGCGACCGGGCCGGCCTGGCGATGCTGCGTGACCAGTCAGCCTGGATCGGCGTCCGGCGCGAGAACGGCGCCTATCGAGTGTCGATGACCAACGGGCTGACGATGAACAGCAGCTGGGCCACCACCGGCACCGGCGCCGAACAGGCCTCCGCGGCCGTGTCCGGTGGACGGATCTGGCTGCGTGTCAACGCCGACATCAGACCTGGCTCCGGGCGGCAGGCCACCTTCTCGTACAGCACCAACGGCAGCACCTTCACACGGCTGGGCCCGGCGTTCACATTGAACAACGCCTGGCAGTTCTTCATGGGCTACCGCTTCGGCATCTTCAACCACGCCACGCAGAGCCTCGGCGGTGCCGTCACCGTACGCCGCTTCGACCTCACCACCCCCTGAAAGCTCCCGGTACTCAACCGTGGCGCCAGGTCGTCCGGCCTGGCGCCACGCGCGGGCGTGCGGTCGGAACGCGGCGACCACCGCTCGACAGAACATCATCGCCGCGAAAGTGGCCCCAGATGCTTGGAGGTAGATGTGAAGCTCGCCGCACGTGCCCGAGGCAGGGCGGTTTTGAGACAGGGATTCGTATCGCTCATCGGCCTGCTGTGTGTGGTGTCGCTGGTGCCGGGCGTGGCGCGGGCCGACAACCCGATCGTGCAGACCATCTACACGGCCGATCCC
>NZ_JBHLUH010000086.1:0-1717 GCF_042433955.1 Phytohabitans kaempferiae | reverse complement strand
GCGGCCCGCGGCGGTCCTGCGGGCGAAGCCGCCGCGGTCCGGCAACGACCCGGCGGAAGGGCCCGCTCACCCATACCAGCCCCACCTGCTGAGGAACCCGTGCTGCTCCCGCTCGCCGACGGGAGCACCACGCTCCAGGTGACATCGATCCCCGCGTACCCGGAAAACAACACTCCCAGAGAGGTCAGCATCGTGGCTCTTTCCCGACGAGCGCTCATCAAAGGGGTCGCCGCCTCCGGCGCCCTCTCCGCCGTTTCGGCGGTCGCTCTGCCCGGCGTCGCGTGGGCGGCGAACACGGCCTACGTGATGTCCTACTTCACTGAGACGCCCAACTTCCAGGGCGCGGACTACGGCCTGCACCTGGCGGTGAGCCGCGACGGTCTGAACTGGACACCGCTCAACCAGAACAACCCGCTCGTCACACCGACACAGGGGCAGCAAGGGCTGCGTGACCCCTTCCTCTTCCGCAAGCAGGACGGCACCTTCGTCGTGCTGGCCACCGACCTCAAGGGCACCAACTTCGGCCAGAACAGCCAGTACCTGCACGTGTGGGACTCGACCAACCTCACCAGCTTCACCGGCTACCGGCGGATCCGGATGCACACGCTCAACGCCCACACCTGGGCGCCGACGGCCTTCTGGGACGCCGCTCGCGGCCAGTACGGCATCGTCTACTCGTGCAACAGCGGCGGCGACGTGCTGATGGTCAACTACACCAGCGACTTCGTCAACGTCAGCGCGCAGCAGGTGTTCTTCAGCCCCGGCTTCGGTGTGCTCGACGGTGACATCGTCGTGGACGGCGGGGTCGCATACCTGTACTACAAGAACCTGGCCAACGGGCTTCTCTACGGAGCCCGGTCGAGCACCGGGGCACCGAACAGCTTCACCACGTACACCAGCGGGCTGCGGATGGGCAACGCCATCGAGGCGCCGCTGCTGGTGAAGAACAACGAGGGCAACGGCTGGCGGCTGTGGGGCGACTCGTTCAGCCCGGTCAACGCCGACTACTACATCTGGTCCACATCGAACATCGGCGGCAACTCCTGGACCGCGCTGAACCAGCGTGACTACACCCCGCCGTTGAACGCAAAGCACGGCTCGATCCTGGGGATCAGCGACGCCGAGTACAACGGGCTGGTCTCCCGATGGGGCACGCCGAACTGGGTACGGCTCAAGGCGTCGAACTTCCCGGACTACTTCGTCCGGCACGCCAACGGGGTCGGCCGCATCGACCCGTACCCGTTCGATCCCTACCAGGACCAGATGTGGCGCATGGTGCCGGGCCTGGCCGACGCCGCGGCGGTGTCGTTCGAGTCGGTCAACCGGCCGGGCAACTTCCTGCGGCACAACAACTACGCGATCCGCCTGGACCCCAACAACGGCTCGGCCGGTTTCCGCGCGGACGCGACGTTCTACCGCACGGCCGGGCTGGCCGACGGCGCGTGGACCTCGTTCCGGTCGTACAACTTCCCGGACCGGTACCTGCGGCACGCCGGCTACGTGCTCCGGATCGACCCTCTCGGTTCGAGTTCGAGCGCGAGCGACCGGCAGGACGCCACCTTCCGGATCACGTCCTGATCGGAGGGACACCATGAAAAGGACATCATGGAGGCGCGGCCTGGCCCTGCTGGTGAGCCTGGCCTGTGTGGTGACGCTGGCACCGGGCGTGGCGCGGGCCGACAACCCGATCGTGCAGACCATCTACACGGCCGATCCC
>NZ_JBHLUH010000085.1:0-42053 GCF_042433955.1 Phytohabitans kaempferiae | reverse complement strand
CCAACGCCTCCTCAACCAAGATCAACAAGCTATGGCTTGACACAGGGCAACTCATGCCCGTCCTCGCTTCGCCGCGGGCGGGCACGAGGCTCCACACGCGCTGAGTGTGCTGATTCGCTCGCTGCGCTCGCTCGTGCCCGTCCTCGCTGCGGGCGGGCACGAGGTGATGATGCGCTCGCTCATCGCTACTCCTCCGTGGGCCGTGCCGGGGCGAGGGAACGCGCCCTCGCCAGGACCTCGTCGACCTGCTTGACGCGGGCGCGGAGCCCGTCGCGTTCGGTTTGCAGGGCTGCCTTGCGGCGGGCGCGGCTGGCCTTGTCTTCCGCCAGTGCCTTGTCGATCTCGGCGATGTGCGCGTCGAGCTGCTGGAGGCGGCGTTCGATGGCGTCGTCGAGGGCCAGCGTGAGGGCGTACTGCAAATCGGTGAAGCGGTGCATGATCTCGTCGGAGAGGGCGGCGCGGGCCTCGCCGAGCACCTCGCGGAGCCAGATCCGGGCCTGCTGGCGGTCGGTCTGCACGCGCCGCCGGTACAGGATGAAGGCGCCGGCCGCCAGCCCCAGGCCAAGCCCGGCGACCGGCAGCAGCAGCCCGCCGCCGACGATGGCGCCAGCGCCGAGCGCGGAGGCGCCCGCCACGGCGCCCCGGCCGGCCATGAACGCCATGCCGCCGGCCGACATCGCGATCATCACGTTGTCGGGGCCGCCGCCCTCGCGGCGGGGGCGGGTGGCGAGGGCGTGGCGGAGGGTGGCGTTGAGCCGGCGGAGTACGAGCTGGAGCTCCTGCGGCCCGAACACCTGCGTGAGCGTGCGCTCGGCGACCTTGCGGAAACGGAACTCCAGGTCGTGCGAGAGGCGTACGGACAGGGCGTGCAGCGCGCGGTCGACCTCCTGCGGCAGCGCCTTGATGTCGTCCCCGCGAGCCTTCTCGATCTTGTTGAGGAAGTCTTCCTGGAGGGCGGTGACGTAGTTGCGCAGCCGCCCGGTCGCCTCGACGCGGGCCCGCTGCGTCTCGGTGTTGAGCGCGAGGCTCCACTGCCGTGACTCGGTGCGCTTGCGGGCGGCCAGCGCGGCCCGGTCGGCCTTGGCCTTGGCCATGTCCTCCGGGTCGGGGTCGGTGGCCTTCATCCGGCCGCCGACCTGCAGGTCCAAGCGGATGTACTCGCTGCGGATCGCGCGCAGCACATTGGCCTGGCCGAGCAGGTGGCCCTTGCCGGCCAGGTCGATGAGCGCGTGCTGCAGCTCGGCGATCCGGGACTCCTTGATGAGTTCGGGCGCGGCCTCGCGGGGCATCGTCATCGCCAGCTCGGCCAGCCGCGCCGACACCGGGTACCAGGGGGCCGAGCCGAACCGGGGGGCGTGCGCCTGGAGCTGGGCGCGGTCGTCCTCCCAGATGGTGCGCCAGCCGGGGTACGCGTCCACCTTGGTCAGCGCGAACACCACGAAGTTGACCCGCTTGCTGGCCTCGATGAGGAACTCCAGCTCCGGCTTGGCGAACGGGGCGGCCGCGTCGACCACGAACAGCAGCGCGGTCGCCTTCTCCACCGCGTCCAGCGCCACCTCGGCGTGGGCCGGGTCGAGGCCGCCGGTGCCGGGGGTGTCCAGCAGCGACAGGTACTGCAGCAGCGGCGCCGAGTGGGTCACCTCGATCCGGCGCGGCGGGCGGGCGCCCTCCGGCAGCCGGCCGAAGGGGGTGGCCCAGTCGCGCAGCTCGGCCTGGTCGAGCGGCACCGGGTCCTCACGGCCGGGCAGCCAGGCCCGCGCCCGGTGCTCGGTGCCGTGGGTGAACTCCAGGTAGGAGGCGGTGGCGACCGCGGCGTCCACCGGCGACAGTCCGGGTACGCCGATGAGCGCGTTGACCAGCGAGCTCTTGCCGCGCTTGGTCTCGCCGACGACCACGATGGCGGGGCGGGACAGGTCGCGGCGGCGGACCGCGTCGAGGTCGGCGGCGGCGTCCGGGTCGGTTTTGCGCAGGAACGCCAGCGACGTGTCGACCGCACCGGTCAGCAGCTTGCGCATCGCGTCGGTGTTGGGCGCGTTCATCGCCGGCCCTCCGCGGCCGCCGGCCGAGGGCTCATGCCGTACCCCGCACTCGCTGGCTGAGCAGGTAGAAGCCGCGGTGCGCGACCAGGGCGACCCGCGACTGGGACGGGCTGGCCCCGGCGACCGCGTACACGCGCCACCGCGTCGCGGCGTCGAGGGCGGCCTTGACGAGCTGCTCGGTGCCGGCGGTGGGCAGGTTGAGGATCCACTGGGGATCGTGGGACAGGGCCAGCCGCGTCAGCTCCTGCTCCATCGGCTCGGGCAGCTCGACGGAGCCGGTGGAGACGAGCTGGGCGACCTCGAGCAGCCGCAGCCGGTGGTAGTCGGGCTGTTGCAGGACCCGTTCGATGGCGTCGCGCAGCAGCTCGCGGTCGTTGGGGCGCTCGGTGTGGCTGGCGATCTTCTCCAGGCTGGACAGTGCCCAGCCGGCCTTGATGGCGTCGGTGCGCCACCGGAACGCCTGGTCGAGCGTGTGCCGCAGCCGGGGGAAGCCGGAGGCCTGGAACAGCATCCGGACGAGATCGCCGCTGGCCAGCTGGGGTCGGGCGGCGAGCTGGGCCATGGCGAAGCCGATGCCGTACAGGTCGAGCAGGCGCAGCAGCCGCTCCCGCTGCTCGCGGGGGACCTTGCACTCGCGGGAGGTGAACAGGTCGACCGAGGCCATCAGGACCAGCCGCTCGGTCTCGGGGAGCTGGGCGAGCACGCGCAGCGCCTCGCAGTCGGCGGCGGTGAGGCGGCCGGCCTCGGTGGTCTCGGCGAGCAGCCCGACCACCGGTACGACGTCGGAGACGACCCGGCGCAGCACCTTGGTCTGGTCGGCGGCCAGCGGCCCGGCGACCGGCCAGGGGTCGGCGACGCCGGCGACCAGTTTGTCCACCTTGTTGAACAGGCCGAGCGAGTTGATGGGGTTGCTGGCCAGCCGGGCCGAGATGGACCGGAACGCCTCCAGGGCCTGCAGGTCGTCGTCGCGGACCGACTGGGTGAACACGTAGATGATCGCCTCGGCGCCGGAGATGGCCCCGACCGAGTCGTCGTCGATGTCGTCGTCGATCGGTGCCTCGTTGAACAGGAAGCGCCTGGCCCCCGCGCTCACCGACGTGTTGGTGGAGGAGAGGCCGGGGGTGTCGACGACGGTCAGCTCACGCAGGTGGTCGCTGGTGAGGGTGACATCGACGTACGAGATGTCGTGGCGGGGCACGCCGAGCCGCTGCGGGATCATGCCGGACTCGTCGAGCGGGAGGCTGGCGCGGGTGCCGTCGCGCCGGATCACGTCGACCCGGTCGGCGGTGCCGTATCGGAACTGGGTCACGATTCGCGTGCATTCTCCCACTTCGGTGGGGGCCACGCGCCGTCCTATGAGCGCGTTCACAAGTGTCGACTTTCCGGCTTTCAGGCGGCCGGCGATGGCCACGCGGAGCGGCTCGTCCAGCCGTCTGCGCACGCCGAGCACCTGCGTCTGGGCGGCGGGGCCGACCCGAGGGCCGACATCGTCACAGAGCGCGGCCACCCGGGCACTGAGCGGACCTGGTCCCATGACTCGTCAGCCGGCGGTACGGTCGGCGACAATGGCGTGGTTCCAGCGGTCGTGCTCGCTCATCGTGTTGGTGTCCCTCCTGCCGGATCCACACTATGAATATCCTGCCGGCGCAGGATCCCATGTTCGTGCCACGCTCTGACGCGGGAGGCCCAGTTGCGTCACGCGCCCGCCGCCACGCGGCCCGGCGCCCTCGTCGAGGAGGCGACCGCGCTGCTGGCCGCGCCCGCACTGGTGGTCCTCACCGGCGGTCCGGGCAGCGGGCGCTCCACCGTGCTCGGCCGGCTGGGCGCCGCGTTCCGCGGGCCGGTGTTCGCCGGTGGCGGGCTGGCGATGCTCCAGGCCGTGCCGGCCTTCGCGCTGGCCCGCGCGGTGCGGGTGCGGCTGCCGGCCGCCGACCCGGCGCTGCTGGCCGAGGCGGTCCGCTCCCGCGTGCGCGCCGGGCTGCTGCTCCTGGACGACCTGCAGTGGGCCGACCCGGCCACCCTGTCGGCCCTGCCCGCGATCGCCGCCCACTGCCGCGTCGCGGTCGCGTTGCGCACCCCGCACCGGCTCCCCGCCGGCGCGGTCGCCGCGCTGCGCGCCGCCGCCGCGGGCTGGCTGCCGGTGCCGCCGCTGCACGCCGACGACGCCGCCGACCTGGCCCGCCGCGTCGCGCCCGGCCTCGACCCGGCCGCGGTCGACGCCGTGGTCACCCGTGCCGGCGGCGTGCCGCTGGCCGTCGAGACACTGGCCAGACACACCGCCTCCCGGGGTACGGCCGACGTGGCCGGCGACGCCGCCCAGGTGGAGTACGCGGTGGCGGCCGCCCTGGCCGACCTGACCCGCCCGGCCCGCACGGCGATGGCGGCGCTGGGCCTGCTCGGCCGCCCCGCGACCGCGTCGGTGCTCGGCGCCGGCGTCGAGGAGCTGGTGGAGTCCGGGCTGGTCGCGCCCTCCGGGGAGGATCTGGCCCCGGTCTCGCCGTACCTGGCCGAGGTCGCCGCCGGCCTGCTCGACCCGCCCGGCCGGCAGGCGCTGCACCGGCGCCTGGCCAGCCTGGTCCCGCCCCGGGAGGCAGCCCGGCACCTCGCGGCCGCCGGTGACGGCCCGGCCGCGTACCAGGTGGCCGTCGCGGCGGCCGCCCGGATGGCGACGGCGGGCGAACGCGCGGAGCTGTTGCTGCTCGCCTGCGACCTGCCAGGCGTCGACCCGGAGCCGCCGGTGCGCACGGCCGCCGCGACCGCCGCCCTGGCCTGCGGACGCCCCCGCGCGGCCGTCCGCGTGCTGACGGCCGGTCCGGGCGCGGCCCCGCTCGGCGTCGACGCGGCCGTGCTGCGGGCCGAGGCGCTGCTCCAGGTCGGTGACGTGACCGCCGCCCGGGAGGCGGCCGCGCCGGTGCCCGACGGCGCCGCCCGCGACATCGTGGCCGCCCGCGACCGGGTGCTGCTGCTGGCCCGCCTCGCCGACGACCCGGCCGGGGCGAGCGCCGCCGCGGCCCGGATCGCCGAGCGGCACGGCGATCCGCCACCGCACGCCGGGCTCCGCGCGGCCATCGCCGCCGTCCGGGCCCACGGCCGCGCCGACGGCTGGGAGTACGGGCTGGCCTCGGCCACCACCGCCGCGGGCGCCGCCGGTGACCTGCTCGCCGCCCGGTGGAGCGCCTGGCTGCTGGTGGAGACGCTGGCCGCCGACGGCCGCCTCGCCGAGGCCGCCCAGGCCGCCGGGAGCGCCGCCCAGGCGTGCGCGGCCGACCTGGCGTACAGCTGGCAGACCCGGTTCCTCGCCGCCGAGCTGTGGTGCACCGCGCTGCGCGGCGCCGCGACCGACGACGTGGTCCGGCGCGCCGGCGACCTCACCGACCGCACCCTGCCGGCCCTCGCCCGGGGGTACGCGACCGCGGCGGCCAGCCTGGTCGAGGCGGACGGCGGGCTGCTGGCCCCGGCCCGTTCCCGGCTGGCCGAAGTGGCCGCGCCGAGCGCGCTGCTGGACTGGGTCGGGCGCGAGGCGGCCTGGCTCGACGGGCAGCCCGACCTGGCGCTGCGCCCCGCCGGCGGCGACCTGTCCCGGGCCGGCGCGCTGGTCGCCGGGCTGCACGAGATCACCGCCCGGTGGGCCTCGTCCGACCTGGGGCTGGCCCCGCCGCCCGGCAAGGC
Source organism: Phytohabitans kaempferiae (assembly GCF_042433955.1). Classification (NCBI taxonomy): domain Bacteria; kingdom Bacillati; phylum Actinomycetota; class Actinomycetes; order Micromonosporales; family Micromonosporaceae; genus Phytohabitans; species Phytohabitans kaempferiae. The sequence continues at coordinate 36,345 of NZ_JBHLUH010000085.1, read as the reverse complement.
CGCCGTCGACCGGGCCGCCGCGGTCGCCGCGACCCTGCAGGCGTGGAGGGCCGCCGGCGGCTTCGACCGGGCCGCCGCCGCCTGGCACGACCTCGCCGTCCGGGAGGAGGTCCGCTGCCTGCTCGCCCAGGGGCTGCACGAGACCGACCCGGCGCTGGCGGTGCCGCCGCTGCTGGCCGCCGAACGCCTCGCCGAGGAGGCCGGACTGGTAGTGCTGCTCGGCCGGGCCCGGCGGGCGCTGCGCCGCCACGCCGTACGCCGCGACCACCGCGGCCCCCGCGCCGGCACCGAGCTGACCGACCGGGAGCGGGACGTGCTGCGCCTGGTCGCCGCCGGCGAACCGACCCGCCGCATCGCCGGCCAGCTCGGCATCTCCGGCGAGACCGTGGAGACGCACATCCGCTCCGGGATGCGCAAGCTCGGCGCCCGCACCCGCACCGAGGCGGCCGCACGGCTGGGCCAGCTGACATGACCGCCCCCGAAGCGCCCCGCTACGTCGTGCCGACCTCGGCCGACGCCACCACCGTGCTGCGCCGCCTGGCCCGCGGCGGCTGGCAGACCCGGGAGGGCTTCGCGCTGGCCGAGGCGGTGTGGGACATGGCCGACGCGCGGCTGGTGCTGTTCGGCCGGATACCCGACACCGACACCGCCCACCTGGCCGTGATGGCCGCCGCCCGGGGCACCGGCATCGTGGCGATCGCCGACCCGCAGGGGGAGCTGGGCCGGGCATTGGTGGCCGACCTGGGCCGCCTCGGCCCGGTGTACGCCGACCCGGACGCCGAGCCCGAGCCGGACGGCGACGACGGGGTCGGCCAGCTCGTGCCGGAGCAGCGGGCCCTGCTGGAGCGGCTGGCCAACGGGGAGACGATCGCCGCGGCGGCGGCCGCCGAGTTCCTGTCGCTGCGCACCGCCAACCGCCGCATCGCCCAGGCCCGGGAGACGCTCGGCGTCCGCACCACCCGCGAGGCCGTCCTGGCCTACCTGCGCCAGCGGGGCCAGCCCAGCTGATCCGGTCGCCCCCGCCGCCCGGTCAGCGGGGGCGGGAGCGGGCGGTGGTCACCGGGCGGGTCGGGTCGGTGTGGCGGGGCAGGTCGGGCTCGTCGGCGCGCAGCGGCTCCAGCTCACGCGTGATCGCGGCGATGATCTGCTCGGTCGCCTCGCGGGCCGGGCCGGTCGCGCGCAGCGGCGGGCCGAAGTGCACGCGGATCAGCGGGCGCCGCGCCAGCGCGCGCAGGAGCCCGCGTGGGGCTCCCTTCGGCGCGGACCAGGGGACCAGCTCGTGCGTACCCCATTGGGCGACCGGGACCACGACGGCGCCGGTGGCGAGCGCGAGCCGTGCGGTGCCGGTCTTGCCCTTCTCCGGCCAGAGGCCGGGGTCGAGGCTGATCCGCCCCTCCGGGTAGACCAGCACGACCGCGCCGTCCTTGACCGCGGCGGTGGCCAGGCGCAGCGCCTCGGTGACGGTGGCGGTGCCGCGGGCGACCGGGATGTGCCCGGTGCGCCGCATGAGCCAGCCGAGCGTGCGCAGCCGGAACAGTCCCGCGTCGGCCAGGAACCTCGGCCGCAGCCCGCGCTGGTGGCAGGCGGCCATCAGCACCACCGGGTCGACCGGGGAGATGTGGTTGGCGGCCAGGATCAGCGGCCCGTCCCGTAACGCGTCCGGCACGTCGCCGGAGACGCGCAGCCGGGCGAATGGGACGAGCGCCACTCGCGCCAGCCCCACGGCGAGGGTCCACAGCGCACTAGGATCTACTACGGGCCGTAGTAATGATGGAGGTCCCGCATGGACGCGCTCGACGTCGCCCGCTGGCAGTTCGGTGTCACCACCGTCTACCACTTCCTCTTCGTCCCCCTCACCATCGGCCTGTCCGTGCTGGTCGCCGTGCTCCAGACCATCTGGGTACGCACCGGAGACGAACGCTACCTGCGCCTCACCAAGTTCTACGGCAAGCTCTTCCTGGTCAACTTCGCGATGGGCGTGGTGACCGGCATCGTGCAGGAGTTCCAGTTCGGCATGAACTGGAGCGACTACTCCCGCTTCGTCGGCGACGTCTTCGGCGTCCCCCTCGCCATCGAGGCCCTCTTCGCCTTCTTCCTCGAATCCACCTTCCTCGGCCTGTGGATATTCGGCTGGGAACGGCTACCCAAACGCGTCCACCTCGCCTGCATCTGGATCGCCGCCGCCGGCTCCACCGCCTCCGCCTACTTCATCCTCGCCGCCAACTCCTGGATGCAGAACCCGGTCGGCTACCGCGTCGACCCCGACACCGGACGCGCCGAGCTGACCGACTTCGGGGCGGTACTCACCAACAAGGTCACCCTCGCCACCTTCCCGCACACCATCGCCGGCTGCTTCCTCGTCGCCGGCTCGCTCATGACCGCCATCGCCCTGTGGCACCTGATGAAGCACCGCTCCGAGGAGTTTCGCCCGGCGCTGCGCCTCGGCGCCTGGGTCACCCTCGTCGCGGCCGCCACCGTCGCGATCAGCGGCGACTTCCAAGGCAAGATCATGACCGAGGTGCAGCCGATGAAGATGGCCGCCGCCGAAGCCCTCTACGACACCGAGCAGCCGGCCGCGTTCTCCGTCCTGACCATCGGCACCCTCGACGGCGGGCAGGAGGTGTTCGCCATCAGGATCCCGTACCTGCTGTCGTGGCTCGGCACCGGCGACCACAACGGCCGCGTCGAGGGCATCAACGACCTCCAGACCCAGTACGCCGCCCAGTTCGGCCCCGGCACCTACAACCCGATCATCCCGGTCACCTACTGGAGCTTCCGCCTCATGATCGGGCTCGGCATGCTCGGCGCCCTCATCGCGCTCGTCGCGCTCTGGGCCCAGCGCCGCGGCCGCATACCCACCTCCCGGTGGCTGACCCGCGCCTGCCTCGTCCTGCCGCTGCTCCCACTCGCCGCCAACATCTTCGGCTGGATCTTCACCGAGATGGGCCGCCAACCCTGGCTCGTCTTCGGCGAGATGCTCACCCGCGACGGCGTCTCCCGCAGCGTCTCGCTCACCGAGGTCCTCACGTCGTTCACCGCCTTCACCCTCGTGTACGCCGCGCTCGCCACCATCGAGGTCAAGCTGCTGCTCCGCTTCGCCCGCGCCGGCCTGACCCCCACCACGGCGGCTCCTGGGGCTCCTGGGGCTTCCGGTTCGGACCTTTCGGGCGCATTGAAGGAGCACTGATGGAACTCACCACCGTCTGGTTCGTCCTCATCGCCGCCCTCTTCACCGGCTACTTCATCCTCGAGGGCTTCGACTTCGGCGTCGGCGCGCTCCTGCCCGCCATCGGCCGAGACGACCGCGAACGCCGCGCCCTGCTCGGCACCATCGGCCCCGTCTGGGACGGCAACGAGGTATGGGTCATCACCGCCGGCGGGGCCATGTTCGCCGCCTTCCCCGCCTGGTACGCCACCCTCTTCTCCGCCCTCTACCTGCCGCTGCTGCTCATCCTGGTGGCGCTGATCCTGCGCGGCGTCGCGTTCGAGTACCGCGGCATGCGCGACGACCCCCGCTGGCGGGCCCGCTGGGACGCCGCCATCGTCTTCGGCTCCACCGCGCCCGCCTTCCTGTGGGGCGTCGCCTTCGCCAACCTCACCCGCGGCCTGCCACTCACCCCGGACGGCGACTACGCCGGGGGACCGGCCGACCTCCTGCACCCGTACGCGCTCCTCGGCGGCCTGGTCACCCTCACGCTCTTCGTCACGCACGGCGCCGTCTTCCTCGCCCTCAAGACCATGGGGGAGCTGCGCGCCCGCGCGCTGCGCACCGCCGCCCGGGTCGGCCCGGTCGCGCTCACCGCCCTGGCCGCCTTCGCCGTGTGGACGCTCACCGTCCGCTCGTCGCCCGCCGCCGTGGCCACCGCCGCCGCCGCGGCACTCACCCTCGTCGCGGCGCTCGCCGCCAACCGGGCACACCGCGAGGGATGGGCCTTCCTCGGTACGGCACTCACGATCGGCCTGCTCGTGGTGACCCTCTTCGCCACGCTCTTCCCGCACGTGCTCCCGTCCACCCTCGGCGCCGGCGGGCTGACCGTCGACAATGCCGCCTCGTCCCCGTACACGCTGCGGCTCATGACCTGGGTCGCGGCCATCTTCACGCCGCTCGTGCTGCTCTACCAGGGCTGGACGTACTGGGTCTTCCGCAAGCGCGTCTCGGTCGGCGACGCCGGCTACTGAGCCGGTGCGGAGGCTGGGGCGGAGGCTGGGGCGGTGCTCACCGCGCTTGGCGCTGCTTCGCCGGCGGGACGGGTCAGCGTTGGAAGCGGCGCAGCCCTTCGCCGGCCCGCCACAGCTCGATCACCAGGTGGTCGGCCGGGGTCCCCACCCGCGTCCAGACCACCTCCTCGATGTCGAGCCGGAAGAGGTGGGACTGCTCCGACGGGGCCTCGCCGCCCATGGCCTTGGCCAGCTGCTCCGGGTCGGTGACCTCCTCGACCCGGCCGGAGAGCTTCGCGTCGCCCGGCCACGACGACGGGTTGTCGTCGGACGGGTCCTCACTGGCGCTGTGCAGCGCGAACCGCGGATCCCGCCGCAGGTCGACCGCCTTGCGTGCCATCCACATGCTGCCGAGCCAGATGTCGCCGTCGCGGAACTGCGCCTCCGTGCCACTGATCCGCGGCGACCCGTCCCGCCGCAGCGTCGCGAGCGTCTTGTGCTTGAACGCGTCGAACAACCGCCGCACCGCCGCCGCGAACTCCGGTGCGTCCGCCTCGACCTCTTCCCACCTGGCCATACCCGATCGTGCCCTCCGCCTCGTGCTGTGTGTGCCGTGCTCATGGTGCCGAGGCGGCGGGTCTGTCTCCTGCCGCCTCGGCGTCTCGTGCCGCCCGCTCGTGTGGTGCCTCTGGTGCCCCGCGGCCCGCGTGCGCTCGTTGTCAGTCGCGTCGCCGATGTGCTCCGCGGCCGCGCCCGGCATCGCGAGGCAGGGAGGTCACGCTCAGCCGACGTCGCGGAGCTCGGCCAGCCGCGCCTCGATCTCGGCCAGCTCGGCCCGCAGCTTCTCCGCCTGCTGCTCGGCCTCGCTGCGCTCCACCGCCAGGATCTGCTCCACCGCCTCCTGCACGCCCGGAACGTCGACCAGCGCCACCATCTTCAGCGCCTCGGACGGCCGGATCACGTAGGGCTTGGCCAGCGCCTTCGCCCCCTGCGTCGCCGCCACCGTCCATTCACCCTCGGTGTAGGCCAGCGTCACCGTGAGCCCGGGCGGCGGCTTCGGCTTGGCCGCCTTGGCGACCTTGCGCGCCGCCGGCTTCTCCACGGCCTTGTCGGCAGCCGCGGGTGCGTCCACAGTGGTCACTTTCGCCTCCTCGCGTGGCGCCGGCACCGGCGACCTCGTGATCTTCAGCTCTGGCTGGGGAGCGGCGGGCTCACTCGCCGGCGCCGCCTTCTTCGCCGGGGCCGCCTTCGCCCCCTTCGGCGGGATCGTCAGATCGGTGGGGGAGAAGGGCAACTCGTCCTTGCCGAACCGCACCACCACCCACTCCTCCGACAGCTCCGGGTCGGTCAACTCCACGACCTGCCCGATCTGGCCGGCGATCTGCCCAGCCGTCTCGGTGAACATCACCCGCGGCTTGCGGCCCGCGGCGAGCGTGTCACGCATCGCCTTCAAGTCGTCGGTGGACAGTCCTCGAACACCGGATCGCGCGGCGGCCATCACAAACCTCTTCCGTACACGTGTTTGATGACAGCTTCCTACCAGCCGGGTACGACAACGTCCACCGACACGCGGGCGCTGGCAGCCAGCCGTCCTTGGTCGCGCGCCGTTGTCGCGCGCTGTCGCGGTCGCGCCTCGATGGACGCCGGCGCCGGCGTCGCGGACGCGCAGGTGATCGGCTGGCAAACGGGGCGAGCCGTCGTAAGAATCCGACCGGCGTCCGCGCCAGCACGACACACGCACGCCGTCGGGGCCTGACAAACCCCCGAAAGCCGGTCCGTCCACTCAGGAGAGGCGAGGAAGCCGGTCCTCCTGTCCCACCGCGTTATCCAACTGTTCGATAATGCACATTATGTCAACTTGAACGGGCGGGAACGCGTGGAGCACCCGTGCCCCTTGCCCTGACCGGTGCGCTGGTTCGCCGAGCCCGCGCGCCTAGAGCGGCCCGGGATCGTCGCGCAGGCGCGGCTGTACAGGCGCGAACCGGCGGAACATCGCCAGATCCGCCTCCTCCACGGGCCGCAACCGCACCGACAGCTCGTCCACAGACCGCACCGTACCCAGCGAAACGGCCCGGCCCCCAACAGGTGGGAGACCGGGCCGGCGGACGCGGTGCGCGCCTACGGGATCAGCGGCGGGTACTTCGGGTCGAGCAGGTCGTGCTCCTTGAGCAGCCCGTACAGCGGCACGTCGCTCGGGTAGTGACCCCAGGCGTGGTCGCCGTCGCCGGTGTGCAGCCCGACGAGCTGCCGCTGCACCGGCGTGAGGCTCGCCAGGTCCTCGGCCATCGTCTCGCGCGTGTGGACCCACCGGTACGTGTACCCGAAGAAGACGCCCTTGCGGGTCACCTGCGAGTAGTTGTTGGAGCGGGCGTGCCAGATGCGGCGGTCGAAGAAGACCGCGTCACCGGGGTTGGCGGTCACCTCGACCGCGCCCTCCGGGTTGGGCCACTCGATGTCGCGGCGCGGCGGCCCGTCGATCCAGTTGGTGGTGTGGCTGCCCGGTACGACCTGGAAGTTGCCGCGGCCCGGCTGGGAGACGTCCGACAGCCAGTACGCGATCTTCACGGAGAGGCGCGGGCGCGGGTCCGACTCGATCTCGCGGTTTTGCCGGCCGCCGTCCTGGTGCCACTCGAACCGGAACGGCTTCTTCTCCGTCAGCGGCGGGTGCACGTCCAGGTGCGAGTGGTACACGTGCACGTTCCAGCCGAGCATCGACCACACCAGGCCGAACACCTTCGGGTGGTCGAGCAGCGGGGCCAGGTCGTGGCAGCTGTCGACCGCGTTGAGCTTGTGCAGCGACCGGTCGGCGGCGAGCTTGCCGGCGGCGGCGTGCTCCTCGTAGACCCGGTCAACGGCGGCCGCGTAGTGGGCGACCTCGTCCTCGGAGAGCACGCCGGGCACGACGATGTAACCGTCCCGCTCGAAGTTGGCGCGCTGCTCGTCGGTCATTGCGGTGCCCGGATGGGGACGGGCCGAGACAGGGGTGGTCACGAAGGGGTCCTTTCCTCCCGTGGGACAGACTTCTGCTGCACGTACGACGGGTGGTCCCCGCCGTCGCGTTGCCCCGGATTGACGGAGCGTTGCCCCGATGAACGGAAGCCTCGTTACCTGGAGGGTCAGGTAACGATCCGGAAGAGTACTCGCATCCTCCAAACACCGGTGACCCCAGGCAACGATCTAGCGAGAAGTCCCAAGGACCAACCACCGCAAGCCAGGCGAAGCGGACAGCATCTGTCACGCAACGCTCATTACCCGTAACACCATCACCTCGCGGTCCTTCGTGAGCACAGCCACCACGTCACCGGCCAACACGATCTGCTCCGGCACGTCCGCCCCCACGTCCACACCCTTCGTCGCCTTACCGCCCGCCACCTCCGCCACGAACACCTGCCACATCACCTCGGTACCGGCCAACCGGGTCACCCGCAGCACCGCCCGCCCACCCTGGACCGCCTGCGCCGACGTGTCCTCGAACCGCCCCAACTCCTTGCCGTCCGGCCCCAGCGCCCGCGCGTCACTGATCGGCCCGAACGTCGCCTCACCGACCAGCAACCCCGCCGACGTCACGTACCAGCCCGCGTCGTCCCCCGACTCCACCGGCGCGCTCCACGCCTCCTTGCCCGAACGCACGTCCACCGCCACCACCCGGCTCTGCGCGTCCGCCTCCACCGCCGCGCACACCAGGAACTCCCCGCACGGCTTGACCCGCTCCACCGTCTGCCCCGCCGGCAGCCCCAGCGTCCAGGCGCGCCCGAACCCCGGCACCTTGTACGCCGCCAGCACCTCCCGGCCCTTGCCCACCTCGTCGTTCTGCACCCCGACCACCACACCGCCGAACACGGTCCAGTACTCGTTCTCCAGCGGCAGCGTCCCGGTCGAGGTCACCTTCCCCGTCGCCGCGTCGACCAGCCGCCCCCGGCTCTCCTCCGCCTCCAGCTCCACCAGCGCGTTGCCCGCCGTCAACGCGTCGTGCAGCACCCCGTCGAACGCCGGCAGCACACCACCCTTGACGCCCACCCACTGCCGCACCGGCTCGATCCGGTGCTCGTCGATCGTCAGAGTGTCCTCGCCGCCCGGCAGCCGCCACTTCTGCCGACCCGTCCGCAGGTCCACCCGCAGCACCGCGTGCCCGTCATGCGAGTCGTCCACATCCACCAGCACGTCCGTACCCAGGAACGCCACATCCGTGCGCCGCTCCCACGTGTTGCGCCACAACAGCTTCCCGCTGCCCGCCGACAGCACCGCCCGCATGTCGTTGCCGCCGTCCGTCACCGAGTTGTCGCCATCCAGCACCACCAGGTCACCGACCGCCGTCAGCTTCACGCCCTCCGGCTCGATCGGCACCTGCGTCGTCCACCGCGCCGGACCACCGCCGCTCGGCAGCGCCTTCACCTCCGTGATGCCGCTGCCCACCGCGGCCACCACGACGTCCTGCCCCGACACCGCCACCGCCGCCGCGCCCGGCTGCGACAGCGGCACCGCCTCCGCCGAAGCCAGCTCCCCCTTGCCGGCGCCGTTCCCGTCCTGCTGCCCGAACTGGAGCCCCGAATCCAGCTCCTTACCCGCACCGTCCAGCGTGCGGCTCAACCACCGGCCGCCCTGCACCACGCCCGCCACCAAGCCGCCCACCAGCACGAACACCGTGCCGGTCAGCAACGCCCGCCGCACCGGGCGCCGCTTGCGCGGTACCGGCGCCACCATCGGTGGCCGCGGCGGCGGAACCCCCGGACCCACCGCGGGCGGCGGTGGCGGAGGCAGCCCCGCGCCCGGCAACCCCGGCGACCCCGGAATCGGCGCCGACACCACACCAGCCGGAAACGACGACGACACCGGGTACGGCCCGGCCGGCGAACCGAACGGACCCGACACCGGAAACGCCGGACCCGCCACACCACCGGTCGCCACCGCTCCCGGCGCCGCCATCGCGTACACCAGCGCCCCGTACGCCACCGGCAGCTCCGGCTGCTCCGGCACCGACGGCGCCACCCCCAACCGGCCGTGCAACCGGCTCGCCACCAGCGGCATCCGGCTCGCACCGCCCACCAGCAGCAGCCCCGCCAACCGCTCCGGCTCCACGCCCGCCCGCTGCAGAACCCGCCGCGTCTCGTCCACCGCCCGCGCCACCAGCGGGCCACCGACCCGCTCCAGCTCCTCCCGGGTCAGGTGCATCGGCTCCGCCCGCCCCGGCACGTGCACCGGCGCGCTCGACGTCCGCGACAGCATCTCTTTGGCCGCGCGCACCTCCGACCAGAACGCCTGCCGCTCCCGCCGCTGCTCCGCGTCGGCCGGCTGCTCCAGCCGCCGCCACAGCTCCGGGTCACGCACCGCCACCAGATGACCCAGATGCGCGACCAGCGCGCTGTCCACGTCCAACCCGCCCAGGTCGTCCAGGCCACCGGTCGCCAGCACCCGCAACCCGGCCGGCTCCCGCCGCACCACCGCCACGTCGAACGTGCCGCCGCCGAAGTCGAACACCCCCAGACAGCCGCCCGGCGGCACCTGCTGCCCCAACACCTGCACGCAGTACGTCGCCGCCGCGATCGGCTCGTCCAGCAGCGTCACCTGACCCAGACCGGCCCGCCACGCCGCCGCGCGCAGCACGTTGCGTCGCGGCTGCCCCCAGTCCGCCGGACAGGTCAGCACCGTCGCGCCGTCCGGCGAAACCCCGGCCGTACGGGCCTCGTCAGCGACCCGCCGCAGGCTCGCCGCCAGCAACTGCTCCACCGGCACCTCGTGCTCGCCGAGCAGCACCGTGCCCTCGTCGACCCGGCGCTTGGGATGCGGCTCGAACCGCTCCGGCGACGCGCCGCCCAGCCGCGCGCCGTCCCGGCCGGTGTGCAACCCGCCTGACTCGTCCACGAAAACCCCGGACGACAGCAGCGGCGTGCCGTCGAACAGCAGCGCTCGCGGCTCCTGACCGCCCCGGCGCACGACCGCCACCGTGTGCGTCGTACCGAGATCCACCGCGAGGCGTACCGAACCGTCCACGCCGACGCCCCCTCCCCTGTCGCGTCGCCGGATGCTACCCGCGCTCCGCCAGTCGTCGGCGATCAGCCTCTCCCCCGCCCGTGACCTCGGGCACATCCCGTAGAACGTCCTAGGACGCTAGTCAGGGTCACCGCAGCCCCGGACGGTGACCGGCCAGCCCGGACGTCGAGAATGGGGCGCGTGCACGCCCCCGACCCGGCCGCGACCCTGGCCGCGCTCGGCCACCACCGGCCGGACCTCGTGGCGCCGTTCGAGCGGGCGCTGCCCGGCGCGCGGGCCGCGATCCTCGCGCGGCTCTGGGGCGCGTACGCCCGCGAGCCCATCCCGGGCCTACGCGGCCGCACGCACGCCGCCGGCCGCCTCACCGTCCACCTCGACCTCGGCGCGCTGACCGGCCCCGCCGACGCGGCCGAGCCGTACGCCCCCGCACCCGACGGGCTCACCGTCCACCTCGGCGAGACCCCGCACACCGACCCGGGCACGCTCGCCCGCGCGCTCGGGCACACCGCGTTCGCCACCGAGCTGGACAACAGCGTCGCCAACCTCGCCCTCGCCCGCACCGCCCCGCCGCCCCGGCCCACGCTCACCGGCACGCTGCCCCAGCTCGAACAGTCCGTGGTGGACGGACACCCCCTGCACCCCGGCTGCCGCACCCGCCTGGGCATGTCCACTCTGGACGTGCTCCGGTACGCCCCCGAGCACCGCCCCGTCGTCCGCCTCCACCTGGTCCGGGTCCCGCCCGCCCGCTGGTACGGCACCGCCCCGCCCCTGCTGCTGGTCCACCCCTGGCAGCGCGAGCACCTGCTCGACGCGTACCCCTGGCTCGTGCCCGTGGGCCGCGTGCCCGCGCGGCCACTCATGTCCCTGCGCACCCTGGCCCCCGCGGGCGCCACACACCACGTCAAGACCGCCGTCGACGTGCAGATGACCTCCGCCGTCCGTACCGTCTCCGAAGCCGCCATCCGCAACGGGCCGGCGCTCTCCGCCCTGCTCGAAGCCCTCGCCCCACCGGGCCTCACGGTGATGGCCGAGGAGCGGGCCGGCGCGGTCCTCGTCGACGGCGAACCGTCCCGCAGCCTCGCCCACGTCAGGCGGCGCGTACCCCGGCTGGCCCCCGGCGAGGTCGCCGTCCCGTTCGCCGCGCTCGCCGCCGCCGTCCGCGGCGGCCTGCGCCTGCCCGACCCGCCCGGCTTCTTCACCGCCCTCGCCGGCGTGCTGCTCACCCCGCTGCTGCACCTGCTGCGCCACGGCGTCGCCCTGGAGGCACACGGCCAGAACACGCTCCTCGTGCTCCGCGACGGCCACCCCACACGGCTGCTGTACCGCGACTTCGGCGGCGTCCGGATCAGCCCCGCCGCCCTGCGCCGCGCCGGGGTCGAGCCGCCGCCGCTGCACGGTGACGTCGCCACCGACGACCCGGACGCGCTGCGCGACAAGCTCCTCGCCGCCGCCGTCAGCGGCGCGCTGGCCGAGCAGGTGGCCGCCTTCTCCGGTGCGTACGGGATCACGCCCCGACTACTGTGGACCCGGGCCGCCCGCCCGGAGCTGCGCGGGGGCCCGCTGCCGGTCAAGGCGACCACCGCGATGCGCCTGGCCACCGACCCGCTCACCGACGTGTGGGCTACGCTTCCCAACCCGATGGCAGGCTAGTTGAGCGAGCTGACTGTGTGTGCGTTCGCGCCCGGCACCGTCCACGACGCGGCCGCACACGCCGAAAACCACCTCGCGGTGCTCGCGCCGCACCTCCGCGACCCCTTCCAGGCCGCACTGCCAAGAGCCGCGGCCGCCGTCGGGCGCCGGCTCCTGGGCGCGCTGTGGCGTGAGGACATCGCCGACACCCGCATCCGGTACGAACGGCGGGGTCGCCCGCACGCCTTCGACCGGGTCGAGTTCGCGGCGGTGCCGGCCGCCGACCCGGTCGACCTGCTCCCGCCCTCCATCGTGGAGAGTCGCCGGTGGACGCTCGCCGCCGAGCTCGCCAACGCGGTCGTCAACCTCGCCATCGCGTACGCCCGCCGCGACGCCACACCCCCACCTCCCACCACCGGACCCGACGCCGACGCGGTCACGCTGGAACGCCTCGCCATCGACGGCCACAACCTCCACCCCTGCGGCCGCACCCGCATCGGCTGGGACGTCGACGACGTGCTCGCCCACGACCTGGAGGCCGGCACCACCCGGATCGGCTTCGTCGCCCTGCGCCGCGCCGCCCACCTCGGCGACGACGTCGGCGCCGCGCTCGCCGCCGCCGGCCTCGACGTGCCCGCCGCCCCGCCCGGGTACGTCGTGCAGCCCGTCCACGCCTGGCAGCGCGACGCCGTCCTCGCCCGCCGCTACCCCGACCTGCTCCGCGACGGCACCCTGCGGATCCTCGACGGCACCGTCCCCGCCGTGCCCACCGCGGCTCTCCGCACGCTGCTGCTGCCGCGCGGCGGCTACCTGAAGCTCTCCCTCGACATCCAGGTCACCTCCAGCCGCCGCAGCATCTCCGTCGCCAGCACCCGCAACGGCCCGGCCCTGTCCGCGCTGCTGCACCGCCTGCTCGCCACCGAGGAACGCGTCCTGCTGCTCGCCGAGACCGCCGGCGCCGCCCTCCCGGACAGCCGCGACGCCGGCGCCATCCTCCGCGCCGGACTCGACGGCCGCCTCGCCCCCACCGAGCGGGTCGTCCCCGGCAGCGCGCTGCCCGCCGTCGCCGGGGAGCTGCTGCGCGAGTACGGCCGGGGGCCGCTCGCCTTCCTCACCGCGTACGCCCGGCTGGTGCTCCCGCCGCTGCTGCGCCTGGCCACCCGCTACGGCATCGCGCTCGAGGCCCACCTGCAGAACTGCCTGCCCACCTTCACCGCCGGCACCCCGCACCGGCTCGTCCTGCGCGACCTGGCCGGGCTGCGCGTGCACCGGCCCCGCCTCGCCGCCGCCGGCGTACCCCTGGAGCTGTGGCCCGGCTCGGTCATCGGCACCGACGACCTCGACACCATGCGCGCCAAGCTCGGCTACACCGCCCTCCAGGCCCACCTCGGCGAGCTGGTGATCGCGCTCGGCGCGCACGGCCTCGACGAGGCGGCCGCCTGGCGGGCCGTCCGCGAGGTCGTCGACACCACGTACGACGAGCTGCGCGCCGACCCGGCCACCGCCTGCGCCGCCACGGCCGACCACGCCGCCTTCACCGCCCCCCGCGTGCCGCACAAGGCACTCGTACGGATGCGCCTCGCCGGCGACGGCGACGTCTACCTCCCGGTACGGAACCCGCTGCATGCTCCCTGAACCCGTCATGCTCCCTGAACCCGTCATGCTCCCTGAACCCGTCATGCTCCCTGAGCGCGTCATGCTCCCTGAGCCAGTCCGCGCCGCCCTCGCCGGCGCCACCGCCCCGGTCTGCGCGTACGTCTACGACACCGCGACCCTGCGGGCCACCGCCGCCGCCCTCCGCGCGGCCCTGCCGGACGGCACGACCCTGCTGTACGCGGTCAAGGCCAACGGCCACCCCGCCGTCGCCGCCGCCCTCGCCGAGGTGTGCGACGGGCTCGAGGTCGCCTCCGGGGGCGAGCTGGAGCTGGCCGTCGCCGCCGGCGCCCGCACGATCGCCTTCGGCGGCCCCGCCAAGACCGACGCCGAGCTGCGCTCCGCGCTCGCCGCCGGCGCGCTCGTCCATGCCGAGAGCCCGCTGGAGCTGCGCCGCCTCGCCGCCCTGGCCACCGGCCCCCTCGACATCGCCCTGCGGGTCAACCGCGCCGGCGGCACGCTCGGCGGAACGCACCGGATGGCCGGCGCGCCCACCCCGTTCGGCATCGAGGAAGCCCAGCTGCCCGCGGCCGCCGCGCTCGCCGCGGACCTCCCGCACCTGCGCGTGGTCGGCTTCCACCTGCACGCCGTCTCCAACAACCTGGACGCGGACGCGCACACCGCCTTCGTCGACGAGGCCGTGCGCTGGTCGGTGGCGACCGCCGCCCGGCTCGGCATCAAACTGTCCTATGTGAACGTCGGCGGCGGTCTCGGCGTCGACTACCTCACCGGGGAGGCGCTCCCGCTGCCCCGCCTGCGCCCCCAGCCGCCCCCGTCCGGCGTGCGGCTCGCGTTCGAACCCGGCCGCTACCTCACTGCCGCCGCCGGCTGGTACGCCGCCGAGGTGCTCGACCTCAAGCACAACCACGGCCGGTGGTTCGCCGTGCTGCGCGGCGGCACGCACCACTTCCGGCTCCCCGCCGCCTGGGGGTACAGCCACCCCTTCACCGTGCTGCCCCGCGAGCAGTGGCCGTACGACTTCGCCCGCCCCGAGGTCCGCGACGTCGAGGTGGACGCCGCCGGCGAGCTGTGCACGCCCCGCGACATCCTCACCCGGGGCCAGCGCGTGACCCGGCTGCGGGTCGGCGACGTGCTGGTCTTCGGGCACGCCGGCGCGTACGGCTGGGACATCTCCCACCACGACTACCTGAAGCATCCGCGACCCCAGATGTTCGTGGTATAACCATCCTGGGATCGTCATATATTTAGATGTTTCGGGTTAACGTACGCGCATGCGTACCCCCCGGTTCTCGCTCCTCGTCACCGCTGTCGTTGGGGTGGCCGCGGGCCTGCTCGTGGCCCCCGCGCCGGCCCAGGCCGCCACGATCTCCAAGCCGCTGCGCACCCTCATCGCCGACCTGCCCGTGGCCACCGAGATCCGCACCGGCTACAACCGCGACCTCTTCCCGCACTGGATCGACGCCGACGGCGACGGCTGCAACACGCGGTACGAGGTGCTCATCGCCGAGTCCACCACCACCCCCAGCGTCGGCTCCGGATGCTCCCTCTCCGGCGGCCGCTGGTTCTCCTACTACGACGGCGCCGCCTGGACCAACCCCTCCGACGTCGACATCGACCACGTCGTACCGCTGGCCGAGGCGTGGGACTCCGGCGCCCGCAACTGGACCACCACCAAGCGCCGCTCCTTCGCCAACGACCTCGGCGACGCCCGCAGCCTGGCCGCGGTCACCGACAACGTCAACCAATCCAAAGGCGACCAGGACCCGGCACAGTGGATGCCCTCGGTGAGCAGCGTGCGCTGCCGGTACGTCACGGAGTGGGCCGCGGTGAAGACCCGCTGGGGACTCACCGTCGACTCGGCCGAGAAGAGCGCGCTCACCAGCTACGCCGCGTCGTGCTCCAACGTCACCGTGACGGTCACGACCGCCTGACCCCCGCACACCTCGCGGCCGGCCTCCGCCAATCGGGGGCCGGCCGCCTCAGCGCCGCGACCAGGCGGCGGCGCGGATCTCCCGCAACGCCTGCCGGCGCGTGTCGCCGCGCAGCGTGTCGATGTAGAGCTTGCCGTCCAGGTGGTCGGTCTCGTGCTGCAACGCCCGCGCCAGGAACCCGCCGCCGCGCACCGTCAGCGGCGTGCCGTACTGGTCGAAGCCCTCCACCGTCGCGTACATGGCGCGGGGCGTCGAGAAGTACAGCTCCGGGATCGACAGGCAGCCCTCGTCGCCCTCCTGGAGCTCCTCGGACAGCTCGATCGTCGGGTTGACCACGTGGCCCACCTCGCCGTCGGCGTCGTAGACGAACACGCGCGCGCTCACCCCGATCTGCGGCGCCGCGACCCCGGCCCGGCCAGGCGCGCCGAGCAGCGTGTCCATGAGGTCGGTGACCAGTGACCGCAGCTCGGCGTCGAAGGAGGTGACCGGTTCGGCCGGCGTACGCAGCACCGCGTCGCCGAGCAGCCGGATGGGCCGCATCGTCATGGCCGCCAGGCTAGCCGGTTCCTTACCGCTCGGCGCTCCCCCGCTGTGCGCGTGTCCCTACGCACTCCCCCTAGGGCGTCCTAGGAAGCTAGTCTTTTGGTCGGCGACCTTGGGATGCCCCCTGTGGCCATCCGGCGAGCCCCTGTGAGGACGGCGCACGGCTCGGGCCGCGGCGGGCTCTTCAGGCGGGTCCGGCCAGCGCGGCGCGCAGTGGCGCGGCCTTGGCCGCCGCCTCCGCGACCTCGGCCTCCGGGTCGCTGCCCCAGGTGATGCCGCCGCCCGCCCACAGGTGCAGCCGCTCCCCGTCGGCGGCGGCGGTGCGGATGGTCAGCCCCAGGTCGATCCGGTCGTGCCCCACCCAGCCCAGCGCGCCCATGCTCGGCCCCCGCCCGACCGGCTCCAGCGCCGCGATCTCGGCCAGCGCGGCCAGCTTCGGCGCCCCGGTCACCGAACCGCCCGGGCACACCGCCCGCAGCAGGTCGGCCAGGCCCAGGCCGGCGACCGGCTCGGCGGAGACCACCGACTCGGCCTGCCACAGGTCGCACCAGCGCCGGATCGCGAACAGCTCGTCGACCCGCACCGAGCCGGTACGCGCGACCCGCGCCAGGTCGTTTCGCTCCAGGTCGACGATCATGACGTGCTCGGCCCGCTCCTTCGCCGACGCGAGCAGCTCCCGCCGCCCCACCTCGGTCGCCGGGCGGGTCCCCTTGATCGGCCGGGTCACCACCCGCCCGCCGGCCACCTCGACCAGCGTCTCCGGCGACGCGCAGCCGATCGCCCAGCCCGTACCGGTCAGCACCCCCGCGTACCGGGCTCCGCGCACCCCCGCCAGCCGCCGCAGCGCCGGCAGCGGGTCGCCCAGGTAGGGGGCGGCGGCGTGGCCGACCACGTTCACCTGGTAGACGTCACCCCGGGAGATCGCCGCCCGCACCGCGCGCACCGCGCCGGCGTGCGCCCGTGGCGTCCAGCTCGCCCGCCAGCCGCCCAGGTGCCAGCCGGCCCGCTCCTCCTCCGGGGCGGGCGGGACCGGCCGCGACGCGTCGTAGGCGACCGCCACCAGGTCCGGGACGGCCGGCGCCGGGCTCGGCGGGCCGGTCGGGGCGCCCACCGCCCACGCCCCGGCGGCGGCCGACACGAAGACCGACGCGCCGACCGCGGCACCGGTACTGGGCGGCGTGTCACCCATCCGACCCAGATCCCGCACCGGCAGTCCGTGGCGAACGAGGAACTCTTGGAGAACATGGAAGGGATCGCCGCCGTCGCCGATCCGCCACTCGACGCGGCAACGCTCCCTGAACGCACCGTGACGGGAAGGCTGCGCCCCGCCGACAATGTTGGACAGGTTTGGGAGCGTTCCCAGTACGACCGGTTCGAAGTGCCTCATCCGAAGGGTGGATTCTCCCGTGTTAGTGCCATTACCTGTTCGAAAGAGTGTCGTTCTGCTTGGTAGCGTGCGTCACTGGTCATGTGAACCGTGACACAGCACCCCCACAGCCCGGAGAACCCGATGTGTTCGCACCAAACACCCTGCCCCTCAGCTGAAGCCACCGACCGGGACGCCGCACGCGTCGTCGCGTGTTTCCCGGAGCAAGGCTGGAGCCTGCTCTGCAACGGCGTCATCCTCTTCGAGGACACCGGCGAGCTCCTGCCCGACGGCAGGACCATCGCCCCGCACCGCGGCCCGGCACGCCACGCCCTCGCCGCCTGAGAAAGCGCACGCTCCATCTGAGTGAGCATGCCACCCGCCTCGCCCCCATCGTCGTCGGGCTGAGGCACTCGACGGACACCGTCGTCCCTCATCGGTAAGGCCGCCGGCTCGCGCGGCCATGCGAGCGTGCCCGCGAGGGGACGCCCCGCACGGCGCGGACCCGACCCGGCCCCCACGAGCGCGCCCGCCGCCGTGACGCGGCTCCCAGGGCGGCCCTGTGCGCCGCTGGCCCGCCTCTTGGCCTCACACGCCGGGCCACGGCCGGAAAACACTCCCCGGACGCCGAGGCCCGGCGGGCCGGCCGGTCAGGCGTAGGAGTCGACCGGCGGGCAGGCGCACACCAGGTTGCGGTCACCGAAGGCACCGTCGATCCGGCGTACCGGCGGCCAGTACTTCCCCTCGCGGGAGACCCCGTCGGGGTAGGCGGCCACCGAGCGCGGGTACGGATGGGTCCACTCGTCGGCGGTGACCATCGACGCGGTGTGCGGCGCGTTGGCGAGCGGGTTGTCCGCGCCCCAGGTCGCCGCCGCGTCGATCTCGGCACGGATGGCCACCATCGCGTCGCAGAAGCGGTCGAGCTCGGCCAGGTCCTCGGACTCGGTCGGCTCCACCATCAGCGTGCCGGCCACCGGAAACGACATCGTCGGCGCGTGGAAGCCGTAGTCGATCAGGCGCTTGGCCACGTCGTCGACGCTCACGCCGGTCGCCTTGGTCAGCGGCCGCAGGTCGAGGATGCATTCGTGGGCGACCAGGCCCTTGTTGCCCGCGTACAGCACCGGGTAGTGCTCGCGCAGCCGCGCCGCCACGTAATTGGCCGCCAGCACCGCCGCGCCGGTCGCCCGGGTCAGGCCGTCGGCGCCCATCATCCGCAGGTACGCCCACGGGATCGGCAGGATCCCCGCGGACCCGAACGGCGCCGCGGACACCGCCCCCGCCGCCTCGCCACCGCCCGCGGACGGCAGGTACGGCGCCAGGTGGGCACGCACCGCCACCGGCCCGACCCCCGGCCCGCCACCGCCGTGCGGGATGCAGAACGTCTTGTGCAGGTTGAGGTGCGACACGTCGGCGCCGAAGCGGCCCGGCTTGGCGTAGCCGACGAGCGCGTTGAGGTTGGCGCCGTCGACGTACACCTGGCCGCCCGCGTCGTGCACCTTGGCGCAGAGCGAGGCGATGCCGGTCTCGTACACGCCGTGGGTCGAGGGGTACGTCACCATCACCGCCGCGAGCGTGTCGCGGTGCGCGGCGATCTGGCGGTCGAGGTCGACCAGGTCGACGTTGCCGTCCGGGTCGCAGGCCACCACGACCACGCGCATCCCGGCCATCACCGCGCTGGCCGCGTTGGTGCCGTGCGCGCTGGACGGGATCAGGCACACGTCGCGGCCGGTGTCGCCGCGGGACAGGTGGTACGCCCGGATCGCCAGCAGCCCGGCCAGCTCGCCCTGGGAGCCGGCGTTGGGCTGCACGCTCACCGCGTCGTACCCGGTGACCTCGGCGAGCCACCCCTCCAACTGGCCGATCAGCTCCCGGTAGCCGGCCGCCTGCGACGCCGGCGCGAACGGGTGCACGTCGGCGAACTCCGGCCAGGTGACCGGCTCCATCTCGGTGGTGGCGTTGAGCTTCATCGTGCAGGAGCCGAGCGGGATCATGCCGCGGTCGAGCGCGTAGTCCTTGTCGGCGAGGCGCCGCAGGTAGCGCAGCATGGCCGTCTCGGAGTGGTGGCTGTGGAAGACCGGATGCGTGAGGTACTCGGACGCGCGCGCCAGCGGCACCGACGCGGTGACCGGCTCGACCGGGGCGACCCCGAAGGCGGCCCACACCTCGGCCAGGTGCGCGGGCGTGGTCGTCTCGTCGCAGGCGATCCCCACCGCGTCGGGCGAGGCGAGCCGCAGGTTGACCCCGCGCGCCGCGGCGGCCTCGACGACCTCGGCGGCCCGCCCCGGCACCACCGCGGTCACCGTGTCGAAGAAGTCGTCGCTGACCAGCGGCACCCCGCCAGCCCGCAGCCCCGCCGCGAGCGTCGCCGCTCGGTCGGCGACCCGGGACGCGATCGCGCGCAGCCCGGCCGGGCCGTGGTAGACGGCGTACATGCCGGCCATCACGGCGAGCAGCACCTGGGCGGTGCAGATGTTGCTGGTCGCCTTCTCCCGGCGGATGTGCTGCTCGCGGGTCTGCAACGCCAGCCGGTACGCCGGCGCGCCGTCCGCGTCGCGGGAGACGCCCACCAGGCGGCCGGGCAGCATCCGCTCCAGCCCCGCGCGGACCACGAGGTAGCCGGCGTGCGGGCCGCCGAACCCCATCGGTACGCCGAACCGCTGCGTGGTGCCGGCCGCGATGTCGGCGCCGATCTCCCCCGGCGGGCGCAGCAGCGTGAGCGCCAGCAGGTCGGCGGCGACGGTGACCAGCGCGCCGACCCCGTGCGCCGCCTCGACCAGCGCGGCGTGGTCGCGCACCACGCCGGACGCGCCGGGGTACTGGAGGTGCAGCCCGAAGAACTCGCCGGGCAGCGGCTCGGAGGCCAGGTCGACCACCCGCACCGTGATGCCGAGCGGCTCGGCCCGCGTGCGGATGACCGAAAGCGTCTGCGGCAGCGCGTCGGCGTCCACCACGTACACCATGCTGGTGCTCTTGCTCGCGCGGCGGGCGAGGGTCATCGCCTCGGCCGCGGCGGTCGCCTCGTCGAGCATGGAGGCGTTGGCGGTGGTGAGGCCGGTGAGGTCGGCCACCATGGTCTGGAAGTTGAGCAGCGCCTCCAGCCGCCCCTGGCTGATCTCCGGCTGGTACGGCGTGTACGCGGTGTACCAGGCCGGGTTCTCCAGCACGTTGCGGCGGATCACCGCCGGCGTGTGTGTGCCGTGGTAGCCGAGGCCGATCATCGAGACCGCCACGGTGTTGCGCGAGGCGAGCGCGCGCAGCTCGGCGAGCGCCTCCTCCTCGGTGGCGGCCGGCGGCAGGTCGAGCCCCTCGTGCCAGCGGATCACCTCGGGTATCGCGGCGTCCATCAGCTCGTCGAGCGAGCCGTATCCGACGGTCTCCAGCATGCGGCGCTGCTCGGCGCCGGAGGGTCCGATGTGGCGGGCGGCGAAACTCATGGGCGGCTCCTGGAAGGTCGGCTCAGCAACCTCCCCCTCTGTCGCGCCAGCGCTCCAGAGTCGCCTGCCCTCGCGGTCCTTTTGCCTGAGAGGTTCCGGGGAGGATTTGCCCCTTCGGCGCCGCCAGTCGATGCTGGCGGTCTCTCCCGCGCGGGTGGTACCGGCGAGGTCAAACCTACCAGGACGCGTGTTTCGCCCGGATGTCCTGGTCCCCCACAAGATCCACCACCTGGGCGGCCGAGGGACGTTGCGCGATCTCGCAAGGTCCGGTCACGAAGGGATCACGGCGACCGCCGGGTCCGGCGCGGGCTGGTTGCATGGGCGCCGCACAAGGAAGGTCAGGAGTACGCCTTGCACGACATCGCGCTCGAACCACGCGAACGCGCCCTCATCGAGCTGCTCGCCCGCGGGCACACCGACGCCAGCGCGGCCCGCGAGCTGCGCATCAGCGCCCGCTCGGTCTCCTACATCCTGCGCGGGCTGATGGACCGCCTCGGTGTGGACAACCGCTTCCAGCTCGGCCTCGCGCTCGGCGCCCTGCGCGCCGCCCAGCCCGCCGACCCACGGCCTCCGGGCGATCCGCCCGGAGAGGACCGGTGACCGGGGGAGCCTCAGCCCGCCCGGCGGCGCGCCCGCCGGGCGGCCAGCTCGTCGCCCACCATCGCGTCGGTGTCGTCGGCGTCGGCGGCGGCCACCTCGGTCGTCACCGGCGCGCCCGCGGCCGGCTCCGCCGGCAGGTGCGACAGCGAGCCCTGGATCTCCTTGAAGGCGCCGCCGATGGCGATGCCGAACACGCCCTGGCCACCCTGGAGCAGGTCGACGACCTCCTCCGGCGAACGGCACTCGTAAACCGTCGTGCCGTCGGAGATCAGCGTGATGCCGGCCAGGTCGTCGACACCGCGCGAGCGGAGGGTCTCGATCGCCTTCCGGATGTTCTGCAGGGAGACGCCGGCGTCGAGCAGCCGCTTGACCACCTTGAGCACGACCAGGTCGCGAAACGAGTACAGCCGCTGCGTGCCCGAGCCCGAGGCGTCCCGGATGCTCGGCACCACCAGCGCCGTGCGCGCCCAGTAGTCCAGCTGTCGGTAGCTGATCCCGACCGCGTGGCAGGCGGTCACACCGCGATATCCGACGGTGTCGACCTCTTCGCCGCCCACGGCGGCTACTGAGGAGGAACCCTCATCCATGTGGCAACCTCCCAACGGGGCTGTGCCGGCTGGCGCTCGCAAAGAAGGCCCGCGCCGGCCGCCGGGCCAACCCTATAGCGCATGTGGAGGGTTGCCGGGGAAGGTTTGGCCCGACACGCCGCGCCCGAGGGATGGTTCACCCCTAGCCGGCGAAGTCCTCCGGGCGCACCTGCTCCAGGAACTCCCGGAACTTCTCCACCTCGTCTTCCTGCTCGTCCGGGATCACGATCCCGGCCTCGCTCAGCACCTGCTCGGCGCAGCGGATCGGGGCGCCGACACGCAGCGCCAGCGCGATCGAGTCGCTCGGCCGGGCCGAGACCCGCAGCCCGTCGCCGATCAGCAGGTCGGCGTAGAACACGTTTTCCTTCAGCTCGGTGATCTCGACCGCGCGCAACGGGGCCTTCAGGGCCGCCAGGATGTCGCGCAGCAGGTCGTGGGTGAGTGGCCGGGCCGGTTTGACGCCCTGCTGCTCGTACGCGATCGCGGTGGCCTCGACCGCACCGATCCAGATCGGCAGGTAACGGTCGCCCTCGACCTCTCTGAGCAGCACGATCGGCTGGTTGCTGGGCAGCTCCACCCGCACCCCGACCACGCTCAGCTCGCGCACCGCCGCCTCCGTGTGGTTGTGTCTTCCCGCCTCACCGTCACGGTACACGGACCGCCGGTGGCCCGTCCCCTGCGGTTTGTGTCAACGCCACCGAGCCGTTGACACGGCCGCCTCAGCGCCCCAGCGCATCGCGCAGCCCCGCGCGTACCAGCGCCGCGTGCAACTGCTGCGAGAGGCGCGCCAGGTCAGCCGCGGTCTGGTCGGCGCGGGCCCGGGCCGCCGGGTCGTTCTGCCGCGCCAGCGGGGCCAGCAGCTGGGTGAAAAGCCCCACCTCGCGGTCGGCCGCGGCCCGGTACGCGCGCAGGTGCCGGGGCTCCAGCCCGAACGCGGCCAGCCCGGCCACCGCGGTGGCGACGGCGAGCGCGTCGGCGTCGTACCGCCCGGGGGCGATCGGCGCGAGCAGCCCCAGCCGCTCCACCTCGCCGAGCGTCGTCACGTCCAGCCCCGAACGGGCGACCAGCTCGTCGCGGGTCAGCCGCGAGTCACCCTCGGGCGCGGAGCCGACCGCCACCAGGCGCACCGGGGCCGCGTCGCGCGAGGCGAGCTGCTCACGGATCACCCGCAGCGGGAGGTACTGGTCGCGCTGCGCGCTCAGCACGAAGCGCAGCCGGGCGATGTCGTCCCAGCTGTACTTGCGGTAGCCGGCCGGGGTCCGCCGCGGCTCGACGAGCCCCTCCGCCTCGAGAAAGCGCAGCTTGGAGATGGTGGTGTCGGGAAACTCCGCGCGCAGTTCGGCGAGCACCTCGCCAATGCTCATCAGCGCTGGCGGCGGCGCTCCCGCCTCGGCCCGCTCCGCCGTCACCCTCTACCCAGCCCCCTGGTGCTCGTGCGTGGCGCCACCGGGCGCGGTCATCGGGCGTCGTCCGGCCGGGGGCCGGCGATGAAGACGAGGCGGAACTTGCCGATCTGCACCTCGTCGCCGTTGCTGAGCGTGGCCGCCTCGACCCGCTCGCGGTTGACGTACGTGCCGTTGAGGCTCCCCACGTCACGCACCGTGAACGTGCCGCCGTCGCGATGGAACTCCGCGTGCCGCCGGGAAACCGTCACGTCGTCGAGGAAGATGTCGCTGTCCGGATGGCGGCCACTGGTCGTCACGTCGTGGTCGAGCAGGAACCGCGCGCCCGCGTTGGGCCCCCGCCGTACGACGAGCAACGCCATGCCGGGCGGCAGCGAGCCTGACATGCGGCTCGGCACCACGTCCGTGTCAGGCCCCTCGAGCACCTCGTCGAGCGAGCCGAGGTTGAGCGTGGACGTGACGTCGAGTGGGGGAAACTCGTCGTCTGGGCGAGTCATCTGACCACCTCACGGATCTCATTCGGGCAGCGCTGAGCACGGGTCTGGCTCGACTGGGCGAGCCTAGCCAGCGCCGAAATACAGGGTCAACCGGACGCGCGGGCAGATGCCGCGCGAGGTCAGCTCGCCGTCAGTTCACGGTACGCCGAGGCGGTCAACAGCCCTTCGACAGCCGCCGGATCGGCCGGCTCGATCTCGACCAGCCATCCCTCGCCGTACGGGTCGGTGTTGATGACCTCGGGCTCCTCGGCCAGCTTGTCGTTTCGGGCGACCACGGTGCCCGCCAGCGGCGCGTAGATCTCCGACACGCTCTTGGTCGACTCCACCTCGCCGAACGCCTCGCCCGCCGCCACCGCCGCGCCCGGCTCGGGCAGCTGCACGTAGACGATGTCACCGAGCGCGTCCTGGGCGAAATGGGTGATGCCCACCCGCACCGGCCCGCCACCCGCAGCGGCCACCCACTCGTGCTCGGCCGTGTAACGCAGATCCTCGGGAATCACAGACGATCCTTCACATCAGGAGGTGGGACGCGCGTGCTGCAGGCTGGTGGGAGCGCGAAGCGCCGACACGTCGACCACCTCGTGCTCCTGCACGATCACCGTACCGTTGTCGTTCCCCACCGACTCCACCACCCCGCCGGGAATCTTCAGCGCGGTCTCCATGGTCCGGGGCTCGCCGATCACCGTGATCGTGTACGGCGCGGAGAGCCTCCGCCCGTCCACGCCCACGCCGCCCTCCTGGTCGAGAAACCAGGTGGAGGCCACGATCCGCACCGCGGTGCCGTCGGCCCCGGCGATCTGCATCGCCTCCGCGCCCGCGCCGCGCAGCTCCTGCACCGCGTCGAGGATCGCCGACGCCTTCAGCCGCTCCGAGCCCTGCCGGAACTCGACCGTCAGCCCCGGCCCCCGCGCCGGCAGCGTCCCGGCCAGCACGCCCAGCTCGTCGGCGCGCCGCGTGGCCTCGTCGAGCGCCGCCTGGCGGCCCGCCGCGCCCGAGCTGAGCTGCCGCTGGCTGTCTTCCAGGTCGGCGATCTCGTCGCGCAGCCGCTCCTCCCGCGACTCCAGGTCGAAGAGGATGCGCACCAGGTCGTCCTGCCGCGCCGACGCCAGCCCCTGGTCGGCCGAGTTGCTCTTGAGCTGCACCACCAGCGTGAAGCCGAGCAGCGCCAGCAGCACCGCGATGACCACACCGGCCGAGGTCACCGACCGCCTGGCCGCCGCCGGCCGCGCCTCCTCCGCGCGCTCCTCATCGGGTACGGGCGCCGTGTCCCTGGCCGCCTCCGGCGACTCGGGCTCGGCGTCCGGCTCGGGCGCGACCCGGGACGCGGGCGGCGGCGCCTCCGGCCGCCGCGCCTCACCTTCGGCGGCCGGCTCGGCGGCCTCCCGCGGCTCCGGCTCGCCGCCCGGCTCCGGTGCCGGCCAGCCGGTACCGGATGGCTTGTGCTCGTCGCTCACGCCCGTCCCCACCTGACCTCGGCCGGACGCGCGGCGTACCAGATCGTGTGCCCCCTCATGCCCGTCACGCCTTGAAGAGCCGCCGGCGGATCGCCGCGACGTTGCCGAAGATCCGCACCCCGAGCACGACCACCACGCCGGTGGAGAGCTGCCCGCCCACGCCGAGCTGGTCGCCGAGGTAGACGATGAGCGCGGCGACCAGCACGTTCGAGATGAAGGAGATCACGAACTGCTTGTCGTCGAAGATCCCGTCGAGCCGGGCGCGCACACCGCCGAACACCGCGTCGAGCGCGGCCACCACCGCGATCGGCAGGTACGGCTGGAGCGCCGCCGGCACGGTCGGGTCGAGCAGCACGCCGAGCACGACGCCGACCGCCAGGGCTATCACCGCGATCATGCGGGCCCTCCGGGGAAACGTCGAGCGAAGCGGACCGTCTTCGTGGGGTGCTTCATCCTCCGCCTTCCGTGGTGCGAGGGGTGGGCGTGGCGGTCGGTGACGGCGTCGCGAAGCGCAGCTGCGGATCGGACGCCGCCGGGAGCGTGAGGTCGTCGACCTCGCGCACCGAGAACGACATCCCCTCGTCCTCCACCAGCGCCCGGAACAGCCGCGCGGTGGCACTGGCCTTGAAGTCGTCCGCCATGTCGCCGGGGCCGATCGCGCGCACCACGTACGGGCGGGTGACCGGCCGGAAGTCGACCAGGATAGCCGAACCTGCCGCACGGATCGTCGACGTGGCGGTCAGCCGCTGGTCGTTGACGGCGATCGCCTCGGCGCCGGCGCTCCACAGCGCGTTGGCCACGTCCTGCAGGTCGCGGTCGAGGACCCGGCCGAGGTCGGGCTTGCCGGCGCCGGTGACCGCGTCGACCGCGTCCGGCGCGTCGTCCAGCCGCACCTCGACGCCGTCGCCGCTCACCCGGGCCAGCCCGGCGGCCGCCTCCTGGTCGCGCAGCCGGGCCGCGTCGCGGTCGTCGAGCGCCGCGTCACGCTGCCGGGTCACCTCGGCGCGGAGCGCGTCGGCCTCGCGCTGGAGCTCGTCGGTGGCCGCCTGGCGCTGCTCGATCTGGCCGACCAGCCCGGCCCGCGCCTGGCTGCGGGAGGGCTCGTCAGCGACCGTCTGCCGGTAGGCCACCACCAGCAGGAAGCCGACCGCGACCAGCGTGAGCGCGCTCACCAGGCGCACCGCGGCGGCCCGCCAGCCGGTCGGCTCGCCGGCGATCGCCTTGCGCCGGGCCGCGTCGGAGTATCCCTCGTCGAGCGGGTTGCGGAACAGCTCGGTGAGGAAGTCCGGCGCGTACTCGCGGCCCTTGTCGCTTTTGTCGGTCACCGCTCGCCCGCCTGGGCACGCACCAGCTTGACGGTCTGCACCACGTACAACGCCGCGGCGACCCAGTAGAGGACCAGCCCCCACCAGGCCAGCCCCCAGCCGATCGGGAACGCCACGCCGGCCGCCCCCTCCGACGCGTGCGCGAGCAGCAGCACCGGGAACGCCGCCAGGATGATGAAGGTGGCGGTCTTGCCGACGTAGTGCACCGGCGGCGGACCGTACCCGTGCCGGCGCAGCACCGCCAGGCTCGCGACCAGCACCGCCTCGCGGGCCAGCAGCGCGGCGGTGAACTGCCACGGCACCACCTCGCGCACCGTGAAGGCGACCAGCGTGGCCAGGATGTAGAGGCGGTCGACGGCGGGGTCGAGCAGCTCGCCGAGGCGGCTCACCTGGCCGAGACGGCGGGCGACGTATCCGTCGACCCAGTCGGTGGTGCCCCCCACCGCGAGGACCACGACCGCGGCCACGTCGGCCTCCGGCCCCAACAGAAGATAGAGGAACAGGGGCACGCCGAGCAGGCGCACGAAGCTGATCGCGTTGGGAACCGTGAGGACCCGGGAAGTATGGGCGCCCCCGTACGACACCGAGCCTCCCTCCGCTCCCCCCTTGCAGCGGTTGAACTATATCCACCTCACCTTCGGGAGGTGTGCGGCACACCCCGTAGAGCGTCCTAGGACGTTGGGTCTGACCTCGTGGCCGGGCGCAACTTAACCGGTTGATTTGAATGGGGCATTCATCTACGCTGATGCGGTCCCCCGGGAGCCGGGTGGTCGTCGTGGGGCTTTGGGCACAGCCCCTCCACCGGACCTTTCGCAGCCGGATCGGCGTGGCGCTGGCGCGCCGCGACCCTCCGGGAAGGTTCGCCGTCCCCTTCGGGCTCCTTTTCGAGGTGATCCATGAAAAGAAAGATCGCGATCGTCGGCGCGGCGGCACTCGCCCTCGTCGCCTCGGTCATCTTCTTCGTCAAGCCGGCCG
The DNA here is from genome assembly GCF_042433955.1 of Phytohabitans kaempferiae. NCBI lineage: Bacteria > Bacillati > Actinomycetota > Actinomycetes > Micromonosporales > Micromonosporaceae > Phytohabitans > Phytohabitans kaempferiae. The sequence goes on along the minus strand of NZ_JBHLUH010000085.1, from coordinate 8,841 downwards.
ACGCCGCCGTGGGCCTGCGGGTCAACAACGGCCGCATCGTCGAGGCCAACGGCACCAACGTGGTGATGCGCGGGGTCAGCCACCCGCACGTCTGGTACACCGGCCAGACCAGCTCGTTCGCCAACATCAAGGCGCTCGGCGCCAACACCGTGCGCGTGGTGCTCGGCAGCGGCCAGCGGTGGGGCCCGAGCAACGACCTCGCCACCGTCGTCAACCTGTGCCGCACCAACCGCCTGCTCTGCGTGCTCGAGGTGCACGACACCACCGGCTACGGCGAGGAGGGCGCGGCCGCCACGCTCGACCAGGCGGCCAGCTACTGGATCGGCCAGCGCAGCGTGCTCGCCGGCACCGAGAACTTCATCGTCATCAACATCGGCAACGAGCCGTTCGGCAACAACGAGAGCGTCTCGGCCACCTGGCCCACCGCCACGTCCAACGCGATCGGCCGGCTGCGCAACGCCGGCTTCGAGCACCTGATCATGGTGGACGCGCCCATGTGGGGCCAGGACTGGCGCTTCATCATGCGGGACAACGCGCAGGCGGTCTTCAACTCCGACCCGCAGCGCAACACCGTCTTCTCGATCCACATGTACGGCGTCTTCGACACCGCCGCGGAGATCCAGGACTACCTGGGCCGCTTCCGCACGGCGGGCCTGCCGATCGTGGTCGGCGAGTTCGGCCACAACCACTCGGACGGCAACCCCGACGAGGACACGATCATGTCGTACACGCAGACCAACGGCATCGGGTACATCGGCTGGTCGTGGAGCGGCAACGGCGGCGGCGTCGAGTACCTCGACATGGTCACCAACTTCAACCCCGCCCAGCTCACCTCGTGGGGCCAGCGCATCTTCAACGGCGCCAACGGCATCCGGCAGACCTCGCGGGAGCTCAGCTGGTTCGGCGGCAACCCGACCACCCCGCCGACCAGCAGCCCCACCACCCGCCCACCGACGACGCCACCGACCACGCCGCCCACCACCCCGCCCACGACGCAGCCGACCACGCCCCCGCCGGGCGGGCGCACCTGCGCCGTGACGTACTCGGTGATCGGCCAGTGGCCGGGCGGCTTCCAGGGCGAGGTGCGGGTCACCGCCGGCGGCTCCGCGATCAGCGGCTGGACCGTCAACTGGACGTTCGGCTCCGGCCAGACCGTCAACCAGTCCTGGAACGCGAACATCACCTCCAGCGGCTCCGCCGTCACCGCCCGCAACGTCGCCTACAACGGCAGCCTGGGCGCCGGCGCGAGCACGACGTTCGGCTTCATCGGCTCCTGGAACGGCGCCAACACCAACCCGACCCCCACCTGCACCGCCAGCTGAGGGTTCCGCGCCACGGGGCCCCGCCGCACACGCGGCGGGGCCCCGTCGCGTACGCGCCCGGCTCAGACCCGGCTGGCCGGCCGGACGAACAGCCGCGCCGCCGAGGTGCCCAGGCCGGTCGGTCCCCGCGGGACGGTGACCCCGGCTCCGCCCGGCGCGGCCACCGTGGCGGGCGGGCGACCGCCGGGCACGGACCACGGGCCACCGAGTACCGGCGGGAGTCCGCCCGCGGCGAGCGGACCCGCGAAGCCGCCACCGGGGCCCGGCCCGCCCCGCCGCAGCTCCGCCTCGTCGTAGCGGCGGGTCAGCCGGTGCCACCGCAGCACGCCGGCCATCCAGTCGCGCAGCTCCTGGACGTACGCCTCCAACGCCGCCCGCGCCGGCCCGTCCAGCCCGAAGTCCTCGTACAGCACCGGCAGCTCGGTCGCCGCGGTCCGCTCGAACTGGCGTACCCGCGCGGTCATCAGGTCGTTGGTCACCGCCGCCGCCGTGTCCGGGTCGCAGTCGAGGAAGTGCTGGACGACCAGCACCCCGTTGTGCGTCTCCCCCTCGAACTCGACCTCCTTCTGGTACGAGTAGAGGTCGTTGACGAGGCAGGCGAAGTCCATCGCCGAGTTCTCCAGGCCGCGGATCGGCCGGGTCCGCCAGACCTCCGGCGGCAGCAGCCGGCCGTGCCCGAGCCGGGCCAGGCTCATCGTCAGCTCCGAGCCGAAGGTGCGGCGGCGCATCTCCACGTAGTCGACCGGGTCCGGGATGCGGTGCTGGACGTGGTTGGCCAGCTCCCACAGCCAGCTTTCGGTCATGCTCTCGATCGCGGCGCGCAGCTGCCGGCGCCCCGCCAGCGCCAGGCCGGCGGTCGTACGGGTCCACAGGTCGGCCAGCCCGCTCTCCACGGGCGTGGACGGCGCCGCGGTGACCGGGCCCTCCTCCGGCATGAACTGCCGCAGCCGTTCGTGGAACAGCCGCGCCCCGACCACGTCCCGGCTGGTGTTGAAGACCAGCGGGAAGTAGTCGTCGCCGTACGTGCCCCAGGCCAGCCACTGCGCCGACCGGTCCAGCTCCTCGGGCGTGGCGTCCGGGTCGAGGCCGGCCGAGCAGAGCGCGAAGTCGAAGCCGCGCAGCTTCCGCTCGTCCCACAGGCCGGCCCCGGGCACTCCGGGCGGGGCGTCGATCATCCGCATCTGCCGGCACCACGCCACCGTGGCCTCGCGGGCGCGGTCCAGGTGCGGGCTGGTCCCCACCTCGAACGGCAGGTACGTCTCCGGCACGCGCAGGTGCCCCACCGGCGCGTACGGCGTGTACGCGCGGGACCGGGCCAGCCGCGCCGCGCCGGTGCCGAAGCCGGTCGGTCCGAAGTGGACCGGAGCGCCCTTGTTCATGTACCGGCTGGAGCGCAGGTGCCACTCGTGCCCGCCGGCCTGCCAGTCCTGGAGCCCCTTGACGTACCGCAGCACGTCGGCGCACTGGGCCGGGTCGAGGCCGTGCTCGGCCAGCAGCGGCGGCACCTCGGTCAGCGCCGTGTTCTCGAACTGCTGGAGCCGCGAGGTGAGCAGGTCGTTCACCGTGTCCGCGGCACGCTGCGGGTCGCAGCCGAGAAACCGTTCCATCACCAGGACGCCGTTGTTGAGCTCGCCCTCGGACTCGGTCTCCCGCTGGTACGAGAAGATGTCGTTGCGCAGGTGGACGCCGTCGGAGAAGGCGTCCTTGAGCACCCGCATGGGCCGGCTCGCCGCGATCACGGCCGGCACCTCGGCGTGCACCGCGTGCTCCACCAGGTCGGCCGACCACGGCGCGCCGCCGACCTTGCGGCGCATCTCCACGTACTCCACGGGGTTGGGAACGCGCGCCTCGCTGATGTTGGACAGCTCCCACAGCGACTCCTCCAGCAACGCCCGCGTGCTCTCCGCGAACCGCTCCCGCCACGCCTCCGACCGCGCCGGCACCGTGCGCCGCCACAGGTCGGCCAGGCCCGCCTCGACCGCGTTCGTCGGCTCCGGCATCCCGTCCGGCGAGCGCACCGGCATGAACGCGCGCAGCCGTTCCAGGTAGGCCCTGGCGCCCGGGATGTTCCGCGTCTTCTTGTAGACCTCCAGGAAGTGGTCGTCGAAGAAGAAGACCCACACGTACCAGTCGGTCACCAGGTCCAGGTCGGCGGCGCCGGCGTCCGGATGCGTGTACGCGCACAGCAGCGCGTAGTCGTGCTGGTCGAAGTCCGACTCGTCCCAGATCCCCGAGCCCTCGATCATCACCATCTCGCGGGCCCACGCCTTGGAGTGGGCGCGGGCCTGTTCGAGGTGGGGGTTGAGCCGGGCCGGGTGGGGCGCGTAGAAATCGGGCAGCCGGAAGGGTTGGGTCACGGGGGGGCCAGCCTTTCTCGAAGGTCCGGACCCCCTGATCAGATCAGCCGGTTACCGCCCGAGTCATCCGAAAACACCCGATTGTGTGGCTCACAGGGGCGGCGGCGGGACGCGGTAGCTGTCGGTGTAGTAGGTGCCGACCCGCTCCCGGTACTCGGGCGTGCCGAACGTCTCCTTGTCGTACTCGGGAGAGTTCTTGATCTGGTCCTTCGTGCGGTCGACGTAGACCTTGCGCTCGGTGTGGTCGACGTTCTGCACCGTGCCGGCCGGGAGCAGCACCTTGCGGCCGAAGATCCACGGACCGGTGTCCACGACCAGGTACGCCTCGCCGACCTCGTGGGTGGCCTCGTCGATCGAGCCGATCCCGCCGTCGGTCGCCTCGACGTGGAAGCCGGCCAGGCTCGCGCCCGCCTCCTCGTCGGCCTGGATGCTCTCGCCGCGCCCCTCCTCGGGGAGCCGGTCGCGGCCCAGCAGCATGGCCGGGTCACGCCAGGCCCAGGGGATGAACGGTTGCATGTCCGCCTCCTTTCCTCCCCCACCTCGTACCCCGCGGCGGGCCCGGTCAACCCCCGCCGGCCGGTCGAGCGCCGTCCAACCTGGACAGTGCACAGCGGACAGGCGGCGGCGGTCAGGCGGCGGCGCGGTCGCCGAGCGGGCGGCGGCGCTGGGCCGGGTCGGCGAGGTACGGACTGCGCCACGCGCCGTCCGGGTGGTACATGTCGGTGCCCGGCGGCACGATCTCGTCGATCCGGTCGAGGGCCGCGTCGTCGAGCGCGAGCGCCGCGCCCTCGATGAGCCCGTCGAGCTGCTCCATCGTGCGCGGCCCGATGATCACCGAGGTGACCGCGGGATGCGCGGCGGCGAACGCGACCGCGAGCTGCGGCAGCGTGTGGCCGAGCTCGTCGGCGAGCGCGACGAGCCGCTCGACCGCGTCGAGCTTGGCGACGTTCTCCGCGATGGCGGGGTCGAAGCGCAGGGGGTTGAGGCGCGCCCGGCCGGTGGTCAGGTCGACCGGCCGGTCCTTGCGGATCTTGCCGGAGAGGAAGCCGGAGGCGAGCGGGCTCCAGGTCAGCACGCCCATGCCGTACCGCCGGGCGACCGGCAGCACGGCCGACTCCACGCCCCGGGCCAGGATCGAGTACGGCGGCTGCTCGGTGCGGAAGCGGCCCAGCCCGCGCCGCTCGGCCACCTGGTGCGCCTCGACGATCTCCTCCGCCGGGAAGGTGGAGCAGCCGAACGCCCGGATCTTCCCGGCCCGGACCAGGTCGGTGAGCGCGCTCAGCGTCTCCTCGACGTCGGTGGTGTGGTCGGGGCGGTGGATCTGGTACAGGTCGATCCAGTCGGTGCCGAGGCGGCGCAGGCTCTCCTCCACCTCACGCACGATCCAGCGCCGCGAGTTGCCGCCCCGGTTGGGCCCCTCGCCCATCGGGAAGTGCACCTTCGTGGCGAGCACGACGTCGTCGCGCCGCCCTCGCAGCGCCTTGCCGACGATCTCCTCGGACTCGCCCGCGGAGTACATGTCCGCGGTGTCCACGAAGTTGATCCCCTGGTCGAGCGCGGCGTGGACGATCCGCGCGCAGTCGTCGTGGTCGGGGTTGCCGACCGCGCCGAACATCATCGTGCCCAGGCAGTGGACGCTGACCTGGATACCGGTTCCCCCGAGTACGCGGTAACGCATGATCACGAGCGTAGGACTTCGAGCGGACTCGGAGTCAAGCCGAGCCGGTCGGCTGCGGCTCGGGCCGCGGCACCTGCTCGGCGGCGGCCCGGCGGCGGACGAGCGGGCGAGCCACCGCGGCGGCCCCGGCCAGCGCGAGCACCGGCATCAGCGCGGTCAGCGGGCGCAGCCCGACCACCTCGTCGACGGTCGCGGAGAGCACCAGCGCGGCGGCGACCGCGCCGGCCGCGAACGGCACGGCGGGCTCGTCCCGCCAGGCCCGTACGCCGACCACGGCGACCAGCGCCACGATGGCGACCAGCATGAAGTCGGAGCCGACCGGTATCCAGCCGACGGTCACCGCCGGGTCGCCGGCGGCGGTGCCGACGATGTCGCGGCCGGCGGCCAGGCGCGTGCCCAGCGCGACGGCGACGGCGACGAGCGCGGCGAGCGGGTAGGGCGCCCAGGCGTTGCGCGGCCCGTCCCGGTCGACCCGGGTCGCCCAGACCGCGACCGCGCCCGCGACGACCACGCCGGCGAACGGGTCCATCGCCGTGGCGAGCAGTACGCCCGCGGCGAAGCCCCACGCCCCGCCGCGCGGCGCCCGGCCGTGCCACGGCAGCGCGCAGAGCCCGGCGGCGACGGCCAGCGCGGCGTACGGCTCGAGGAACTCCGGCCGGGCCAGCGGCACCATCACCGTCGGCACGAACATGAGCGCGGCGCCGACCAGGCCCCAGCGCCCCCAGAGGCGGCTGCCCAGCCAGGCGACGAGCGCGATCGCGGCGCCGTACCCGAGGATCGGCGTGAGGCTGTCGGGCCAGGTCGCCACCGTCGGCTCGGGCAGCGCGGGGCCGCTGCCGACCGACGCCTTGCGCACGTTGACGTCGCGGATCACGAGGGCCAGCAGCAGGTACGCGGCGGCGAGCGCGACCCACGCGGCGGGCGGCACGCGGGACGGCGCCGGGGGCGGCGGGCCGGCGGAGGGCGACTCGGTGGCGAGCGCCGGGCGGCGGCCGGCCGCGAGGTCGGCGACGAGGGCCAACGCGGCGAGCAGGTACGTCGGGTAGTTCGGCGTGTGGTACCGGAAGATCGAGTCGTCGTTGACGATCAGGTTGAGCGCGAGGGTGGTGGCGACCATGCCCACCACCAGCGCGGAGAGCTCGCTGCGGAAGCGCCACACCAGGCTCACGAGCACGGTCAGCAGCACGGTGGTGAGGACCAGGTCGGTGCGGACGTGGTTCCAGTCGCCGGCCAGGATGCGCCCCGCGGTCGCCGGCACCGACGCGGCCACCTCGGCGAGCCCGTGCGTGCCGGTGTTCGTCTCGTAGGTGGCGAGCGTGGAGAAGCTGCCCGCGTACGAGGCGGTCATCTGCCCCTGCGCCCAGACGATCACGCCGCTGGCGAGCACGCCAGCGAGGGCGAACGGCGCCCAGGCGTTTTTCAGCCGCCGGTCGCGGACGGCGACGAGCAGCCAGGCGAGGGCGGTGCCGGCGGTGACCGAGATCGCGAACTGCCGGGTGAAGAGCCCCAGCCCGAGCAGCACCACGAACCACACCACGTCGCGCCAGGTGGTGCGCCGGCGCAGCGGCAGCGCGAGCAGCGCGGCGGTGGTGAACGCCATCGCGAGCGCCTCGGTGTTGGCGTGCACCGCCCAGTTGGCGGCGAGCCACGGGGTGATCGCGAGCGTGCCGGCCAGCAGCCCCCACCGCGCCCCGAACATCCGGGTCGCGAGGACGGCGAGGCAGGCGACGCCGGCCGCGTACGCGACGACGGAGAGCGCCACCATCGACCACGGCCCGAAGACCGCCACGAACGGCGCCGCGAGCAGCCGGGTCATCACCCGCGGGCCCACGGTCGCGGCGTAGTCGCCGGCGAAGTACATCCGGTAGTTTTCCGCATGGCACCACGGCAGGCTCGAGGTGGCGCACTCGATGCCGTCCTTGTCGGCGAGGAACTCGACCGTGCGCCGCACCGCCTCCGGCTCGGTGTCGCCCAGCAGCCGGAAGATCCAGGCCAGGTGGAACGCCGTGTCCGGGCCCCACTGGACCCGGGTAACGATCGTCACGTAGACCGTCGCCACGTACAGAACCGCCAGGAAGATCCAGCCGAGCGGCGGTAGCGACCGGGCCGAACGGGTCGTCACCGCACGCTCTCTCGATACCTCGCCCGCACGACATCAAGCTATCAAGCGCGCCGATCTGCGGAAACGCCAAGGGGACGGCGATGTTCGACGCGTCGCGCGCGGGCTACCGCCCGATGGTCCACGGAAGGTAGCTGTTCAGGATCTCCTTGGTGGGCAGGTCGGTGACCAGATGACCCTTGCCGATCTCGGAGTACGCGACCAGCCGCCGCGCCTCTCCGTGCCGTCGGGCCAGGTAGGTGCGGTGCCCGGCGGTGGCCCGCATCTCCCGGGTCGCGCGCCGATAGGCGTCGTACGCGTCCGGCTCGAGCACGAAGCCCAGCCGGTCGTCGAGCTCCTTCGCCAGGAACATCTCGTCGAGTACGCAGGCGTGGATGCTCGCCACGTCGTCGGCGTCGCTGACGTAGTTGAGCACCGGCACGGCGGCGCCGGTGTCGCGCAGCGCCGCGGTGGTGGTCAGGTAGGCGCGCAGCGAGTGGTACAGCGCGGTGACCTGGATGACCGCGGTGGTGCGCCACTCGGTGGCGAAGCGCGCGATCGACTCGGCCTTGTCCCGCGTGTTGCGCGACTCGTGGCAGATCACCGGCTCCGCCTCGCTGCCCGCGCACCACTCCCGAATCGCCTCCGGCGGCGCGTCGCCGCCGGCACCGCCGACGACCACGAAATCGCAGGAACGGCCGCCGCGGGCGATGGCCCGGTGGAGGACCAGGCCGGCCATGACCCGTTCGCGGTACTCGACCGGATCGTCCCCTTTCTGCTCGACGACGACGGCACAGCGGGTGGCCTCGCTGGCGGTCAGCAGACCGGCGACGGGTGTGATGCGCATGCGGGAATCCTCGCGACTCGACGTGCTCGTGCGATGACACAGAGTAGCGGAGCCCGGGCCGTTTCATTGGTAGCGTGCGGCCGTGGGGTTCGCGGACCTGATCGAGCGGGTCGCCCGGGGCTTCGAGGTCATCGGCGTCGCGGTGCTGGTGGTCGGGCTCCTGTGGTCGGTCGCCGTCGCGCTCCGGCTGTGGCGCTCCAACGGCGGGCGGCGGGCCTACCGGTCCATGCGCGAGCTGTTCGGCGGCGCGCTGCTGCTGGGGCTGGAGGTGCTGGTCGCCGCCGACCTCATCCGCACGGTCGCGATCAAGCCGACGCTGGAGGGCGTGGTCGTGCTCGGGCTGATCGTGCTGATCCGCACGTTCCTCAGCTTCTCCTTGCAGGTCGAGATCGACGGCGTGCCGCCCTGGCGACGCGCCCTGACCAGCGGCGCGACCGTGATGTCCCGGGCCGCCGCCCGCGCCCGCCCGGCCGCGGAGCCACCTAGACGAGTGATGCGGGGAGTTATCGGCTGGTTCAGTGGTCGAAGGCGATCAGGCT
>NZ_JBHLUH010000084.1:0-188029 GCF_042433955.1 Phytohabitans kaempferiae | reverse complement strand
TCGATCATGGAGGCCCTTGCCTGTTTCCGCAGCCCCCTCCCCGCATCACTCGTCTAGGGCGTGCGGGCGCTCGTGGCCGCCCGCGTGTCAACCGGCCCCACCATCGCCGGCACGGTGGAATATATGGTTGATCACACAAATGAACGGACGGGCACGGGAGCGTTTCCGGCTGACAATCGGTTAAGCTCATCCCGAAGTCAACAGCACCCCGCCCGTCAGCGACGCCGGGACCGACGCGCAGTCACTCCGGTAAGCCGGTAGCCCGGATTACCGCCGGTCACCGCGCGGCCCAGCGCCGCGAGGACGGAGGTCAAGTGGAAATCCTGTTGCTGGTGACAGCCCGTGCCGGTGAGCCATCCGCTGTGCTCCCCGCGCTCGACCTGCTCCCCCACTCGGTTCGCACCGCACCTCGCGACGTGCGCACGCTCGTGTCCGGCCCGAGCCCCGACGCGGTCATGGTGGATGCCCGTTCCGAGCTCGCCGAGGCCCGCGCCACCTGCCGCATGCTCCACGCCACCGGGCTGGGCGTGCCGCTGGTCGCCGTGGTCACCGAGGCCGGCCTGATCGCGCTCAACGCCGACTGGGGCGTCGACGACGTCATCCTCGCCAGCGCGGGTCCGGCCGAGGTCGAGGCCCGCCTGCGCCTCGCGGTCGGCCGGCTCACCAACGCCACCTCTGGCGCCGGTGGGCTGATCCGGGCCGGCGAGCTGAGCATCGACCCCGACACCTACGCTGCAAAGCTCAAGGGCCGCCCGCTCGATCTCACCTACAAGGAGTTCGAGCTGCTGAAGTTCCTGGCCCAGCACCCGGGTCGAGTGTTCACCCGCGACCAGCTACTGCGCGAGGTGTGGGGCTACGACTACTTCGGCGGCACTCGCACGGTCGACGTGCACGTCCGGCGGCTGCGCGCCAAGCTCGGCTCGGAGTACGAGTCGATGATCGGCACGGTCCGCCAGGTCGGCTACAAGTTCGTCGTGCCGCCGAGCCGCCCGCTGCCCGACAGCGAGCCGGCCCCGCTGCCCGTCTGACCTCTCAGCGCCAAAGTTCACCTCGAAGCGCCATCCAGCCCCGGCTGGGTGGCGCTTCGTCCTATGCAGACGAGTTGGGCGATTTTGACTTTAAGATCCTTAAGTCAGTTTTATCCTCGGGGTCGTGCCTGTTATCCAGGAGGCCACCGAAGCCGGTGAGGCCAAAGAGCGCACCGGTGCCGCCCTGTCCAACGTTCGTACAGTGGTCATCGTCGCGGGCATCCTCGCCGCGATCGTGGCAAGTGCCTACCTGGTCGGCCGCAATCTGGGCGCCGACACCGCCGAGCTGCGGGCGACGCAGACGGCCGAGCCCACGACCAGGGCGCCCCAGCCCGTGGCGGCCGCGCCCCGACCAGCGCCACCGGTGGCCGTACAGCCGTTCGCCGGCCCGGGACTCCCGCCGCTGCCCATGGAGAAGGGCGGGCCGTTCGGGAGCCGGCGCACCACCGGTACGGCCGAGGTGGCGCTCACCTTCGACGACGGCCCCGACCCGGCGCAGACCCCGCAGGCCCTCGCACTGCTCAGGCGATACGGGGTGAAGGCCACGTTCTGCCTGGTCGGCATCAACGTGGTGGCGTTCCCGGGGCTGGTACGCCAGATCGTCCGCGAGGGGCACACGCTGTGCAACCACTCGTGGGAGCACAACGTACGGCTGGGCGTGCGCTCGCGGGCTGCCATCCGCTCCGACCTCAACCGCACCAACGACGCGATCAAGGACGCCGTGCCCGGTGCGAAGGTGTCGTACTACCGCCAGCCGGGCGGCGCGTGGACCGCCCCGGTCGTCGCCGTCTCCCGTGAACTCGGCATGACGCCGCTGCACTGGACCGTGGACCCGCAGGACTGGCGGAAACCGAGCGCGGGGAGCATCGCCAGCACGGTGAACTCGGGCACGACCCGCGGCGCGATCGTGCTGCTGCACGACGCGGGCGGCGACCGGCGGAGCACGATCGCCGCGCTCCGCTCGATCCTGCCCAACCTGGCACGCCGCTTCCAGCTCAGCGCGCTGCCGCCGGGCATCGACCCGCCCCGCATGCACGGCCGGGAGTGGCCGCTCAAGCTCGGCCAGATCTGAGTACCGCCCCGCCACGGCCTGGTCCCATCCGCAAGATCGATGAGACCGGACGCCGGGCGCTATACCGTGACCTGGTGACCTCCCTACAGCCCGTCGCCGCCCGGACCGACCAGCTCACCGTGGACGAGGTGCGGGAGGTGCTCGCACTCGCCCAGGCGGCCGGCGACACCGACGGGGCGTACCCGCTCTCCGAGCACGTCGTGCTCCACCTGCGGCACGGTGGCGACGCTCCGGCCGTACACCTGCTGGCGCGGGACCCCGACGGCGCGCTCGCCGGATATGCCCACCTGGACACCACCGACCAGGTCGAAGGGGCGGCCGCGGAGCTGGTGGTGCATCCGCTGCGCCGCCGGCGCGGGCTCGGGCGAGCCCTGGTGCGAGCGGCGATGGACGTCACCGACGAGATAGACCCGCGCGGACGCCTGCGGCTGTGGGCGCACGGCGACCACCCCTCGGCCGGGGCGCTCGCGCTCGGCCTCGGCTTCGTACGCGCCCGTGTGCTCCTCCAGATGCGCCGCTCGCTCTTCGCCCCGCTGCACGAGCCGCGCCTGCCGGAGGGCGTGACGGTGCGGCCGTTCCGGCCGGGCGCCGACGACGAGGCGTGGGTCGCGCTCAACGCCCGGGCCTTCGCCGACCACCCCGACCAGGGCCGCTGGACCCTGCACGACCTGCGCGTGCGCATGGCCGAGCCGTGGTTCGACCCGGAGGGCTTCCTGCTGGCGGTCGACGAGGCGGACGGGCGGCTGCTCGGCTTCCACTGGACCAAGGTGCACGGCGCCCGCGGCCACCAGCACGAGCCGATCGGCGAGGTGTACGTGCTGGGCGTCGACCCGGCCGCCCACGGCACCGGGCTCGGCTCGGCACTGACCGTGGTCGGCCTGCGCCACCTGCGCGGCCGAGGGCTGGATCAGGCGATGCTCTACGTCGACGAGTCGAACGCCCGGGCGGTGGCGCTGTACAGCCGACTCGGCTTCGCCCGTTGGTCCACGGATGTGAGTTACCGCCGCATTGTTCACTCGGTCACGACCGCATCAACGTGACGTCGCGTAGCGGTAACGACTGCCCGTCAATATCGGATATTTCCGGCACAAGCTCCCGAGTTCACGGAACAGACAACTCTCCCTCAGGACCGCGCAATCTTCGCTGATAAACGTGTTCACTCCGCGTTCATCCACGCCGTGGAAGCCGGCTACCTCTCGCTCTTAGCGTCGCCTTTGTTCGGCCAGCTCACGGCCGTGCGCAACCCAACAGAGAGGCTTACCTGAGGTGAACCGCAACGTGCTCTCGCGGCGTGCCCTCGTCGGCGTCGCGATCGCCGCGCTCGCACTTGCCGGCTGCGGTGGCGGTGATGACGACAGCGACACCGGCACCGGCGGCACTGACGCCAGCGCCGGCGCCAGTGAATACGCCAACCTTTCCGGCGACCTGAAGGCGTCTGGGGCCAGCTTCCCGGACGCGTACTACCAGGAAGTCATCACCGAGTTCAAGGGCGTAGCCCCGAACCTCACGGTCAACTACAACGCGGTTGGCTCCGGTCAGGGCAAGAAGGACTTCGGGGCCAACCTGAACGACTTCGCCGGCTCCGACAGCACCGTCAAGGACGGCGACGGCCCGACGGCCGGCTCGTTCCTCTACGTGCCGACGGTCGCCGCCCCGATCACGGTGTCCTTCAACATCTCCGGCGTGGACAAGCTCCAGCTGAGCCCCGACACGCTGGCTAAGATCTTCCAGACCGACATCAAGACGTGGAACGACGCGGCCATCGCCGCCGACAACCCCGGCGTCACGCTGCCGGCCACCAACATCACCGTCGTGCACCGCGCCGAGGGCTCCGGCACCACCAACAACTTCACCAAGTACCTGGTGGCCGCGGCTCCCGACACCTGGAAGCTGAAGAGCGGTGACGTGGTCGACTGGCCGGCCAGCACCCAGGGCGCCGAGAAGAACTCCGGTGTCGCTCAGCTGATCAAGCAGACCGACGGCGGGATCGGCTACGTCGACTTCAGCGACGCCCGGGCGAGCGGCCTGAAGTTCGCCGCCATCAAGAACAAGGACGGCCAGTTCGTCGAGGCCAGCATCGAGGGCACGACGGCCGCTCTGCAGGGCGCGGAGATCGCGGAAGACCTCACGTTCAACCCGCTGAACGCGGCGGGCGCGACGACCTACCCGATCACCGCCCCGACCTACATCCTGGTCCGCACCACCTACACCGACGCGGCGAAGAAGGACGCGGTCAAGGGCTTCGTCCGCTACATCCTGACCGAGGGACAGACGCTCGCGCCGGAGGTGGACTTCGCTCCGCTGCCGGACGAGCTCAAGACCAAGGCGCTCGCCCAGCTCGACAAGATCCAGTGACCGACAGCTGAGACACGGACGGGCATTTCCCTCGGGGGCGGGATCGCGAGTCGATCCCGCCCCTGAGGGCGCCCTAGCCCACCGGAGTTGAAACCTTGACGACCCAGACGCAGACCGGGCCCGACCCGAAGACAGCGCTGTCCAGCCGGGGCGGCGGCCCGCGCGCCGACCGCTCCTTCCAGGTGTTGACCCTCGCCGCGGGCCTTCTCGTGCTCGCCGTGCTCGCGCTCATCCTCATCACCACGACGAGGGAGGCCTGGCCGGCGTTCAGCGAGATGGGGCTGCGGTTCATCACGGAAAACCGGTGGGATCCGCCGAGCGAGATCTTCGGCGGGCTCGCGTTCATCTACGGCACCGCGATCGTGTCGCTGATCGCGCTGATCTTCGCCGTGCCGGTCTCGATCGGCATCGCGCTCTTCCTCACCGAGCTCGCGCCGCGGCGGCTGCGCGGGCCGGCCGTTACCGTGATCGACCTGCTCGCGGCGGTGCCGTCCGTGGTCTTCGGCCTCTGGGGCGTCCTGGTGGTGGCCCCGAAGCTGGTCCCGGTCTACCGCTGGTTCCACGACGTCTTCGGCGGCATCCCGTTGATCGGTCGGGTCTTCGGCGACCCGGTGGGCAGTGGCCGCAGCTTCATGACCGCGGGGCTCATCCTCGCCATCATGATCATTCCGATCATCACCTCCATCGCCCGCGAGGTCTTCGACACCGTGCCGCGGGCGGACAAGGACGCCGCGCTCGCGCTCGGCGCCACGCGCTGGGAGATGATCACCGGAGCGGTGTTCCCGCACAGCTTCGGCGGCCTGGTCGGTGCCGTGATCCTCGGTCTTGGCCGGGCGATGGGCGAGACGATCGCCGTAGCGCTGGTGATCGGCAGCTCGACCCAGATCACCGCCAACATCTTCGCCAGCGGCAACGCGATGCCCTCGGTCATCGTCTCGCAGATAGGCGAGTCGAACGGCACGTTCACCGCGGCTCTCGTCGGCCTCGGCGTGGTGCTGTTCATCATGACCGTGCTGATCAACACCGCCGCCCAGGCCATCGTCCGCCGGGCCGAGATCCGGATGAAGGGAAGTGCGGCATGAGCGCGCAGCGAAGCGAAGGGCGAATGTTCCGCAGCGGTTGGCGGGCGGCGTCGTGACCACCATGGCCGACCCGGTCACCCGACCGCCCGCCTCCGACGCGCCCAATCTGACCCGCGGCGCCCTCTCGCTCCGCCGGCGGATCGCCAACCGGCTCGCACTCGTGCTGATCACGCTGGCACTTGTCGTCGCGGTCGTACCGCTCGGCCTGGTCGTCTGGTCAGTGCTCAGCCGAGGCGGCAGCGTGATCAGCTGGGAGTTCCTCACCGCCGACATCCCCAACTCGTTCCGCCGCGCGGGCGGGGGCGTGGGCCCGGCGGTGATCGGCACACTGATCATCACCGGCATGGCCGCGCTGATGGCGATCCCGCTCGGCGTGCTCGGCGCGATCTACCTCAACGAGTACGGCAAGCAGAAGCCGCTCGCCCGGATGATCCGGATGATGGCCGACATCATGACCGGCGTCCCGTCGATCGTGATGGGCCTCTTCATCTACTCCACGTGGGTCCTGCTCTTCGAGTCGCGGTCCGGCTTCGCCGGCGCCCTCGCGCTCGCCTGCCTCATGCTTCCGGTGATCATCCGGAGCACGGAGGAGATGCTGCGGCTCGTACCCGACGAGCTGCGGCAGGCCAGCCTCGCGCTGGGCGCCCGCAAGTGGCGGACCACCGTCACCGTCGTGCTTCCGGCGGCGATCTCCGGTATCACCAGCGGCGTCCTCCTGGCGATTGCCCGGGCGGCCGGCGAAACGGCCCCGATCGTCTTCGTCGTGGGCATCACCTCCGCGACGAACTGGAACCTCTTCGAAGGCGAGAACACCGCACTGCCGGCACAGATCTTCCGGAACGCCAGCCAGGTGTTCGAGCCGGCGCAGGAGCGGGCCTGGGGCTCGGCTCTGACGCTGATCGTGATCGTCCTCGTCTTCACGATCGTCGCCCGCATCATCGCCAACCGCTTCGCCATCAAGGAGCGCTGACCCATGACAAGGCCAAACCCCAAGGTGGACACCGTGACCGACCGCCCCTCCGTCAGCATCAACGCGCCCACCAGCGGCTGGGGTGCCGTCAGCGTCGACTCGCCGCAGGCAGCCGGCGCCCCTGTCATGGACCTGCGTGACGTCAGCGTCTTCTACGGCAACTACGAGGCCGTCCGCGGCACCTCGATGCCGATCCGGCAAAACCAGATCACCGCCATGATCGGCCCGTCCGGCTGTGGCAAGTCGACGATCCTGCGGTCGCTCAACCGGATGAACGACCTCGTGCCCGGCGCGCGGGTCGCTGGCAAGATCACGTACCACGGCCAGGACCTCTACGCCAAGGACGTCGACCCGATCCAGGTGCGCCGCCGCATCGGCATGGTCTTCCAGAAGCCCAACCCGTTCCCGAAGTCCATCTTCGACAACGTGGCGTACGGCCTCAAGATCAACGGCATCAAGGGCAACCTCCACGACCAGGTGGAGGAGGCGCTCACCGGCGCGGCCCTGTGGGACGAGGTGAAGGACAAGCTCAAGACGAGCGGCCTCGCCCTCTCCGGCGGCCAGCAGCAGCGGCTGTGCATCGCGCGCACGATCGCGGTGCGCCCGGACGTGATCCTCATGGACGAGCCCTGCTCCGCGCTCGACCCGATCGCCACCGGCAAGATCGAAGACCTGATGCACGAGCTGGCGAAGACGTACACGATCGTCATCGTCACGCACAACATGCAGCAGGCCGCCCGGGTGAGCCACTACACGTCCTTCTTCACCGCGGAGGTCGACGAGAAGCAGGTGCGGCACGGGCGGCTGGTCGAGTTCAGCGAGACCGGCAAGCTCTTCACCAACCCCACCGACAAGCGCACCGAGGACTACATCACCGGCCGCTTCGGCTGAGCCTTCCCTCTCGCGCTACGGCCGGGCAGTCCACGGGGCTGCCCGGCCGTTCGCATCGTGCGGTGTCCGGCCTCGGCCGGGGCAGTTGACTTCGCGGCTGATGCCGCCGGTCACCGCACGTAGCGTTGGAGGCGGACGGTGCCGTCGGGCGCCAGCTCCGCGCGTGGCATCACCGGCGTCGCCGCGTCTCGGTCGGCCGCCGCGGCCAGCACGGCGGCGACATCGGGGTACTCAGCCAGGTTGCGCAGCAGCACGACCGTGGGCGGCAGCATCGCGATCTCGCCCGCGCGGTAGCGCGCCACCGCGTCGCCGGGCCGCACCCACATCGTGTGGTCGGCCTCGCCGGAGACGTCGCGGGGCACCTGGCCCTCGGGCAGCGCGGCGACGAAGAAGTAGGTGTCGAAGCGGCGCGTCTCGAACTCCGGCGTGATCCACCGCGCCCACGCACCGAGCAGGTCGGACCGGAGCACGAGCCCTCGGCGGGCCAGCACCTCGGCGAGGTGGACCTCGTGGCGCACGAGCCGCTCGCGGTCTCGCTCCCAGTCGTCGCCGCTGGTGTCGATCGTGCCTTCGACACCGGTCGCTGGCTCGGTCAGCGGGCTTTCGGGCGCCGCCTCCGCCAGCAGCACGCCGGCTTCCTCGAAGACCTCGCGCACGGCGGCGCAGACCACCGCCTGCGCCTCCGCCGCCGGACGGCCGAGGCGGCGCGCCCACTCGTCGGCGGGCGGCCCGGCCCAGCCGAGGTCCGCGCCCGCGTCGGCCGGGTCGACCCCGCCGCCCGGGAACGCGTAGACCCCCGAGGCGAACGCCATAGAGGCGGCCCGGCGCAGCACGTACGCCTCGAAGCCGCCGTCTGCGGGGCGCAGCAGCACCACCGTGGCGGCGACGCGCGGCACCGGCGTCGGCCCGCTCTCGCCAGCCAGAAACCGCCGCATCCGCGCGACCAGCGCCTCAGACAGCCGGAACCCGTCTTCGTCGATCACCACAGCGTCACACCGCCCGCCACGCGCTGCTGGTGGGCCCGGTCAGCTCATCGATCGGCTGCGGCATGCCCACCAGTATGCCCGTACGATCCCGTGTCATGAGTGAGCGCACGCGCTGGGGCATCCTGGCCACCGGTGGCATCGCCACCTCGTTCGTGCAGGACCTGAAGCTGCTCCCCGACGCCGAGGTGGTGGCGGTCGGCTCGCGCACGGCGGATTCGGCGCGGGCGTTCGCCGACCGGCACGAGATCCCGCGGGCGTACGGATCCTGGCGCGAGTTGGCCGACGACGGCGACCTCGACGTGATCTACGTCGCCACGCCGCACTCGGCCCACTACGCCGCGACCCGCGTCTGCCTCGAGGCCGGGCGGGCGGTGCTGTGCGAAAAGCCGTTCACGCTCGACCTGACCACGACCGTCGAGCTGCTCGACCTCGCCCGCGACCGTGGTCTCTTCCTCATGGAGGCCATGTGGATGCGGTGCAACCCTGGCGTGCTGCGCATCGTCGAGCTGCTCCGTGCCGATGCGATCGGCGAGGTGACCAGCGTGCACGCCGACTTCGGCGTGGCCGGGCCGTTCGACTCGAACCACCGGATGCGGGCGCCGGAGCTGGGCGGTGGCGCGCTGCTCGACCTCGGCGTGTACCCCATCGCCTTCGCCCACCTGATCCTCGGTGTGCCGCAGCACGTGCGAGCCTGGGCGAAGATCGGCCCCGAGGGCACCGACGAAAACACCGCCATCATCTTCGGGTACGACTCGGGCGCCCTCGCCTCGCTCACCAGCGGCATGCTCGGGCAGACCGCGCTCGCCGCCACGGTGACCGGCACCAAGGGGCGGATCGACCTCGACACGCCGTTCTTCCGGCCGGACCGCTTCACCCTGCACCGCGAGGGCACGGAGCCGGAGGTGGTGGAGGTGACCCGCGAGGGGCACGGCTACCGGTACGAGGCCGAGGAGGTGCAGCGCTGCCTGCGGGCCGGGCTGACCGAGAGCCCGCTGGTGCCGCACGCCGCGACGATCCAGGTGATGGAGCTGCTCGACAGGATCCGCCACGAGATCGGCGTCTCGTACCGGTAACCGCCGGTGGTGCGGCCGATCAGAAGATCGGCCGCACCACCAGGTACACCAGGCTCGCCATCAGCCCCGCCGCGGGGAACGTC
The DNA here is from genome assembly GCF_042433955.1 of Phytohabitans kaempferiae. Lineage (NCBI taxonomy): Bacteria > Bacillati > Actinomycetota > Actinomycetes > Micromonosporales > Micromonosporaceae > Phytohabitans > Phytohabitans kaempferiae. The sequence goes on along the minus strand of NZ_JBHLUH010000084.1, from coordinate 178,489 downwards.
AGGATCCAGCCGCCCACGATCGTGCCCGCCACCTCCCAGCGCACCGCGGAGAGGCGTTTGGTCGCGCCCACGCCCATGATCGCCGAGGTGATCGTGTGCGTGGTCGAGATCGGGGCGCCGAGTACGAGCGCGTTGAAGTACAGCACCGAGCTGGCCACCGTCTCCGCCGCGAAGCCCTCCGGCGGGCGGAGGTCGACGATCTTGCGGCCGAGCGTGCGGATGATCCGCCAGCCGCCCGCGTACGTGCCCGCCGCCAGCACCGCCGCCGATGCCCAGAACGCCCACTCCGGTATGTGCTCGGGGCTGTCCTGCTGCCCGCCCACGTAGAGCGCGAGCACCACGATGCCGATCGTCTTCGCCGCGTCCTGCATGCCGTGGCCGATCGACATGGCCGCCGCCGAGCAGGTCTGCGCGATGCGGAAGCCGCGGTTGAGCTTGGCCGGATGCCCCTTACGGAAGATCCACAGCACGGCGAGCATCACCAGGAAGCCGAGCGTGAAGCCGACCAGCGGCGACAGGATCATCGGCAGGATGACGTCCTCGACGATCCCGTCCCACAGCACCGTGCCCGAGGCGGCCATCGTGGCCCCCACCAGCCCGCCGATCAGCGCGTGCGACGAGGAGGAGGGCAGGCCGAAGTACCAGGTGATCAGATTCCAGACGATCGCGCCGAGCACACCGGCGAAGACGATGCTCAGGCTGTCGAGACCGGTGGGCAACGCCACCAGCCCACTCCCGACGGTCTTGGCGACGTCGGCGCCGAAGTGCGCGCCGATGAAGTTGCCGACCGCGGCCATGGCCAGCGCCACGCGCGGCGTGAGCGCGCGCGTGGAGACGCTGGTCGCGATCGCGTTGGCCGCGTCGTGGAACCCGTTCGTGTAGTCGAACGCCAGCGCGATGAGAATCACCGCGAGGACGGCGACGAGCTCCCCGCTCAAGGACTATGACTCCTTGACCGCGATGGTCTCGACGGTGTTGGCCACGTGCTCGAACGCGTCGCAGGCCGCCTCCAGCTCGTCGGCGACCTCCTTCATCTTCAGCACCGTCAACGCGTCGTACTCACCGGAGAAGAGCCGGACCAGCAGCATCCGGTAGGCCCGGTCACCGTTGTTTTCCAGGCGGTTGCACTCGATCCAGTAGTCCTCCAGCGCCTTCATCGACTTGAGCCGCGGCATCGCTTCGGCGGTCAGCTTCGCCTGCTCGTCGAGGACGGCGATCAGCTCGTGCATCTCGCGGGGGAGCGAGGGGAGCTTGGTGAGGCCGTACAGGTAGAGGAGGCTGCCGACCGCCTCCAGGTGGTCCATCACGTCGTCGAGCTGCGAGCCCAGCCGGTAGATGTCCTCGCGGTCGAACGGCGTGATGAAGGAAGAGTTGATCTTCTTGTACAGATCGTGGGTGATCTGGTCGCTGTCGTGCTCGACCTCGGTGAGCCGCTCGCTCACCGACTGCACGTCGACGCCGGGCAGCGCGAGTTCGTTGAGCAGCTCGGTGCCGCGGACCAGGTTTTGCGCCGCCTTCGTGAACAGCTCGTAGAAGGCGCCCTCGGTGGGCCGGAAGGAGAACTTCACGAGGCCATCGTCGGCGTGCGGTCCGCCTCCAGCCGCCGACGCTCCGCGTCGAGATCGAAATCAGATCGGGGGTACGACAAACGCATCTCCGTCAACGCCTCCAGCACGATGTTGGCGACCGCCCAGTCGCGATACCACTTGCGGTCGGCCGGTACGACGTACCACGGGGAGTGGTCCGTCGAACACCGGCTGAGCGCGTCGTTGTAGGCCGCCTGGTAGTCCGTCCACCGGGCCCTGGCGTCTACATCGGCCGGATTGTACTTCCAGTGCTTCGTGGGGTCGGTGAGCCGTTCCATCAGGCGTTGCCGCTGCTCATCGTAGGAGATGTGGAGCATCACCTTGACAGGCGTCAATCCATCGTTAATCAGGTCACGCTCGAAGCCGTTGATCTGCCAGTATCGCGAACGCCACACTCGCTCCGGCACCAGCGACTCGACCCGCGCGATGAGCACGTCTTCGTAGTGCGAGCGGTTGAAGACGCCCACCAGCCCGGCCGGCGGCAGCGCGCGCCGGATCCGCCACAGGAAGTCGTGCCTGAGCTCCTCTTCCGTCGGCGCCCCGAAGCCCACGATGTGCAGGCCGAGCGGGTTCATCGCGCCGGCGACCTTCTTGATGGTGCCGTCCTTGCCGCCGCAGTCCATCGCCTGGAGCACCAGCAACAGCCGCCGCCGGTCGCCCGAGGCCTTGGCGCCCGCGTACAGCATCTCCTGCTGCCTGGCGAGCTCAGGGGCCATCGAGGCGAGCTGCTCACGGGCCCAGCCCTTCTGGTCCTTCCCGGTCACCTTGCGGCCGGGAAGACCTGGCGTCGAGCCCGGGTCGATGTCCTTGAGATCCACCGCGGGGCCGACCCGCAGCAGCTCACGTAGCGACGTCATCCGCTGATCATCGCCTACCCCGGACGTCCGCGCCGCTCAGGGTGGGTAACACTGGATCGGTGCGGGATCTCGCCACCGAGTTCGAGGTGGAGCGGAGCCACCTGATGGCGGTCGCCTACCGGATGCTCGGCAGCCGGGCCGAGGCCGAAGACGCGGTGCAGGAGACCTGGCTGCGGTACGCCGCCGCGCTCGCCGACCCGGTGGCCCGCGCCGAGATACGCGACCTGCGCGGCTGGCTCACCACCACCGCCGGCCGCATCTGCCTCGACGTGCTCCGCTCGGCGCGAGTGCGCCGCGAGGCGTACCCCGGTCAGTGGCTCCCGGAGCCGCTCGTCAGCCGGCTGCCCGACAGCGGCCCCGATCCCTCGGAGGTCGCGGCCCGCTCCGACGAGGTGAGCATGGCACTCCTGGTGGTGCTCGAGCGCCTCACGCCCGAGCAGCGAGTCGCCTTCGTGCTGCACGACGTGTTCGCGGTGCCGTTCGACGAGATCGCGACCACTCTGGGCACGACGGCGGAGGCCGCCCGGCAGTTGGCCTCGCGGGCCCGCCGGGCCGTCGCCGACGGCCCGGCCAAGCACACCGCCGACCTGGCCGAGCAGCGCCGGCTGGTCGCCGCGTTCTTCGCCGCCGTCGAGTCGGGCGACATCGAGAAGCTGCTGACCGTGCTGGCACCGGACGCCGTGATGATCGGCGACGGCGGCGGCGTCTTCCCGGCGGCGGGGCGCCCGCTCGCCGGTGCCACCGAGGTCGCCCGCTTCCTGCTCGGCCTCAACCGCGTCGTCGACAGGGACATGCGCGTGGCCAGAGCCGTGCCGGTGCTGGTCAACGGTGCGTTGGGCGTCCAGGTCGACGGCGAGTGGAAGGACGGGCAGCCGATCCGCATGGTGATGTCGCTCGCGTTCGCCGACGGCCGGGTCACCGGCATCTTCAACCAGCTCAGCCCGGCGAAGGTCGCCGCCGTGCCCGCACTCCCCGCCGACGTCGGCGCCTGGCCGCCGGAGTTCTAAAGCGCCGCGCGTGCGTGGGGCTTGAAGCCGCGGAGGGTGCGGCTGCGGGAGCAGCGGCCTGGACCGCGACGGACGTCGCGGTAGCCCAAATTCTTTAGATCTGTCCACAATGCCGGAACTGCGACGGGCAGAAGGCTCATGTCACCAGGGCGAGCCATTTGCGGTATGCCGACGCGAACGGCTCGGTGCCGTCGCCGAGCGCGCCGAGGAGCCAACCGGCGGCCGCCTGCGCCGGCTCGATCACGTCGTCGGGATAGCCGAAGCGCTCCCGGTGCTCGGCGAACTCGTCTTCGTCGCGCAGCTCCACCGCACCGGTCGCGCGCCGACGCACCACGTCGAGGTCGAGGTCGATGATGCGTACGGTGTCGTCCTCCCACCGAGCCGGCGTGGTGATGTCGCAGTAGACCTCGCTGGTGCGGGGCGGCGGGTTGAACATGCCGGTCCACCACGCGTCGTGCGGCACCAGCACCACGAAGGGAATCCGCTCGACCGAGGGACGCCCGTGGTAGACCGAGCGCGTGCCGGCGCTCACACCGAGCCAGGTGCCGAGGTCGTCCTCCGCCAGCCGGCGCGCTGGATAGTCCCGGTGTGCTGCGCCGTCGTACTTGCGGTAGACGACCCGGACCATGTCGCTCGGCATGACCGCACATTAGCTGATGATCCGTTCGGGGGATGCCACGTCCTCTGCACGGTCCCACACGCCTCAAGGAGCTTCGATACAGTCTGCGCACGGCGCCTCCGATTCGCGGTTCCGATATGGATTGGGGCAATCCGGATGACCGACCACGACAGGGCGGGCCTGCTCGCCGAGCTGCGCGCCTTACGCATCCGGGCCGAGGCGTTGAGCGACCGCTTTTCCGCCAGTTTGGATACCCGATATCAAGGTGTTGGAAATGATTCGCACGGCCTGGCGCGAGTGACGCTCGATGGTCAGGGACGAGCGGTGGATGTGGCCATTTCGCGCGAATGGGCGGCCGAGACCGACCCTCCCGGGCTCGCGGCCGCGCTCGTCGCCGCCGCCGAGGCGGCACAGGTCGAGCGGCTGGCCAGGTGGGTCGGGTCCGGCGGTCGCGGGGCGGCGCGGGAGGGCACGGCGCTTGGGCTCACCGGCTCCCCGCCCGCGTCGTCCGGCCCCGATCTGATCCGGGAGCTGCTGCCATTGCTCGCCGAGGCCGAAGGGCAACTCGACGAGGCCGCCGACCGCCTCGCGCGCCATTTCACCGAGCCGTCGACGCTCGCCAGCCGAGGCGGAGAAGTGACCATTTCCACGCTCGGCGACCGAGTGACGGGGATGGAATTCGACTCCCGCTGGATCGGCTCGGCTCGCGTCGACGAGATCGCCGATCAGGTGTGCCGATCGCTCCAGGAGACATACGACCGCACGTGGAGCAATTACGGCACACTTCTGCCATCGGCGCTCGGCGGTATCGTCGCATTCGCCGCCGACCCGGAGCAGATGCTGCGGCGGCTCGGCCTCCAGGCCTGAGCGAGCCCTCGCGCCCGGCCCGCTGCCGCCAACGCGCGCGGTTGTGGATAAGCGCGGATGCGTCGGTCGGGGCGGGTACGGTCGCACGGTGACCACCGCCACCAACGCCCCGCCGACAGCGCCAAAGCCACGGTCTCCCGGTCAGCAGCCCACGGCGGCTGACCTGCTCGCGGCGGCGGTGGGCGCGGTGCCCGGCGGTGCGGCCCGTCCCGGCCAGCAGGCGATGGTGGCGGCCATCGAGCGGTCGATCGAGACCGGCGAGCACCTGCTGGTCCAGGCTGGCACCGGCACGGGCAAGTCGCTGGCCTACCTCACGCCCTCCCTGCTGGTCGACGGTCCGGTGGTCGTCTCCACCGCCACGCTCGCGCTCCAGTCCCAGCTCGTCGACCACGACCTGCCCCGCCTGGCCGACGCGGTCGAGCCGGTGCTGCGGCGGCGGCCGACGTTCGCGGTGTTGAAGGGGCGGCACCACTACCTGTGCCTCGCCCGGTTGGACAACTCCACAGAGGAGGAGCCGGACGACGGGCTCTTCGACGCGCCGGCTCCCGGCACCACCAAGTGGCTTGGCGAGGCGGGCCGGCTGGGCAAGCAGATCCAGCGGCTGCGCGAGTGGGCGATGGAGACCTCCAACGGCGACCGCGACGAGCTCGACCCCGGCGTCGACGACATCGCCTGGCGGCAGGTGTCGATGCCGGCGCGGGAGTGCGTGGGGGCCAACCGCTGTCCATACGGTCAGGAGTGCTTCGCCGAGGCATCCCGGGCGCGCGCCCGCGAGGCCGACATCGTGGTCACCAACCACAGCCTGCTCGCGGTCGACATGCTGGCCGGGCGCCACATCGTGCCACCGCACAAGCTGCTCGTGATCGACGAGGCGCACGAGCTGGCCGACCGGGTCTCCTCGGCGGCCCAGGCCGAGCTGACGCCCGACGCGGTCGACCGGGCGGCGCGGCGGGCGCGCACGTTCATCTCCCCGGAGGCATACGAGGCGCTGGCCGAGGCGGGCGACGCGCTCACGGTCGGCCTGGCCGAGGCGCCGGCCGGACGGATCACCACCGGGCTGCCGCCGGTCCTGAGCGGGGCGTGCACGCTGCTCGACGCGGCGACCCGCACCGGGCTCGAAGCGATCGGCGACATCAAGTCCGACGACCCCGACCCGGTGCGCAAGCAGCAGGCCAAGGCCGTGCTCGACGAGCTGTCGAAGACCGCGCAGCGGCTGCTGGAGGAGGCCGCCCACGATGTCGCGTGGGTCGAGAAGCCGGATGTCGGCGGGCGCCGGGCGCTCGTGGTCGCGCCACTCTCCGTCGCGGGCACGCTCGCCACTCACCTGTACGACGAGCGCACCGTCGTCGCCACCTCGGCCACCCTCACGCTCGGCGGCCGCTTCGACACGGTGGCCCGCGCGCTCGGGCTCGCCGCGCCGGAGCCCAAAGACGGCAAGGCGGGCAAGGAGGGCCTGACCGGCGACGACGGCGACTGGCAGTCCCTCGACGTCGGGTCGCCGTTCGACTATCCGCGGCAGGGCATTCTGTACGTGGCGTCGCACCTGCCGCGTCCCGCCGCCTCCGGCCTGCCGGACGCCGCGGGCGAGGAGCTGCTGGGGCTGGTCAACGCGCTCGGCGGTCGCACGCTCGGGCTCTTCTCCTCACGCCGGGCCGCGCAGCAGGCGGCCGAGCTGCTGCGGGCCAAGACCGACCTGCCGGTGCTGCTCCAGGGCGAGGAGGCGCTGCCGCTGCTCGTCCGGCGCTTCCGGGAGGATCGGGCGAGCTGCCTTTTCGGCGTCATGTCGCTGTGGCAGGGGGTCGACGTACCAGGCGACTCGTGCCAGCTCGTCGTGATCGACCGGCTGCCGTTTCCGCGCCCCGACGAGCCGCTGGCCGCCGCGCGCTCGGCCGCCGTCGACGCGACGGGCGGGTCCGGCTTCGCGTCGGTCAGCGTGCCGATCGCGGCGATCCGGCTGGCACAGGGCGTGGGGCGGCTGATCCGCTCGACGGGCGACAAGGGCGTGGTGGCGGTGCTCGACTCCCGGCTGGAGACGGCGCGCGGCTACGGGCCTTTCCTGCGCAGGTCGCTGCCCCCGTTCTGGTACACGACCCGCCGCGAGGTCGCACTCGGCGCACTCGAACGCCTCCGCGGCCGCTGAAGCCACGCGCGGCGCTTCGCGGTGCCGCGCTTCGCGGCGCGGTGCGGCCCTTCGCGGCGCGGTGCGGCCCTTCGCGGCGCGGTGCGGCGCTTCGCTTCGCGGACGACGAAGCGGTGCCGCCGTGGGCGCCCCGATCGGACGAACGCCCGCTACGGAGGTGTGGATTTGACGACGACCGCGTCGGGAGGCACCTCGGGGCGGCGAGGGCGGCTCAGCCGGCGCGCCGCCGTGTTGAGGACCGCGACCAGCGGCACCGCCACCAGCGCGCCCACGATGCCGGCGAGCACGACACCGGCCGCGATCGCCACGATCACGGCGAGCGGATGGATCGCCACCGCCCGGCCCATGATGAGCGGCTGGAGCACGTGCCCTTCGACCTGCTGCACCGCGATCACCGCGCCGAGCAGGATCAGCGCGCTCACCCAGCCGCTGTCGACCAACGCGATGAGCACCGCGACCGCGCCGGAGAGCGTGGCACCGACGATCGGGATGAACGCGCCGAGGAAGACGAGCGCCGCCAGCGGCAGCGGGAACGGCACGCCGAGGATCCACACCGCGACGCCTATGCCGACCGCGTCGATGAACGCCACGAGTACGGTCGCCCGCACGTACGCCACCAGCGTCAGCCACGAGGCGCGGCCGGCGTCGTCGACCTGCCACCGGGCCCGCAGCGGCAGGATCCGGACCAGGAAACGCCAGATGCGCCCGCCGTCGCGGAGGAAGAAGAACGTCGAGAACAGCACCAGGAACATGCCGGTGAGCAGTTCGAAGAGCGTGGTGGCGGTGGAGACGGCCCCGCTCGTGAGCGACTCGGTGTTGTCGTCGAGCCACTTTTCGGCGGTGTCGACGTAGCTGTCGATCTGCCGGTCGGAGAGCTGGAGCGGACCGGTCTGCAACCACTCCTGGATCTGCCGGATGCCCTGCGTGGCGCTCTCGGTGAGCTGCGGCAGCCCGTCGATGAACTCGGTGATGACCAGCGTCAGCGTGCCGGCCACCGCGGCGAGGCCGCCGATCAGTACGACCGCGGTCGCCAGCGAGCGGGGGAAGCCGAGGCGCAGCAGCCAGCTCACCGCCGGCGCGAGGAGAGCGGAGAGCAACAGCGCGATCACCAACGGGATGACCACGATGTGGACGACACCGATGATCTTGAGCAGCGCCCAACCGAGCACGCCCAGGACGATCAGGCGCCACGCCCACGCCGCCGCGATCCGCAGCCCTCGGGGCACCTCGCCGTCGTCGCGGCTCGCAGTGGAAGGATGTACGTCGGGTGACGTCGCTGGTGGTGGCTCCTCGTCGCGGTAGCCACCGTTGCCGTTGCCGAACTCGCTGGCACGCCGGGCCTCCTCGCGACGTGCCCGCACGGTCTCGCGACCCGCCTCGTATGCCCGGCGCAGATTTGCCCGAACGCGTCCTACCCGACCCTCGCCGCGTTCGCTCACGTCACGCACACCCCCTCCGCTGGCGTTGACGTTTCCCTACCGTATCGGGGACGAAGCGCTCAGCCCTGCCTATTTGTCCCTGAGTTCTCCCCCACAATCGCACGCTGTAGCGTTCGGTAGGTGACCGCCGAACCCGACATCGACCAAGGCTTGCCGATCAGGCTGCTGCACGATCGCGTCCTCGTCCGGCTTGAGGGCAACGAGGGCGAGCGCCGATCGAGCGCGGGCATCGTCATCCCGGCGACCGCCGCGATGGGGCGCCGGCTCTCGTGGGCCACGGCGGTCGGGGTCGGCCCGCACGTACGCTCGATCGTCGCCGGCGACCGGGTCCTCTTCGACCCCGACGACCGCTCCGAAGTGGAGCTGCACGGCCGGGAGTACGTGCTGCTCCGCGAGCGCGACGTGCACGCCGTCGCCGCCCAGCGGGTCGAGACCGACGCGACCGGCCTCTACCTGTAGGGCCGGTCGTGGCCATAGGGCCGGTCGTGGCCATAGGGCCGGTAGTAGCCGTAATGCGGCACCGGCGGCGGGGGTGGCGGAGGTGCCAGCACCACCGGGATCGGCACCACCGGCTGCTCGGGCTGCTCGATCGTGCGCGCGACCCCGTCCGGGAAGGTCACCTGATAGCGGGCGCCATCCCACCGCGCCGCCGGCGCCTGCGGGTCGCGCCCGGCGAAGACTTGGCGGTGCCCGTTGATCGCATCGAGTAGCTCCTGCTCCTCCGCCGACGCGCGAGCCGCCTCCTCGGGGCTGGCGTACAGCCCGCGGCGCATCCCGTCGCGGAGCAGCGCGAGCCGGGTCGCGGAGAACTGGTATCCCCGCATCGCCTTGAGCCCCGGGTCGCCCGCCACACGCCGGGCCCACCGCCGGGCCGAGTGGCGCCGCCCGAGGCTGCCCAGCGCGGCCACCTCCGGCGGGGAGAGCCAGCCGGCCCGCACGTAGTCAGGGAGCATGCGCTCGGTGAGCCGCCCCTCCCAACTGCGCAGCCACACCGCGAGCCCCACCATGCCTAAGAAGACCGGCAGCATCACGCCGATGAAGCCGTACAGCAGGATGAGGTTTTCGCCGGTGACCTGGGTGAGCGTGGGGATGAGGTTCCACGCGCCGTGCAGGATCATCGCGAGCAGCAGGCCGCCGAGCGGGGCGAGCCACCGGATGCGGCGGTCACTCGTGCGGGCGGCGATGCCCAGCCCCACGCCGGTCATCGAGGTGAAGAGCGGGTGGGCGAAGCCGAAGAGCAGGATGCGCCCGATGAAGAGCGCGAAGACCATCTGCGCGCCGGTGGCCGGACCGTACTGGTCGGCGCCCGACGCGTAGCCATGCCCGCCGAGGTAGAGGATGTTTTCCACCATGGCGAAGCCGATCGCGGAGAGGCCACAGTAGACGATGCCGTCGGTGATGCCGGACCACTCGCGCCGCCGCCGCCACAGCAGCAGGAACGGCCCGACCGCCTTCATCAGCTCCTCGATGAACGGCGCGACAAGCACCGCCACCAGCGCGTCCGGCACGTCCCAGCGCTCGAAGAGCATCGCCGCGCCGGTGTTGACCCACAGGGCCGCCAGCGTCGAGGGGAACGCGCCCCAGGCGAAGCAGAAGACGAGGTACCTGGCGGGCTCCGGCTCGTACCGGTCGAGCCAGAGGAAGCAGGCGACCAGCACGGGCACCGGCAGGATGGCCGCCACCAGCCCGATGATCAGCGCGGTGAGGCCGATGTTGTAGCCGAGGAAACCCAGCATCGCGATCGCGCACACGGCGATGAACCCGATGACCGCGCCGATCAGGATGCCGCGCCCGACCGACGACCGGCGCGGCGATGCCGCCCCGACGTCGCTCATGCCCGTCCTCGCTTCGCCGCGGGCGGACATTTCGCTGCGGGCGGGCACGAGGCTCCAAACGCACTGAGCTTGATGACTCGCTCGCCGCGCTCGCTCATGCCGCCCAGCCTAGCCGTCCGCCGGAAAGGGCCGGGTCTCATCAGCCGCGCGGGGAGGGCGGCACATGCCGGCCCACCGCGCGGCGCACCAGGCGGTTGGCGTCCGACCCGTTGACACCGGACGCGCGGACCAGGTCGACCGCAGTGGAGCGGACCTGGGCGACGATCACGCTGCCGGAGAAGCCGACCCCCGCCGCGTACGCCACGCCGGCCTCGCTCGCCGCCCGCAGCGCCCGCTCCCGGGCCGCCACCGGCTCGACCGCGTCCGCCAGCTCCCGCCGCAGCCAGCCCACCGCCTCGCCGAGCGCCTCGACCGCCTCGACCAGTTCCGCCGGCAGCGGCTCGCCGTCGCGCAGCAGCGTGAGTGCCCGCCGCACCAGTACGCGGCTGTTGCGCAGGGCGCGGGCCACGTGTTCGGCCGCGTCGACGTACTGGTTGAGCGCGCCCCGCGCCCGCCACCGCACCGGCGCCAGCGCGGTGGTCTCGCTCGCCGCCTCGATCGCCTCCTGGAGCGTGCGCAGGTCGCCCTCCGCCGCCCGCAGTCGCGCCAGCGCCGCCTCCGCCCGGTCGGTGTCGCGCGACGCGAGCGCCTCGGCGGTCGCGGTCAGCCCCTCCCCGAGTACGTCGAGGGCCGGTCCCGCCGCCCGCCCCACCACGGTCAGCGGGTTGAGCGGGAGCAGCAGCGCCATCACGCCGAGCCCCACCAGGCCGCCGACGAGCGCGTCCACGAACCGGTCGTACGAGATACCGGTGATCGTGGGCGGGGTGAGCGTGGCGACCAGTACGGCCGACGAGGCGGCCTGCGTGACCAGGGCCGACCCGCCGCCCACGAAGATCGCGGTGACGATCGCGAGCGTGACCACCAGCCCGACCTGCCACGGTCCGGTGCCGATCAGGTAGATCAGCAGGTCGCCGACCGCGATCCCGATCGCGACCCCGAAGACCAGCTCGAACGCCCGCCGCAGCCGCTGCCCCACCGACACCGCGAGCGTGATCACCGCCGCGATGGGGGCGAAGAAGGGCGCGCTGTGGCCGATCAGCTCGTGCGCGATCAGCCAGGCGAGGCCGGCGGCGATCCCGGTCTGGAGCGCCAGCAGCACGTTCATCCGCACGCGGCGAAGGCGGTCGCGCAGATCGGCACCGGTGCGCCGGGCCAGCCCATCGGTTGCGAGCGCCATGCCGGGAGACTACCGGGCATGATCGGCGCATGACCCTGATCGAGCGTTGGACGGTGGCGGCGCGAGGCGCCGGCTCGACCGCCGGCGACGCGACGCTGGCCGAGGCGGGCGCGGCCCTGCTCGCCCGGTGGCGGGAGCCGCAGCGGCACTACCACACGGTCGAGCACCTCACCGCGATGCTGTCCACGGTGGACGCGGAGGGCGGTGGCGACCCGGTACGCCTCGCCACCTGGTACCACGACGCCGTCTACGACCCGCGCTCCCCCGGCGACGCCAACGAGCGGGAGAGCGCCGCGCTGGCCCGCGCCGAGCTGGCCGGGCTGGGCGTGCCCGAGCCGGTCGCGGCCGAGGTGGAACGGCTGGTGCTGCTCACGGCCGGGCACGTGGTGGCGCCCGGAGACGCCGACGGCGAGCTGCTCTGCGACGCCGACCTGGCCGTGCTCGCCCGCCCGCCGGCCGAGTACGACGCCTACGCCGCGGCGGTGCGCCGGGAGTACGCGCACGTGCCCGACGACCTCTTCCGGGCCGGGCGGGCGGCCGTGCTCCGCGGCCTGCTCGACCTGCCCGCGCTCTACCGCCGCCCGGCGCTCGCCGCCCGGTGGGAGGCTCCGGCCCGCGCCAACCTGAAACGGGAGCTGCTCAGCCTCGCCTGACCAGGTGCTTGGGGCGGCGCAGCCCGGTGCCGCGGAGCAGGCCGACGATCTCCCGGCTCGACACCAGGCGGGCGCCGAGCCACACCGCCACCTGCACGCGCGCGGCCGGCACGTCGTAGTGATCGCGGTCGAACCCGCGCCGGGGCACGCCGAGCATCTCCGCGAACGCGTGCAGCTCGTCGTACGACACGTCGCTGATCAGGTGGGACCACAGCCGCCCGCGCGCCGGCCAGGCAGGCGGGTCAACGTACAGCATCGCCCGTAACCTCGCTCATGGCCGTCACCGTAGCGCGACAGCTAGCCTGCGAGGCATGGCCGATCTGCTCGCAGCGCTGCGTACCGCCCTTCCAGCCGAAGCCGTCCTGACCGACCCTGACCTGCTGAGGGGCCACCAGCGCGACGAGGCCGACCTGTGTGCGGCGGGCGAGCCGGCGGTGGTCGTACGCCCGCGCACGACCGAGCAGGTGGCCGCGGTGGTGAAGATCGCAGCGGAGCACCAGGTCCCGCTCGTACCGCAGGGGGCCCGCACCGGCCTGGCCGGCGCCGCCAACGCGGTGGACGGCGCGATCCTGCTCTCCACCACGGCGATGAACCGCATCGTCGAGATCGACCCGGTCAACCGCACCGCCGTGCTCCAGCCTGGCGTGGTCAACGCCACACTCGCCGCCGAGGTCGCCAAGCACGGCCTGCGCTACCCGCCCGACCCCGGCTCGTGGGAGTCCTCCACGATCGGCGGCAACGTGGCCACCAACGCGGGCGGCATGTGCTGCGTCAAGTACGGCGTCACCACCGAGTACGTGCTGGGGCTGGAGGTCGTGCTCGCCTCCGGCGAGGTGCTGCGCACCGGGCGGCGCACCGCCAAGGGCGTGGCCGGCTACGACCTGACCCGCCTCTTCGTCGGCTCGGAGGGGACGCTCGGCGTGATCACCGAGATCACGGTGAGCCTGCGCCCGGCCGCCGAGGAGTCGCTCACGCTGGTGGCGCTCTTCCCGTCCACGGCCGCGGCCGGTGCCGCGGTCGCCGCCATCTCCGCCCAGGGGCTCTCGCCAAGCCTGCTGGAGCTGCTCGACCAGACCCACCTGTTCGCACTCGAGGCGTACCAGCCGATGGGGCTGCGCACCGAGGCGAAGGCGCTGCTGCTCGCCGCCTCCGACACCGGCAGCCGGGCCGCGGCCGACCTGGAGCGGATCGCCGCGCTGTGCGAGACGGCGGGCGCCGACGAGGTGTTCGCGGCCACCGACTCCGTCGAGGCGGCCCAGCTGCTCCAGGCGCGGCGGCTGGCGCATCCGGCGATGGAGAAGTACGCGGCCGAGATGTTCCCGCAGGGCAACGGCGGCCTGATCATCGACGACGTGGCCGTACCCCGCTCGGCGCTGGCCGCCCTCCTCGACGGCACCGAGAAGATCGCGGCCGAGCACGGCGTCGCGATCGGCGTGGTGGGTCATGCCGGCGACGGCAACATGCACCCCAACATCGTGGTCGATCGCGCCGACCCCGCGAGCGTGGCGAGCTGCCAGCGGGCCTTCGACGACATCGTGGAGCTGGCGCTCGGGCTCGGCGGCACCTGCACCGGCGAGCACGGCGTCGGCCTGCTCAAGCGGGAGTGGCTGGCCCGCGAGATCGGCCCGGTCGGCGTACGCGTCCAGCAGGCCGTCAAAGCCGCCCTCGACCCGGCCGGCCTGCTCAACCCCGGCAAGATGCTCTAGAAAGGCGTGCTCATCTCCACCAGCTCGACGATGCGCTTCGCGGTGGACGGGGCGTCGCCGCAGTCAGCCCACCGCATGGACGGTACGCCTGGCCCGTTTCTCACGAGGCGAGCGGGCTGGCTCCCCGCACATCCGGCGCGCCGAGCCGGGCCGCGTCGGCCGTCGCGTCGTCGGGCATCTTCTGCGACTGGCGCTCCGCCTCGACCCGCGCCAGGTAGTGCTCCACCTCGCGGGCCCGCGCGTCGGCGTCCCACCCCAGCACCGCGCCCATGATCTCGGCGGCGTGCTGGGCCGACTCGGTGCCCCGGTGCGGCGTCTCGAACGAGATGCGGGTGCGCCGGGTCAGCACGTCGTCGAGGTGCAGCGCGCCCTCGGCCCGGGCCGCGTACGCCACCTCCGCCGTCAGGTACTCCGGTGCTCCGGCCAGCGGCGCGGCCAGCCCCGGCTCGGCGTGGATCATCGCGATGAGCTGGGGCGCGAGCGAGCCGTACCGCTCCAGCAGGTGCTCCAGCACTCCGGCCCGCACGCCGTACCGCCGCGCCAGGTCGAGCCGGTCACGCCACATCGCCGCGTACCCGTCGGCGCCGAGCAGCGGCAGGTCGGCGGTGCGGGAGGGCACACGTACGCCGAGCCGGCGGGCGGCCCGGTCGACGACATCGGCGGCCATCACCCGGTACGTCGTGTACTTTCCCCCCGCCACCAGCATCAGCCCGAGCATCGGCTCCACCACGGCGTGCTCGCGGGAGAGCTTCGAGGTGGGCTCGGCCTCGCCGGAGAGGAGGGGGCGCAGCCCGGCGTAGACGCCCTCGATGTCCGAGGTGGACACCGGCCGGTCGAGCACCTGGTTGACCTGGTCGAGCAGGTACTCGATGTCGCGTGCCGAGGCGGCCGGATGGTCGCGGTCGAGTTGCCAGTCGGTGTCGGTCGTACCGATGATCCAGTGACCGCCCCACGGCAGCACGAAGAGCACCGAGGTGGACGTGCGCAGGATGAGGCCGGCGTCGCCGGTGATCGCCGAGCGGGGCACCACCAGGTGCACCCCCTTGGAGGCGCGCACGCGCAGCCCGGGCCGCACACCGACGTCGCCGAGCATGGCCGAGATGTCGTCGCTCCACACGCCGGTGGCCGCGATCACCGTACGCGCGCGCACCTCGAACTCGCCGGTGCCGGACTCGAGATCGCGCACGCGTACGCCGGTCACCTCGCGGGCTTGCCGCACCATCCCGACAGCGCGTGTGCTGGTCACCACCGTCGCGCCGAGGCTGGCCGCGGTGCGTGCGAGCGTGACCACCAGGCGGGCGTCGTCGACCTGCCCGTCGTAGTAGCGGATCGCGCCGGTCACCGTGTCCGGGCGGAGGCTCGGGAAGACGTGCCGGGCGCCGTCGCGGGAGAGGTGGCGGTGCAGCGGCATGCCCCGCCCGCCGCCGAAGAGGCCGGCGAAGGCGTCGTACGCCGCCACGCCCGCCCCGTAGTACGCCCGGCGCCACGCCCGGCCCGGAAACTCGCGCGGCGAGTGGCCACCGGGCAGCGGTACGAGGATCGGCACCGGCCGCACCAGGTGCGGGGCGAGGCGAGTGGCGAGCAGGCCGCGCTCGGTGAGCGCCTCGTGCACGAGGTGCAGCTCCAACTGCTCCAGGTAGCGCAGGCCGCCATGGATCAGCTTGCTCGACCGGCTGGATGTGCCCGAAGCCAGGTCACGGGCCTCGACCAGCGCGACCTTGAGCCCGCGGGAGGCGGCGTCGAGCGCGGCGCCGGCGCCGGTGACGCCACCGCCGATCACCAGGACATCGAAGCGTTCGGTCCGCAGCCGGCGCAGGTCGGCGGCGCGGCGCTCGGGTGAGAGCTCGCTGGCGGCGTACCGGGACACGGCAGGATCTCGCACCCGTCCACCGTAGCCGCCGCCCCGCCACCGTGAGCGACCTACCGGCTCGGCGGTGGCCGCGTCACCGCACCCCACTAGGGTTCGCACATGGCGTATCCGTATCCCGCCGGCCCGGAGCGGCCCACCAGCCCGTGGGTGGTCGTCGCCGCGGCGTCGATCGGCGTTTGGGCGGTGGTGGCGACCGTCCTGTGCCAGGCGGTGGGCTGGCTGGCCGACCAGGTGCTCCTGGTGACCGGCCTCCATACGCCCGCCTGGACCTGGCCGGTCGTCGCGATCGTCAACGCGGTGCTGGTCGGCACGCCGTCGGTGATCCTCGCGTTCGTGCCGCGCTCCGCCGCGATACGCACCGCCGGGCGGGTCTGGCTCGCCGGCGCGGCGGCACTGGGCGGCCTCGGCCTGCTGCGCGCCGTGCCCCAGCCGCAAAACGAGTTCTACCTCGCCCTCCTCGCCCTGCTCGCGGCGGGCGGCGCGATCCTGCTGCGCGGCCGCCCGAGCCTCCCGGCGCTCGGCTTCGCGGCCGGGCTCGCCGTGCTCCTGCCATGGCTCTGGATCGGCGCGCTCGGCGGGCTGGCGGAGACCGTGCTCGCACTGCTCGCGGCCGCCGCGGTCGGCTGGCTCGCCGCCGCCATCCTCGACGCCGCCTTCTGGGACCGGTACGGCGTGGTGCTCGGCGGCTTCATCGCCGGCGTCACGCTGCTGCTGCTCGCGGCCGGCGTGGGGCAGGCCGGCGCCCAGCTCGCCGCGATGCTGGTGCTGCCGCCGCTCGGCTTCGCGGCCGCCGCGCTGCGCAGCGCCGCACCGCTGGTCGCGGTCGCAGCCGCCGGCCCGCTGGCCTTCATCGATCCCGAGGAGATCACGCTGCTGCTCAGCAGCGGGCGGGACCTGCCCGCGTGGGCCGCCATCGCCGCCGCCGTCTCCCTCGCCGTCGCGGTCCTGGTCGGCATCGGGTACGGGCTGGCGCGTTCCCGCCTCGCCCACCGCTGGGCCGGTGCGGTGGCGGTGGTCGTCGTGGTGATCGCCGGCGGGGCGATATACCTGGGACCGGGCCAGCCTGGCCTGCACGGCGAGCGCCTCTTCGTGATCCTCAAGTCGCAGGCGGACCTGACCGGAGTGACCGGCGGCAGCCACGAGGCCCGGGTCGCCAGCGTGTACGGCCGGCTGGTCGAGCACGCTCAGAGCAGCCAGGCCGACCTACGCCGCACGCTCGACCGGTGGCACCTGGACCACACGCCGTACTACCTGCTCAACGCCGTCGAGGTGGAGGGCGGCCCGGCCGTCCGGGCGTGGCTCTCCCGCCGCGACGACGTCGACCGCGTGCTGCTGAGCCAGCGGCTGCGCCCACTGCCCGCAAATCCGGGCGTGAGCCACGGCGACGAGCCCGCCCCTTCCGCCCCGCCGTGGAACATCACGCTGATCGGCGCCGACCGCGCGGCCAGCCAGCTCGGCGTCGACGGCTCGGGCATCGTGGTCGGCAGCTCGGATTCCGGTGTGGACGGTGCGCATCCCGCGCTCTCCGGCGGCTTCCGCGGCGGCGACGACTCCTGGTACGACCCGTGGAACCACACGCGCACGCCCACCGACCGAAATGGGCACGGCACGCACACGCTCGGCTCCGCCGTGGGACGTACGGTCGGCGTGGCCCCCGGCGCGCAGTGGGTCGGCTGCGTCAACCTCGACCGCAACCTTGGCAACCCGGCCCGCTACCTGGACTGCATGCAGTTCATGCTGGCCCCGTTCCCGTACGGCGGCGACCCGCTCACCGACGGCCGCCCCGAGCGGGCCCCGCACGTGCTCACCAACTCGTGGGGTTGCCCGCCGATCGAGGGATGCGACCAGGGGGCACTGCGCGGGGCGACCGCGGCGATGGCGGCGGCCGGCATCTTCTTCGCCGCGGCGGCGGGCAACACCGGCCCGTTCTGCGGCTCGATCGACGACCCGCCCGCCCCGTACGCCGATGTGGAGACGGTCGGCGCGGTCGACCGGCGCAAGGAGGTCACGCAGTTCTCCAGCCGCGGGCCCGCCGAGTCCGACCTCGCCAAGCCCGACCTGGTGGCGCCCGGCGACGACATCCTCTCCGCGATGCCCGGCGGCGGATACGCCCAGCTCAGCGGCACCTCGATGGCGACTCCCCACGTGGCCGGCGTGGTGGCGCTGATGTGGTCGGCAAACCCCCGG
The DNA here is from genome assembly GCF_042433955.1 of Phytohabitans kaempferiae. NCBI lineage: Bacteria > Bacillati > Actinomycetota > Actinomycetes > Micromonosporales > Micromonosporaceae > Phytohabitans > Phytohabitans kaempferiae. The sequence goes on along the minus strand of NZ_JBHLUH010000084.1, from coordinate 160,447 downwards.
CTGGTCGGCGACATCCCGCGTACCCGGGAGATCCTGCGCGACACGGCCGTGTCCGCGAGCCCCGGCGACAGCACGGGCGAGTGCGCCCCGGTCGACGTGACCGGCGCCGGGATGGTCGACGCGTACGCGGCGGTGCAGGCGGCACGCACGGCATCGTGACCGCCCATTAATGTCGGCCAACGTGGAGTTCTCGATCGCCGCGCTGGCCGACACCGACGTACCCGCTGTGGTTGACCTGTGCCGCGAGGCGCTGGACCTGCCCGAAGACGCCGCGGAGGCGGATCAGATCATGGCCCGGCTGCGGGAGCGGCCGGGCGTGGGCTTCACCGCCACCGCCGACGGCGAGCTGGCCGGCGTGGTGCTCGGCTCGCTCTCGCACCGCGACGACTCGATCGGGCACATCGACCTGATCGCCGTCCGTCCAGCGGCCCGCCGCCAGGGCGTCGGGCGAGCGCTGCTGGCGCGGGCCGAGGGCGCGCTCGCCGGGCGGGGTGCGGTCGAGGTGTTGCTCGCCGGCAACCCGCCCACGTACGCCTGGCCGGGCATCGACGTCCGCTACACGCCGGCGGTCTGCGCGGCCATCGCCCACGGGTACGAACAGGACCGCACCGCCTGGAACATGACCGCCGACCTCACCGGCCTGCGCCCCACCGAGCCGGCCGAGGAGCGGCTGGCGGCGAGCGGCGTGACCGTGCGGCGGGCCGAGGCCGCCGACGTGCCCGCGCTGGTCGAGTTCGCCCGCGCCAACTTCAGCGACGGCTGGGCCGGCGAGGTCTCCGACTCGGTGGGCCGGTCCGGCGCGGGCTGCCACCTCGCGCTGCGCGACGGGGAGGTGCTGGGCTTCGCCGCGTACGGCTCGTCCCGCCCGAGCTGGTTCGGCCCGATGGGCACCGCGCCGGCCGCGCAAGGGCTGGGCATCGGGGGCGTGCTGCTCCGCCGCTGCCTCCGGGACCAGCGGGACACCGGGCTCGACACGGCTCAGATCGGCTGGGTCGGGCCGGTGCCGTTCTACGCCTCGGCGGTGGGCGCCCGGATCGAGCGCGTCTTCTTTCTTTACCGAAAGCAGCTATAAATCGGCTTGATCTGCGCAATATGGGTTATGGCGACGACCGCCCGTCCCGATACCGCTGGCAGCAGCTCCCACACCGGCGCCGTCCTGCTGGTGACCATCGCGGCCGCGCTCGGCGGCTTCCTCTTCGGCTACGACACCGCCATCATCAACGGCACCGTCGACGCGATCGAGGCCGAGTTCGGCATGTCCTCCGCGCTGCTCGGCTTCGTGGTCTCGTCAGCGCTGCTCGGCTGCGCGGTGGGCGCCTGGTTCGCCGGCCCCATCGCCGACCGCGTCGGCCGCGTACGGGTCATGCTCACCGCCGCCGTCATCTTCGGCGTGAGCGCGGTCGGCTCGGCGCTGGCGGTCGGCCCGATCAGCCTGACGCTGTGGCGCATCGCGGGCGGCCTCGCGATCGGCGCGGCGAGCGTGATCGCCCCCGCGTACATCGCCGAGATGGCCCCGGCCCACCTTCGGGGGCGGCTCGGCTCGCTCCAGCAGCTCGCGATCGTGACCGGCATCTTCGTGTCGCTGCTCGTCGACTACGTACTCGCGAACTCGGCCGGCGGCGCGAGCGGCGACGTGCCCTGGGGCGGTACGGCCTGGCGGTGGATGTTCGCCTCGGCGGCCGTGCCCGCGGTCGTGTACGGCGTGCTCGCCCTCCGGATCCCCGAGTCGCCCCGGTACCTGGTGAAGAAGCAGCACTTCGCGCAGGCCCGCGAGGTACTGCGGCGGTTTGTCGGCGGCGACGTCGAGCTGCGCCTCCGGGAGATCCGGCGCTCGCTGGCCGGCGGCGACCAGGCCGTGCACCTCTCCGACCTGCGCGGGCCCCGATTCGGGCTGCTGCCGATCGTGTGGGTCGGCATCCTGCTGTCGGTCTTCCAGCAGTTCGTCGGCATCAACGTGATCTTCTACTACTCCACCACGCTGTGGCAGGCGGTCGGCTTCTCCGAGGACGACGCGATGCTGACCAGCGTCATCACCTCGGTCACCAACATCCTCACCACGCTCGTCGCGATCGCCCTCATCGACAAGATCGGTCGCCGCCCGCTGCTCATCATCGGCGCGGCGGGCATGGTGGTGACGCTCGGCACGATGGCCATCTGCTTCAGCACCGCCACAGGCAGCGGCGACGACCTGAGCCTCGGATCGGTGGCCGGCCCGATCGCCCTGGTCGCCGCCAACCTCTACGTCGTCGCGTTCGGCATGAGCTGGGGCCCGGCGGTGTGGGTCCTGCTCGGCGAGATGTTCAACAACAAGATCCGAGCGACCGCGCTCGCCGTGGCCGCGGCGGCCCAGTGGATCGCCAACTGGCTGATCTCCACGTCGTTCCCGGCGCTCGCGGACGTCGGCCTCTTCCTCGCGTACGGCATCTACACCGCCTTCGCCGCCCTCGCGCTCCTCTTCGTGCTGCGCTCGGTACGCGAGACCAAGGGCCGCGAGCTGGAGGACATGTAGCGGCTCACTCAGCGGGCAGGTGCGCCTTCGCCTCGTCGTAGCCGCCCTCGGGCGCCTCGGCGGCGGGGCCGTAGACCAGGTACATCACGCCGGTGGTGAACGGCGTCGACGACAGGAGCGTGAGCGGGATCGAGGCGTCGCTCTCGTCGAAGAGGCGCGTCCCCTTGCGTACCGCGATCGGGTGCACCAGCAGGTGCAACTCGTCGAGCAGCCCCGCGGCGAGCAACTGGCGCACGATCGAGATCGAGCCGCTGATGCCGATCGTGCCCTCGCCCGGCTCGTTCTTCAGCGCGGTGACCGCCTCCGCCAGGTCGCCCCGCAACAGCTCCGAGTTGCGCCAGGTGAACTCCAGCGGCTGCCGCGAGACCACGATCTTCCGGGCGTCGCCCAGCTTCTTCGCGAAGGGCGCGTCCTCCGCACCGGCGGCCTCCCGCTCCGGCCAGGCACCGGCGAAGCTGTCGTACGTCACGCGCCCCAGCAACAGCGTGTCCGCCGCGCCGAGCTGCCCGTCGACGGCCGCGCCCATCTGTTCGTTGAAGTACGGGAAGTGCCACTGGTCCGGAGCCTCGACAACGCCGTCCAGCGAGATGAACAGGCCAGCGGTGATCTTCTTCATGACGCTTCTCCCACGTATCCGTCGAACGCTCGGTCTCGGATAAGACGGGGCGAGCCCGTTCAACTCATCGGTGACCCTACCGAGCCGCCCATCCCCCGCGCCGGAAGTCGCACTATAACCGGCAGGACGCACATCTGGATCGATACTCTCTTTTCACCGCGAGCTACCCGATCGACCCATAACGTTGCCCCTGGAAGGAGGAGATCATGGCCAAGGAAAAGCGACCTAAGGACGATCTCCAGACGATGGCGAAGTCCCGGATGGCTCAGATGCCGGCCGAGACGGCTGGGGGCAGGCTCGACGAGAGCCCCCCTCCAGGCGCGGCCCGACCCGACCGGTCGGACCGCCCGGAACGGCCCGACATGGCGGCCAGGCGGGACCTGAACCCACCACAGCACAACCAGCGCCAGTCGCAGCCTGGGCAGCCACGCGAGATGGGCAGTCCACCGCCGTCCAACGAGGACATGCCGCCGAAGCCGATGTCGCGGGCGGACAAGCAACGCAACCAGCCACGCCGCTGAACCGGTACGACCGTGCCGCAGCGACGAGCGCGCTGAACAGATAAAGAAAGGGGCGAGCCGGAGAACCCGGCTCGCCCCTCCTCGTTTGAGACGTGGACTGTCAGAAGTCCATGTCGCCGCCGCCGGGCGCACCCGCCGGGGCCTTGTCCTTCTCCGGCTTGTCCGCCACCACAGCCTCGGTGGTGAGGAACAGGGCCGCGATCGAAGCCGCGTTCTGCAGCGCTGAACGGGTCACCTTGGCCGGGTCGATGATGCCCGCCGACAGCAGGTCGACGTACTCACCGCTGGCCGCGTTGAGGCCGTGGTTGGTCTCCAGGTTGCGCACCCGCTCCACCACGACGCCACCCTCGAGGCCGGCGTTGACGGCGATCTGGCGCAGCGGCGCGTCCAGCGCGATCTTCACGATCTGGGCGCCGGTGGCCTCGTCGCCAGCCAGGTCGAGCTTGTCGAAGGCGGTCTTGCCGGCCTGGACCAGCGCGACGCCACCACCGGGGACGATGCCCTCCTCGACAGCGGCCTTGGCGTTGCGGACCGCGTCTTCGATGCGGTGCTTGCGCTCCTTGAGCTCGACCTCGGTGGCCGCGCCGACCTTGATCACCGCAACACCGCCGGCGAGCTTCGCCAGGCGCTCCTGCAGCTTCTCGCGGTCGTAGTCGGAGTCGCTCTTCTCGATCTCGGCGCGGATCTGGTTGACCCGACCCTGGATCTGGTCGGCGTCACCGGCACCGTCGACGATCGTGGTCTCGTCCTTGGTCACCACGACCTTGCGGGCGCGGCCCAGCAGGTCGAGCGAGGCGGCGTCGAGCTTGAGCCCGACCTCCTCGCTGATGACCTGGCCGCCGGTGAGGATGCCGATGTCGGTCAGCATCGCCTTGCGGCGGTCGCCGAAGCCGGGCGCCTTCACCGCGACGGACTTGAACGTGCCGCGCACCTTGTTGACGACCAGGGTGGCCAGAGCCTCGCCCTCGACGTCCTCGGCGATGATCGCGAGCGGCTTGCCCGACTGCATGACCTTCTCGAGGATCGGCAGCAGGTCCTTGACCGACGAGATCTTGCTGTTGACGATCAGGATGTAGGGGTCGTCGAGGACGGCCTCCATCCGCTCGGCGTCGGTCCAGAAGTAGGGCGAGATGTAGCCCTTGTCGAAGCGCATGCCCTCGGTGAGCTCAAGCTCAAGGCCGAAGGTGTTGCTCTCCTCGACGGTGATGACGCCTTCCTTGCCGACCTTGTCCATCGCCTCGGCGATGATCTCACCGACGGTGGCGTCACCGGCGGAGATGGAGGCGGTGGAAGCGATCTGCTCCTTGGTCTCGACGTCCTTGGCGATCTTCGCCAGCTCCTCCGCGACGTTGGCGACAGCCGCCTCGATGCCCCGCTTGAGGGCCATCGGGTTGGCGCCGGCCGCCACGTTGCGCAGGCCCTCGCGAACCAGCGCCTGGGCCAGGACGGTCGCCGTCGTCGTGCCGTCGCCGGCCACGTCGTCGGTCTTCTTGGCGACCTCCTTGACCAGCTCCGCGCCGATCTTCTCGTACGGGTCCTCGAGCTCGATCTCCTTGGCGATGCTCACACCATCGTTGGTGATGGTGGGCGCGCCCCACTTCTTCTCGAGCACGACGTTGCGGCCCTTCGGGCCGAGCGTCACCTTTACGGCGTCGGCGAGGGTGTTCATGCCCCGCTCAAGGCCGCGGCGCGCCTCCTCGTCGAACGCGATAATCTTGGCCATACGGCGTTGTCCTCCAGCTGGACATCCACAGCACTCCGAGCCATCAGCTCGAAGCGACCTTCCGTCCGGCCGGGCCGGATAGCCCGCGACGACCGGCCCGTGCCGCGCCACCGTTACGGTGCTCACGACCGTGGCCCCACCGCCCCGACCATTGGCACTCACATGCCGCGAGTGCCAATCACTTGTTTAGCACTCTCCCCTAGCGAGTGCAAGCGCGTCCGGTGAACGCGGAGTGGCTGCCACGTGCATGTCGCCCGCGCGGCGGGAAGCCGAGGGCTGCCTCGTGTGAGGTGGGCACGCCCTGGTGCTGGAGAAAGCTGGAGGCGGGGCCGGATACCGGTGCCCCGCCTCTACGGTTCGCTGAAGGATCAGGCGATGAGCCGGACCTTCTCGGCCTGCGGCCCCTTCTGGCCCTGAGCGATCTCGAACTCCACGCGCTGACCGTCATCGAGCGCCTTGTAGCCGTCCATCTCGATCGCCGAGAAGTGGACGAAGACGTCCTGACCGCCATCGACCGCGATGAAGCCGTAGCCCTTTTCGCTGTTGAACCACTTGACGGTGCCCTGTGCCACGGTGCACTTCCCTCACTTCGATGGTGCTGGGTTCGACAACCCCCGGCCAAACTGTTTGCTGGCCGGGGCCGCCGATCCGTGGTCCGGGGTGGTCCGTCGAACACAGCGGCCGAAATCGCACGCTACACGAGGACCCCCGCCCGCGCACTACCCCAAACCGGACACGGGGGTCGGGACCAGGCATCCTGCCGCCCCCACCAGCGCCCCTGCCTCGTTGAACCGGCGTGGTTTCGAACCGACGACACGCGCCCGGCAGGCATCGAGCGCGGTTGAGCCAGCGGTGGCTCGCGGCGGGGTACGCGACGGCCGCGCTGACCGCCGTCGCACTGCTCGCCACCGTGAGTACCAGCCAGGGCGCGATCCCCCGCTGGGTCGCCGGTGAGGTGCCGGCGTCACCGATCCCGGCGCCGAAGCCACCGCCGGTCGTCCACATCGACCACAGCGGCTTTCTCTCCTGGGCACTGCTGGACCGCCGCACCGGACGGATCAGCGGCTCGGCCAACCTGGGCGCCCCCAGCGACACCATGTCGATGGTGAAGGCGTGGATCGCGGCGGACTACCTACGCCGGCTGGGGAGCGAGGAGCTTGGCGAGACCCGCCGGCGCCAGCTCACCATCATGATCCGGGACAGCGACAACGCGGCCGCGCAGGCGCTGTTCGAGGCGGTCGGCCGCCGCGCCTCCATCGAGCGGCTGATCGAGATCTGCGGGCTCACCGAGAGCAGCGCGTACGGCAACTGGTGGAGCAAGACGTCCGTCACCGCCCGGGACACCGTACGGCTGGGCGCCTGCATCGCCGACGGGCGCGCGGCGGGACCAAAGTGGACGGCCTGGCTGCTGGACGAGATGCGCCAGGTACGCGGCGCGGGCGACTTCGGCGTACGCCTGTCGCTCCCCCAGCCCGAGGCCGTGGCGATCAAGAACGGCTGGCTCCTGCGCGACGAGGACAGGCTGTGGCACATCAGCTGCCTCGCGATCAGCCGCGAGTGGGTACTCGGCGTGCTCGCCCGCTACCCCGGCGAGCTGGGCTTCGACTACGGCACCTCGCTGTGCCAGGAGGTGGGCCGGCAGATCGTCACAGCCGTTTAGGGTGACCTGCATGACGACGCGAGCGACCGTGCGCCGGGTGCGGCGCCAGGACGCCGGCCGCATGCGCGCGCTGCGGCTGGAGATGCTCGCCGACACCCCGCTCGCCTTCCTGGAGACGCTGGCCGAGGCGGCAGCGCTCCCGCACGAGGAGTTCGCCGACCGGCTCGCACGCAGCTCGTTCGGCAACTTCTGCGCACAGTTCATCGCCGAGGTCGACGGCCGCTTCGTGGCGCACGCGGGCGGGCTCGCCGCGCCCGACGACCCCAAGGTCACGATCATCTTCGCCGTCTACATCACGCCCGCGCACCGCGGCGCGGGCATGCTCGAATACCTGGTGGCCGAGGTGGCCGCCTGGTCGCGCAGCGCCGGCCGCCCCGAGCTGATGCTGGAGGTCGTGGTCGGCAACGACCGGGCCCGCCGAGCGTACGAGCGGCTGGGCTTCACCGACACCGGCGTGCGCGTGCCGCACCCCGTGATCCCGGTGCTCACCGAGTTGCAGATGCGCCGGCCCGCCTGAGACGGGCCGGCGCGGAGCGTCAGGCGGTGTGCCGCCGCGACTGCACGATGCGGAAGCGGCTCGCCACGTAGGCGCCGTCGGTGAGCGCCGCGTTCGCCGCCGGATTGGCGCCGCTCGCGTGGAAGTCGGAGAAGGCCGCCGACTGGTTGACGAAGACGCCGCCGGTCAGGTTGCAGGAGAGGTGGACCCCGACGTCGAGCGCCGCCGCCTCCGCCGCGTCCAGCACCTTCTCGTCGGTCGAGTACACCGACGCGGTCAGCGCGCCCCGCTCGCCCACCGTCGACCGGAAGATCTCCAGGCTCTCCTCCGTCGACCCGGTCGCGATGACGAAGGAGATAGGCCCGAACCACTCCCGGCCGTAGGTCGCCGCGGCGTCCGCCGGCAGTTTCACGATCAATGGGGTACGAACGACGGCGCCCTCGAACGCCGGATGCTCCACGACCCGCGACTCCAGCACAGGCTCGCCGATCGACTTGACCTCGTCGAGGCGGTCGAGCACGCCGTCGTTGACGATCGCGCCGGTCAGCTCCACCGCGCGGGCGGGGTCGCCGGTCAGCTTGCCCACCGCGCCCGCGATGCCGGCCGCCACCTCGTCGAACGACTTGTGCCCCTGATCGGTGCCGATGCCGCCGGCGGGTACGAGCACGTTTTGCGGCGTGGTGCACATCTGGCCGCTGTAGAGGGTCAGCGAGAAGCCGAGGTTGCGGCACATCCCGGCGAAGTCGTCCGTCGAGTCGACCACGATCGTGTTGACCCCGGCCTTCTCGGTGTAGACGGCGGCCTGCCGGGCATTCTCCTCCAGCCACTCGCCGTACGCCGTCGAGCCGGTGTAGTCGATGATCTTCACTTCGGGACGGAGTGCCAGTGTGGACGCGAGCGCCTCGCCCGGCGCCTCCGGGGCCAACAGCACCAGGTTGGGATCGAAGCTGGCCTCGGCGAGCACCTCGCGGGCGTACCGCACGGTGATGGCGAGCGGCAGCACCGCCCGCGGATGCGGCTTGACGATCACCGGGTTGCCGGTGGCGAGGGAGGCGAAGAGCCCGGGGTACGAGTTCCACGTCGGAAACGTGTTGCAGCCGATGACCAGCCCCACGCCGCGCGGCACCACGTGGAACGTCTTGGTCATCCGCAACGGGTCGCCCTTGCCGGCGGGCTTCTCCCACCGCGCCGTGCCGGGGTGGCGGGTCATCTCCGCGTACGCGTACGCCACCGCCTCCAGCGCCCTGTCGAGCGCGTGCGCCCCGCCCGCCTGGAACGCCATCACGAACGCCTGCCCGCTCGTGAACTGCACCGCGTTGGCCAGCTCGAACACGTGCGCGTGCAGCCGCGCCAGGATCTCCAGGCAGACACCGACCCGGGCCTGCGGACCGGCGTCCCGCCAGGCCGGCAGGGCGGCCGTCGCGGCGGCGATCAACGCCCCCGCGTCGGCGTGCGGGTACGTCACCGCAAGCTCGACGCCGAAAGGGCTCGCCTCGGTGGCGATCCAGCCGTCGGTGCCGGGCTGGTCGAGCGGGAAGCGGTTGTCGAGGTACGCCCGGAACGCGGCTTCGCCTTCCGTGGCGGCTGTCTCGCCGTAGACACGAGGGCTCGGCGACTCGGGGTAGGCCGACCAGTAGCCACGGTCGGTGATGGCGCTGAGGGCACGCTCGAGGGTGGCGGCGTGCTTGTCGTGCAGGAGGCGCGGGGTGTCCGTCATGCCGTCATCATGCCGCAGTTCCGGTGGGATCGAGCGGTCGTCCAGCGGTGCGCCCAGCCCTCTTCCCGCTATACGCGCTCGCCTCCGCCTACTCGTACCTGATGACCGGCGGCTACGGCTGCCGCAACGTCTTCGAGCGGCACGCGGGGCTGACGGCTGGTGGCTACCGCCAACTCCCGCCGCGTCCCTGGGCCCTGCGGACAGGCACCGTCATAGGTCGTGCTGCCAGTTCTGCCAGGCATCGACGGGGCGGAAACCCATCGCCTCGTTGATCGAGATCATGTGGTCGTTGACGCCCGCGTTCCACGTGTCGATCACGCGCAGCCCTGGCTCGTACACGCGCGTGTACCGCAGATTTTCGATCTTGGCGACAGTGCCGAGGCGGTGGCCGCGGTGGGTCGGGTCGACGATGGTGATCTGCTGGAAGGCGTGCCAGTCGGCCGTGCCGGCGAAGTCGATCGTGGTGAACGAGACGACCTTGCCGCTCTCGTCGTGGCGCATCGCCGTGTGGTAGCGCCGGCGCCCGCGGGCGGCGACCACGGCGTCGATCGCGCGGATGCGGGACGCGTCGACGTTTTCCGCCTCCCAGGCGAGGTCGCCCATCGGGGCGTCGGTGAGCAGGCGGCCATCGAGGTAGGCGACGTCGTCGATGATCTCCTCGGGCGTCGCGCCCTTCCACTGGACGATCGAGTAGCCGCCGGCCCGCTCCCAGGCGGCGGCGAGCTGCCGGTCGAGGTCGGCGTCGTCGACCGTGGTGACGTCGAGGCGCCGGCGCACGTCGGTCAACGCGCCCTTGGCGCCCATCGCCGTGGCGAAAGCGCCGCCCGCCTCGTCACGCGCCACACCGCCGGGCAGCGTCTCGACCGACATCCCCATGATTCGCTTGCGGCCCAGGCCGCGGACCACGCCTCGCACATGGTCGTAGAGCGCGCGCCCCACACCGCGCCGGCGAAACTCCGGATGCACGGTGAGATCGGCGTCGGCGTTGTCGAGGTTGTCGAGCTGAGGCAGCTCGATGACCACGTATCCCGCGGCGGCGCCGTCGATGGTGGCGACAGCCCGCTCGTGCGAGGCGCCGGGCCACGGGTGACGCAGCTCGGCGAGAAAGCGCTGCCGGCCCACGGGTGGGAAGTCCGGCACGTCCGCGGCGATCGCGGCTTCGACGACCTGGTAAGCCTGCTCGACGGCTTTTTCGTCGGCCGGATCCAGGGGCTTGACGGCGATGTCCATGTCACCGAGGGTCTCGCGCTGGACCGCGCTCCGCGACCGATTTACCCGGGCGGCTTTGGTCGGGAGGGACGGTCGCACAGCGCCTCCGGCGCTGGGACGTTAGAGCAAAGCCTACGGCGACCGCCCTCCCGCACGGAGCATCCTGCGTCGTCCAGGTGGCTCCGTCAAGTCCCCACAGCGGTGTTTTCTCGACGGACGGCAAATTCACGACTACGCAATGCAACTTCCATCCCGGTCAGACCCCTCGCGACCTGCACTTCCCTCCATGGTCGCGCTCCCGCTCCGCGTAATCGGGAATCGCAAAATCGACGAAGGCATCTGGCCGGTCGCGCCTGACGGCCCCGGCCGCAAGGCTCAGGAGTCGAGGAGGCCGGCGTCGCGCGCGCCGCGGAGCGAGGGCTTGATCCGGTGGGTCGGACCGACCTGCTCGGCGACCGCGTCGATGGTCTTGAGCCCTTCGCCGGTGTTGTAGACGACCGTCTCGGCGTCCGGGTCGAGCTTGCCCGCCTCGACGAGCTTCTTGAGCACGGCCACCGTGACGCCACCGGCCGTCTCGGCGAAGACGCCGGTCGTCCGCGCCAGCAACTGGATCGCGTCGCGGATCTCGTCGTCGCTGGCGTAGTCCATCCAGCCACCGGTGCGGCGGACGGCCTCCAGCGCGTACAGCCCGGCGGCCGGGTCGCCGATGTTGAGCGACTTGGCGATGCCGACCGGTTTGACCGGGATGATGTCGCTGACCCCGTTGTGCAGCGCGACGGCGATGGGGTTGCAGCCGGCGGACTGTGCCCCGAAGACCCGCCATCCGTTGGCCGGCGCCTCGACCAGCCCGATCTCGACCAGCTCGCTGAACGCCTTGTCGACCTTGGTGAGCAGCTCGCCGCTCGCCATCGGGATGACCACCTGCTCGGGGATGCGCCAGCCGAGCTGCTCGGCGACCTCGTACCCGAGGGTCTTGGAGCCCTCCGCGTAGTAGGGCCGCACGTTGACGTTGACGAACGCGGTGTCCTCGAACTCGTCGGTCTCCACCAGCTCGCTGCAGAGGCGGTTGACGTCGTCGTACGACCCCTCGATCGCGACCAGATCGCCGCCGTACACGGCCGTCGTCACGACCTTGCCGGGCTCGAGGTCGCCGGGGATGAAGACGATCGACGGCACGCCGGCGCGGGCCGCGTGGGCGGCGACCGAGTTGGCCAGGTTGCCGGTGGAGGCGCAGGCGAACCGGGCGAAGCCCAGCCCTCGCGCCGCGGTGAGGGCGACCGAGACGACCCGGTCCTTGAACGAGTGGGTCGGGTTGGCGCTGTCGTCCTTGACCCACAGCGGCCCGCGGATGCCGAACTCGGCGGCGAGCTGCCCGGCGGAGATCAGCGGGGTCAGCCCGGGGTCGAGGGTCACTCGGCTGGCCGGGTCCTGCCCGGCGGGGAGCAGCGCGGCGTACCGCCAGATGCTCTCTGGGCCCGCCTCGATCTGTGCCCGGGTCACCCGCGCGAGAGCGGCCTGGTCGTAGGCCACCTCGAGCGGGCCGAAACACTCGTAGCAGGCGTGCTGGGCGGCGAGCGGGTACTCCTTGCCGCAGCCGCGACAGACGAGCGCGCGGGCCGGGCTGGCCGGAGCCGAGGTGCCGGAGGTGGTGGTTGTAGCGCCGAGGGTCGACGTCATCGCGAGGCGTCCTCTCATCTTTCCCTGCGCCGCACCGTGCGGCGGGGACGGAATTGGCACCTGTCCCGCGAAATCTCGTCGTCGAGTCGTGCGGGGTGGTTGCCGGGGCGTCTTCGGGCCGTATCCCTCAGCCCCTCTGGATGAGGTATTCAGTTGTGGTCCGACCAGTGTACGGGGCGGAAGCGGCTACCGGGCCTTTCCGGTGACCTGCCTCACGATCACGACACGACATCCTTTCGGGTGAATCGCCAGAAGGCGAGCGACCAGAAGAGCGTGGCGTACGCGACCGCCGAGATGCAGCCCTTCACGATGTCGTCGGACTGTGCCGGGGTCGAGAGGAGTCCCAGCCAGGCGTTGCTGTAGTGCGTGGGCAGGAACGAGCGCAGGCTGCCCAGCGCGGTGATCTGGTCCAGGATGCTGGAGAGGATGAAGAGCAACACCGCGCCGCCGACCGCGCCGAGCGGGGCGTCGGTGAGCACCGACAGCAGAAACGCCAGCCCGGCCACCACGAGCAGCCCCACCGCCAGGTAGCCGAGGATGCCGAGCAGCCGCAGCAGCCCCTCGCCGGCCGGGATCTCGGCGGCGACCGTGCTGCGCAGCGGCGACCAGCCGTACCGCAGCGTGCCGACGAGCAGCGCGGTGCCGGCGAGCAGGAGCAGGGCGATGGCCGAGTACGCGAGCGCGACCACCAGCTTCACCGCGAGCAGGCGGGCCCTCGGCACCGGTACGGCCAGCAGGTAACGCAGGCTCCCCCAGCTCGCCTCGCTGGCCACCGTGTCGCCGCAGAAGAGTGCCACCACGACCGTGAGCAGGAAGCCGGCCGAGACGAAGAGTGTGAAGAGCGTGAAGTTGAGACCGCCGGTGGTGGCCAGGTCGATCAGGCTGGCGAACTCGCCGCCACCGTTGTCGTCGTCGCCGCTGTCGAACTGGAACGCGATCAGCACGATCAGCGGCAGCAGCACCATGAAGCCGAGCGCGAGCTGCGTACGCCGCCGGGACGCCTGCCGCCGCCACTCCTGCCACACCGAGAGCGTGCGCCCGGGGCGGTAGCCGGCCGCCGCGCCACGCGTGGTCACCGTGCTCATCGGTCGCCACTCCCCCGCGAGTTGTCGCCCACCAGGGCCAGGAACGCGTCTTCGAGCCGCCGCCGGGGCACGACCCGGTCGACGCCCACGCCGGCCCGGACGAGCTCGGCGACCACCTCGCTGCGCGCGGTGCCGTTGATGTCGACCACGAGCCCGTTGGAGCCGTCGGTGGCGACCGAGCGCACGCCGGCCAGGCGGTCGAGCACGGCCTCGGCGGCGTCCACGTCGGAGACGTCGAGCCGTACGGTCGGCGAGTCGCCCACGATCTCCTCGACCGGGCCGGACGCCACGATCTCGCCCTTGTTGACCACGACCGCGTGTGTGCAGGTCTGCTCCACCTCGGCGAGCAGGTGGCTGGAGACCAGCACGGCCCGCCCGTCGGTGGCGTACCGCTTGAGGACGCGCCGCATCTCGGCGATCTGCGGTGGGTCGAGCCCGTCGGTCGGCTCGTCGAGCACCAGCAGCTCGGGCAGGCCCAGCATCGCCTGGGCGATGGCGAGGCGCTGCTTCATACCGTGGCTGTACTTGCGGATCTTGCGGTGGATGGAGTCGCCCAGCCCGGCGATCTCGATCGCCTCGTCGAGCCGCGCCTCCGCCTCCGGCCGCCCGGTCGCCCGCCAGTACGCCTTGAGGTTCTCCAGCCCGCTCAGGTGCGGCAGGAATCCCGGCCCCTCGACGAGCGCGCCGAGCCGGGACAGCACCGGCGAGCCGGGCACGAGCCGGTGCCCGAAGACGAAGATCTCGCCGCCGCTCGGCTGGGTGAGCCCCATGAGTACCCGGAGCGTCGTCGTCTTGCCCGCGCCGTTGGGGCCGAGGAGCCCAACCACCTGCCCCCGCGCCACCGTGAAGTCCACATTGGACACCGCGACGAAGCCGTCCGCGTACTCCTTCCGCAGTTGGCGGACGACGAGCGGCGTCTGCGCGTACTCCTCGACGATGGAGGAGTCGGCGCGGCGGTGCCGGCGGCGCACGACAAGGATGACCACCGCGAGCCCGAGCAGCACCGCGGCGACGAGCCCGGCGAGGACCCAGCGCCACAGCACCGCCGTGGTGGGGATCGGCTCACCGGCGATCGTGGGCACCGTGACGCCGTCACCGTCCAGGGCGACGGTGTAGAGGGCGGGCTCGGTGGGCGTGGCATACGACTGGTCGGAGGTGGCGACGACGACCCGCAACCGGTGTCCGGCCTCGACCCGGCGCACGATCGCCGGCAGCGTCACCGTGACCGCCCGCGCCTGGGCCAGGTCGGTGGGGAGGCCGGTCAGCCGCACCGGCGCCACGATGCCGCCGGGAAGCGTGGCGGTGCCGTCCTCGGCTACGTCGTAGAGCTTGACGAAGAGCACCGCCTCGCCGGTCGGCGATGCGGCCCGGATCGAGACCGTGGGCGCGCCGGCGATGTCGACCGCCTGGTCGAGCGGCTGCGACTGGAAGACGGCGTGCTGCCCGGGCAGGTCGCCGCCGAGCCCGCCGGCCGCCGAGGCCGCCGCGCCAAGGCTCCCGATCCCGGGGAGCGTGGAGATGGCGGCCGGGTTGCCGCCGGGCGGGTTGGCGATCGGCTGCGGCGGCCCGCCGACGGTCACGCGCTGCGTGGTCGTGCCGGTAAGGCCGGGGTAGTCGTCGACCGAGTAGCCGTTGGTGACCAGGCCGCGGTCCATCGCGTTGAAGCCGGCGACGCGCGACCAGGTGAAGCTGTTGGCCGGCGCCTCGCCCTCGCCCTTGACGTAGTGGTCGAGCCACTGCGCGGTGAGGAACCGCGTGCGGTCGCGGTCGGACTGCGGGCCCAGGCCGCCGTCGTGGCCACCGGTGAACCAGGCGACCCGCACCGGTGTGCCGTTGGCGGCGATGCCCCGCGCGTTGGCGTCGGCCTCGGAGAGCGGGAAGAGCGTGTCCGCTTCGCCCTGGATGAGCAGGGTCGGTGCCTTGATCCGGTCGAGTACGGTCGCCGGGCTGGAACGGCGCAGCAGCTCGACGGCCTCGGGCGTGGCCCGGCCGGAGGTGGCGGTGCGCTGGTACATCTCGCACACGTCCCGCGCGAAGCGCCCGCAGGTCGGGTCGAGTCCGATGCCTTCTCCAAGGTCGAGGCCCGCGCCGCTTTCTTCGAGGGCGCTGTCTCCTTCGAGGGCGCCGACGCCGGCGCTGCCGCCGAAGAAGAGGCCGGCCCAGCCCTTCTTGAAGACGCCGTCGACCGGGTCGCCACCGGTCGACTCGGGGAGGAACGAGCGGGCCAGGTCGTTCCAGGTGATCATCGGGACGATCGCGTCGACCCGCTGGTCCTGGGCGGCGAGGAGCAGGGCCAGGCCGCCGCCGTACGAGCCGCCGACCACACCGACCCGGGGATCTCCGTCGGCGTCCTTGCGCACCTCGGGCTGGGCGGCGAGCCAGTCGAGGAGGCGCTGCGCGTCGCGTACCTCGTAGTCGGGGCTGTCGAGGTGAATTTCGCCACCGCTGCGCCCGAAGCCACGCGCCGTGTACGCCAGCACCGCGTAGCCCAGCCCGGCCAGGTCCTCCGCGTCGGTGTGCACGCTCTGCTTCGTGCCGCCGAAGCCGTGCGCGAGCAGCACCGCCGGCACCGGCCCGCTGCGGTCGGCGGGCAGGTAGAGCGTGGTGTCCAGGTCGACCGGCTCGTCGCCGGCTGGCCCGGAACGGACCGTGAGCACCTGCTCCCGCGTCGTGTACGCCGCCGACTCCGGCCAGGCCAGCCACACCGCCGCCCCGACGAGCAGGGCGAGCGCGACCGCCGCCGCGGGGAGGGCACGGCGCAGGCGCGCGGACCGGATCGCTGGCATGACGCAAACGGTACGGCTCGCCGCACCGACCTGACTGAGAACCCTCTCAGGATGAAAGGCCGGGCTACTCTCGGCGGGTGGCCGAACGCGATCTCACGCTGACCGCAAGCATGCGTCCGGCGGCACTGGACGCCCGGCGTGGCGTGGTGCGGCTCCATCCCGAGGTGCTGACCGCGCTCGACCTCAATCCCGGCGACCCGGTGCGGCTGACTGGCAGGCGAGCGACCGCCGGCATCGCCGCGCGCGCCGAGCCGGGCGCCAGCCGCGCACTGCTGTACGCCGACGACCTGATCCTCGGCAACCTCGGCGTGCGCGACGGTGGCCAGATCACGGTCACCCCCGCGCCGGTCGTGGCCGCCCGGCGGGTCACGCTGGCCGGGCCGGTCGAGATCATCGCCGCCGTCTCCCCCGAGATGCTGCGCCTCGCGCTGCTCGGCAAGGTGGTCACCGCCGGCGACAACGTCTCGCTCCTCCCCCAGGACGTGGTCACCGAGTCCGGCGTCCGCGCGCTCATCCAGGCCGCGCGGCGCAGCCTCGCCAACACCGTCGGGTACGCGTGGACGAGCACGCTGCTCACGGTCACCGCCGTCGAGCCGGCCGACGCCGCGCTGGTCACGATGGACACGGTGGTCGCCTGGGAGGGCGGGCAGGCCACGCACGAGCCCGGCTCGGTGACGGTGCAGCCACCGGCGGCCGCCGCCAGTGCCGCCGCCCCCGAGGAGGCCCCCTCGGTCGACGACCTGCCCGGGCTCCGCACGCAGGCGCAGGAGCTGACCGAGCTGCTCGACCTGGGCTTTCACCACAGCGAGGTGCTGAGCCGGCTCGGCACCACCGTCGCGCTCGGCGTGCTGATCACCGGCCCGGCCGGCTCGGGCAAGTCGGCGCTCGTACGCGCGGTCGCCGCCGCCGTCGGGGCGCGCGTGACCACCGTGTGGGCGCCCGAGGTCGCCGCGCTCACCAACAACGACGCGGCGGCGAGGCTCCGCTCGGCCGCGGCGGGCGTACGCTCGGGCGGCCCGGCCATGCTACTCGTCTCCGACGTGGAGGCGCTCGCCCCGCGCGAGCAGCCCGGCCCGCTCGCGACCGTGTTCCGGCAGCTGATCGCCGAGGTCGTCCGCGCCGGCGCCGCCGTGGTCTGCACCACGAGCCGCCCCGAGTCGGTCGACCCCACGCTGCGCGGCCCCGACCTACTGGCCGTGCAGCTCGCGGTGGCTCTGCCAGACGCCGCCATGCGCCGCGAGCAGTTGGCCGTACTGAGCCGGGGCATGCCGCTCGCCGAAGACGTACGGCTGGACGACGTGGCGAGCCGCACGCCCGGCTTCGTCGCCGCCGACCTGGCCGCGCTCACCCGCGAGGCCGGGGTGCGCGCGGCGCTCCGCATCCGGTCTTCCGGCGCGCCCGACGACGCCCCACCGACCGTCTCGATGGCCGACTTCGAGGCGGCTCTGGAGGTGGTCCGCCCCACGTCGATGGCACAGTCCACACTGGAGCTCGCCGCCGTCACGCTCGACGACGTGGGCGACATGGTCGAGGTCAAGCAGATGCTGACCGAGTCGGTGCTGTGGCCGCTGACGTATCCCGACACGTTCGCCCGGCTGGGCGTGCAGCCACCGCGCGGCGTGCTCCTCTACGGGCCGCCCGGCTGCGGCAAGACCTTCCTGGTCAAGGCGATCGCCGGCACCGGCAAGGCCAACGTGCTCTCCGTCAAGGGCGCCGAGTTGCTCTCCAAGTGGGTCGGCGACAGCGAGCGGGCGGTGCGTGAGCTGTTTCGCCGGGCCCGCGAGGCGGCGCCGACGCTGGTCTTCCTCGACGAGGTGGACGCGCTGGCCCCGATCCGCGGGCAGGCCACCGACGGCGGCACCACCGACCGGGTCGTGGCGGCGCTGCTCACCGAGCTCGACGGCGTGGAAGACCTGCGCAACGTCGTCGTGGTCGGCGCCACCAACCGCCCCGACCTGATCGACGCCGCGCTGCTCCGCCCCGGGCGGCTGGAGCGCCTGGTCTACGTGCCACCGCCCGACGCCGAGGCCCGTGGCGAGATCCTCCGCGCCGCCTCCCGCGGCGTGCCCCTCGCGGACGACGTCGACCTGCCCTCGCTCGCCTCGTCGCTAAAGGGCTTTTCCGCGGCCGACTGCTCCGCGCTGGTACGCGAGGCGGCACTCGCCGCGATGCGCGAGTCGCTGGAGGCGTCGTCGGTGACCGCCGCCCATGTGGCCACCGCCCGCGAGCGAGTGCGCCCCTCGCTCGATCCGGGGCAGGTCGCATGGCTCGAAACGTACGCGGAGCAGCAGGCCGCCCGCTGACCTCGCGCCCTCCCGCGCGACGACGTCGTGGCCTGCCGATCGGCGGGCTGCCGGCACAGCAGGGAGAGCGGTGTGGCTGGCTCTGCTCTGCCTCCGCGGAGGAACGCGTTAGCACCTGCTGTGTCGCCGATGCGGAAGCAAAGCAGAGCCGGCCGGCCCTTGGACCGTCGCGGTGCGCGGTCAGACCTGAACGCTGGTCGGCGGTAAAGGCCGGCCGCTCTGCCCTGCTCGCGGCGGTGCTCGGTCAGGCCGGCGCCGCGACCGGCAGGCCCTCACTCGCTGCCGCGTCGGCCTGGCGTTTGTCGTAGGTGACGAACGCCTCCAGCCCTTCCGCGATCGTCTTCGCCGTAGCCAGGTGCAGCGCGTCGAGCGTGCGGACGAGCGGCCCACCGGCCGTGGCGGCGCTGGTGACGATGTCGCTGGCGAGCGGCACGGTCATGACCCGCTGAGTGAGGGCCACGGCGCGACCGACCAGGTCCGGCTGGTGCCGGGCGGCCATCCGGACCAACTCCGGATAGAGCAGTGCGGAGGAGACCAGCGGCACGGCGATGCGCTCCGCGAGGAACGTCGTCAACGCCACCGACTCGGGCTCGGCCCGCACCAGCTTTGCCGCAGCCGAGGTGTCGAGGTAGATCACCGCTCGGCATCCCGCTCGGCGATGACCGCGCCGGCCAGACTGCCGCCCTCACCCTCTCCGCCGCCGCGCAGGCCCAGCCACCACGCAGGCCCAGCCACCGCACCACGGCGGGCCATGGCCGGGCACCGCGCGACGGAAGTCAGGTCCGGAAGCGCCGGCCCCGGGCGGACGTCAGCGGCGCCGGGTGCGGGCGCGCGTGGAACGGATGCGCCGCAGCCGCCCGACCACGACCGGATCGTGCGCGAGTGCCGCCGGGTTGTCCAGCAGTCCATTGAGGATCTGGTAGTAGCGCGTCGCGGAGAGGTCGAACTCGTCGCGGATCGCCTGCTCCTTCGAGCCGGCATGCTTCCACCACTTGCTCTCGAAGGCCAGGATCTGCCGCTCCCGCTCGGACAGCGCCGGCGGCCCCGCCACCTCGTCGGCCTCGACAGTGGAATCCGCGTCGAGCGCGGCGTCCGAGTCGACGTCTGCGTCGGGCTCGACGTCGAGATCACCCTCCACAGTGGGGGCTCCCTCGGCGTCGAGCGACCGAGCGTCAGCGGCGGGGGGCTTCATTAGGCTCCTCGCGAGATATTGATTAGCACGGAAGTACTAAGAGACTACCTCACGTGATGTCGCGGCTCCTCATCAGCCAGATCGCCGCGGCCAGCACCGCAGCCGTGCCCACGCCGAAGACCAGGGCGGACTGCTGCCAGGTCACGACGAACGTGTCCGGCTCGCACTGGCCGAACGAGAAGTTGCACGAACGCCAGTCGGTCAACTCCCACCGCTTCTGGAACCACGCCAGCGCGTAGGTGGACAGGACCCACCGGTCGCCGAAGCGTACGCCGGCGATGTCCAGCGCGATGCGCATGCCGATCTCGCTGACCACGCCGAGGCCGACCGCCGCGCCCAGCGCCATCGCGGTGTGGCGCCCGACCGACGCGAGGCCGAACGCGACCGTGGTCACCGCCAGCACCAGGCCGACGCCGCGCGCCCCGCTGAGCGCGAACGACTCCCAGGCCCCCTGCGTCATCTTGCCGCTCTGCCCGTCGAAGCGGCCGATCAGCCAGAACGTGAGGGTCCACAGTGCGCCGAGCAGGACCGTGAGGCCGAGCATGCCGCCGAGCAGCACGCCGAGCTTGGTGAGCAGCACGTGGAGCCGGCGTGGGCGCCACAGCAGGAGGTTCATCATGCCGCCGCTGTTCCACTCGGCGCCCACGTACGACGCGCCGAGGATGAAGCCGACCAGCGCCACGATGCCGGCGAACACCGAGATGAAGGTGCTGAAGTGCTCGCGGAAGTTGAACTCGTACGGCAGGTGCCACTCGGCGCTGAAGTGCTCGCGCTGTGGCGCGTACGTGGGGTCGCTGCCGCAGTCGGGCGGGTAGCGGTCGGCGATGGCTTCGCCGCGCGCCTTCGCCGCCTCGCACTCGGTCACCATCTGCTGGTGGTAGATGAGGGACTGCTGGTAGTCCCGCTCGGCCCTGGCCTCGGCGGCGGCGACCTGGGCCGGCCCGATCTTCTGGCTGGCGACGGTGAACGCGACGGCGATCGCGCCCAGCCCCAGCACCAGCAGGACCACCATCAGCCGAGTGATCCGACGCTTGGTCAGGCGACGCACCTCGGCCCGGATCAGCCCCTTCATGCCGGCACCTCCACGGACTGGTCGACCTGACGGTGCTGGCCGGCGACCGGCGCGGTGCCGGTCAGCTCGAGGAAGACGCTCTCCAGGTCGACCGTGACCGGGGCGAGCTCGTTGACGTACAGGTCACGGGCGGCGAGCGTGCGGGTGACCCACGCCGGCTTCTCGATGCCGGTGACGAGCAGGTGGTCGGGCTTGAGGTCGACCCGCGCACCGGCCGCGACCAGCACCTGCGCGGCGACGGGCAGGTCGGTGGCGGCCTCCAGCCGCACGACCACGCCGCCGCCCGAGTGCTCCGCCAGCACCTCCGCGACCGGCCCCGAGGCGACCCGGCGGCCAAGCGAGATGATCGTGACGGAGTCGCAGATCTGCTGCACCTCGCCGAGGATGTGGCTGGAGAGCACCACCGTCATGCCGGACGCGGAGAGCTGCCGCATCAGGTCGCGCATCTCCCGGATGCCGCCCGGGTCGAGCCCGTTGGCCGGCTCGTCGAGTATCAGCAGCTCGGGCTGCTTGAGCAGCGCTGACGCCACGGCGAGGCGCTGCTTCATGCCGAGGGAGTAGGTCTTGACCTTCTCCTTCGCCCGGTCGCGGAGCCCCACCAGCTCCAGCACCTCGGCCACGCGCGTCTGGGGCACCTCACCGGCGTCGGCGAGGATCGACAGCGTGTCTTGCGCGGAGAAGTGCGGGAAGAACTGCGGGCTCTCCACGATCGCGCCGACCCGGCCGGCGACCTCTGGCAGGCGGGCCGGCACCTCCTCGCCGAGGATCGCCATCCGGCCACCGTTGGGACGGATCAGACCCAGCAGAGTGCGCAGAGTGGTCGTCTTGCCGGACCCGTTGGGCCCCAGGAAGCCGTGCACCTGCCCGGCCTCCACCACCATGTCGAAGCCGTCGAGCGCCCGTCGGGCCCCCTTGCGACGGCTGCGGTAGGTCTTTTGTAGACCTTCTATCTCCAACACCGCTGTCACGCCCGACAACATACTCGGTATGCACCACGGCGCGCTGCCCCATCGCGGATGATGGCGAATTAGGCGCAGATAACCCTTACGCCCACAGCCTCGAACGCGGCGACGGCCTCCGGCAACGCGCCCGAGTCGGTCACCAGCATCTCGATCCGCTCGATGGGGCAGATCCGGGCGAACGCGTGCCCGCCCAGCTTTGAGGAATCGGCGATGATGACGACCCGTTTCGCCCTAGCGACCATCAGGTTGTTCATCGACGCCTCGCCCTCGTGGTGGGCCGCGGCACCGAGCTGCACGTCGATCGCGTCGACGCCGAGCAGCGCCACGTCGAGCGTCACCTCCCGCAGCAGCGCCCCGCCGAGCGGCCCCACCAGCTCGTACGACTGGGGGCGCACCACACCGCCGGCCACCACGATCTTCATCCGCGAGCGCACGAGCAGCTCGTTTGCGATGTTGAGCGCGTTGGTCACCACGGTCAGCTGGGCGCCGTCGTTGCCGCTGTTGAGGTCGGGGCGTACGGCCAGCGCGCGGGCCACCTCGGTCATCGTCGTGCCGCCGTTGAGCCCGACCACCATGCCCGGCGCCACCAGGGCGGCGGCGGCCGCGCCGATGCGCTGCTTCTCCGCGGAGTGCTTGGCGGTCTTGTAGCGCAGCGGCAGGTCGTACGACACGCCGTTGGCGACAGCGCCACCGCGCGTGCGCGTAATCATCTGCTGCTGGGCGAGCTGGTCGAAGTCGCGGCGTATCGTGGCCTGCGAAACGTCCAGGCGGGCGGCCGCGTCCTCCACGCTGACCCGCCCGCTGTCGGTCAGCAGCTCGAGCAGGGCGTTCCAGCGTGCGTAGCGATCCACCGTAGCCTCCGCCGTACGGACGGTGCATGAATGCGTGCACAATAGTGCGCGAAACATCGGTACGCAAAACAGGCCGCTGCGCGAAGTTGCGCACGGTTGCCACCGACCAGCCGGACCGCGCACAATAACGCTCGAAAGCGGGCCGGACCGAGCCGTTACGCGCAGGAGAATCATGGCTTACGTTGACGGGGAGATAGCCAGTCAGCCCGACTGCTGGCGACAGGCGGCAGACCTCGCCGGCCGGTCGGTTGGCCTGCCCCGCCCGGGGGAGCGAGTCGCCGTGGTCGGTTGTGGCACGTCGTGGTTCATGGCCATGGCCTACGCGGCGCTGCGCGAGCGCGCCGGCCACGGCGAGACCGACGCCTTCCAGGCCTCCGAGTTTCCGGGCAACCGGCGCTACGACCGGATCGTGGCGATCACTCGTTCGGGCACCACGACCGAGGTGGTCGACCTGATCGGTGCGGTCGAGGCGCCCACCACCACGATCGCCGGCGACCCCTCGTCGCCAGCCGTGCAGTTGGCGACCGACGCCGTGCTGCTGCCCTTCGCCGACGAGCGGTCGTTGATGCAGACCCGCTTCGCCACCACCGTGCTCGCGCTGCTCCGCGCCCACCTCGGCGAAGACCTCGGGCCGGTCGCGGTCGACGCCGAGGTGGCCGTCCGCGCACCGCTGCCGGTCGACGCCACGCTGGTCGAGCAGGTCACGTTCCTGGGTCGCGGTTGGACGGTAGGGCTGGCCCACGAGGCGGCGCTCAAGTGCCGCCAGGCCGCCACGCTCTGGGCGGAGGCATACCCGGCGATGGACTACCGGCACGGTCCCATCTCGATCGCGACGATCGGGCGAGTGGTGTGGGCGATCGGCGACGTGCCAGAAGGGCTGGCCGAAGACGTGGCGGCCACCGGCGCGGCCTTCGTGCACGGCAGCCTCGGCGGCGGCTACTCCGCGCTCGGTCACTGGGGCGGTGGCCGCCAGCCGCTCGACCCCATGGCCGACCTCGTCCTCGCCCAGCGCTTCGCCGTGGCCAACGCCGCCAGCCGCGGGCTCGACCCGGACACTCCCCGCCACCTCAGCAGGTCGGTCGTCCTCGCATGACCGAGCGCAGCGGGCGAGTCATCAGGCACAGCGGGCTTGGCGCCCCAGTCCCGCCCGCGATAAAGCGAGGACGGGCGTGAGCCGGGCGGTCGTCGCGCTCGACGTCGGCGGCACCGGCATCAAGTCCGCGCTCGTCTCCGAGAGCGGCGCGGTGCTGCACACCGAGCGCCACGCCACCGGCGCCGCACGCGGCCCCGACGCGGTGGTGGAGACGATCCTCGACCTGGCTGAGAGCCTGGCCGGCAAGGCCCGCGCCGACGGTCTCACCCCGGTCGCCGCCGGCGTCACCGTGCCGGGCGTCGTCGACGAGGCGGCCGGTGTGGCGGCCTGGTCGGCAAACGTGGGCTTCCGTGACGTACCCCTGCGTGATCTTGTGTCGGCGCGGCTCGGCCTGCCCGCGGCGCTCGGCCACGATGTGCGCGCGGGCGGCCTGGCCGAGGCGCGGCTGGGCTCCGGGCGCGACTTCCGGCAGGTGCTCTTCGTGGCGATCGGCACCGGCATCGCGGCCGCGCACGTGGTCGACGGCAAGGGCTTTTCGGGCGCGCACGGCGCCGCGGGCGAGCTGGGGCACATCGTCGTGCGCCCCGGCGGCACCATCTGCGGCTGCGGCGCGCGCGGCTGTCTCGAGGCCGAGGCGTCGGCGGCCGGGGTGAGCCGGCGATACGCGACCGCCACCAGCAGCGCCGCCACCGCCGCCGAGGTCGTCGCACTCGCGGCCGCTGGCGACGCCGCCGCCACGGAGGTCTGGAGCGAGACCGTCGAGGTACTGGCGGACGGGCTGGTCACCGCGCAGACGCTCTACGACGTCGAGGCGATGGTGCTCGGCGGCGGCCTGGCCGAGGCGGGCGACGCGCTGCTCGTCCCGCTGCGGGTCGCGATCCGCGCGCGGCTCCGCTTCCAGGCCGAGCCGGCCCTGGTGCGCGCGGCGCTCGGCGACGAGGCCGGCTGCGTCGGCGCCGCCCTCCTGGCCCTGGACGCGCGCGCGTGAGGATCGACGGCCGAGTCGTCACGCCCACCGGCGTCGTACACGGATATGTAGAGGTGCGCGGCGACACGATCGCCTCGGTCGGTGCCGCCGACACGGTGGCCGACCGGTGGATCGTGCCCGGCTTCGTCGACATCCACACGCACGGCGGCGGCGGGCACACGTTCACGACCGGCGACGCCGCGGCCGCCCGCGAGGCCGCCGCCTTCCACCTGCGGCATGGCACGACGACGCTGGTTGCCAGCCTGGTCAGCTCGCCCTACGAGCTGATGCGCGACGCCACCGCCGCCTTCGCCCCGCTCGTGGCCGAGGGCGTGCTGGCCGGCATCCACTACGAGGGCCCGTACCTGTCGCAGGTCCG
Source organism: Phytohabitans kaempferiae (assembly GCF_042433955.1). NCBI lineage: Bacteria > Bacillati > Actinomycetota > Actinomycetes > Micromonosporales > Micromonosporaceae > Phytohabitans > Phytohabitans kaempferiae. The sequence goes on along the minus strand of NZ_JBHLUH010000084.1, from coordinate 135,629 downwards.
GTGCGGCGCGCAAAATCCCGACCACCTGCGCGACCCGTCGCTCGACGAGCTCTCCGCGCTGATCGCACTGGGCGGCGGCGCGTTGCGGATGGTCACGCTCGCCCCCGAGCGGCCGGGCGCGCTGGAGGCCATCGAGCTGCTCGGCGCACACGGCGTGGTGGTCGCGGTGGGGCACACCGACGCCACGTACGACCAGACGCTCGCCGCGGTCGCCGCCGGCGCCACCGTGGGCACACACGTCTTCAACGGCATGCGCCCGCCACACCACCGCGAGCCGGGGCCGGTCTTCGCGCTGCTCGGCGCCGCGCCGGTGGTGTGCGAGCTGATCGCCGACGGCACACACCTGCACGACGGCACGCTCGCCTTCGCCGCCAAGGTCACCGGCCCCGACCGGGCCGCCCTGATCACCGACGCGATGGCGGCGGCGGGCATGCCCGACGGCGAGTACGAGCTGGGCGGTCAGACGGTGGTGGTGGCCGACCGCGTGGCCCGGCTGGCCCGTGACGGTTCGATCGCCGGCAGCACGCTCACCATGGACGCGGCACTGCGCCGGGCGGTGGGCGCGGGCATCGCGATGACCGACGCGGTGCGCATGGCCGCGACGACGCCGGCCCGCGCGATCGGCCTCGCCGGTGAGGTGGGCGCGCTCGAGCCCGGCCTCCGCGCCGACCTTGTCGTGCTCGACGACGCTCTCCAGGTGCGGCAGGTGCTGCGCGCCGGCTCCCCGATCGCTCTCTGAGCCCGCCCAAGCTCAGAGATCGGCTGGTGGGGCCTCGCCGGAGGTCTCAAGATCGGGGCGCGGCAGGGCGGGCCAGGGCACGCGCGCCAGCAGGCGGTCCAGCACGATGCCCAGCAGGACGCCGGCGATCGAGTCGGTGACCCAGTGGTAGTTCAGGTAGACGGTCGTGACGAAGACGATCGTCGGCGGGGCGATGCGCAGCCAGCGGCGGGCGGTACGGCCCAGCCAGGGAGCGAGCAACAGCGCCAGCACGCCGTACCAGACGATGGTGTTGACCATGTGGCCGGAGGGATAGGAAAGGCTGTACTCATCCGGCGGCAGGTGATTGAAGATCTCCACCGCGTCCGGGAGGATCGAGCGCGGCGCGGCCCGGTCGGTCCAGAGCTTGAGCGGCATGATGGCGAAGCCGGTGGCCAGAAACGCGGCGACCACCAGCGCCAGGGGCCAGATCGAGCGACGGCGGATGCCGAGCCAGATCGCGATGATCCCGCTGATGACGGTGAGCGGGCCGCCGCTGCCCAGGAAGTTGAGCGTGCGAGCGACCCAGTAGCCCGGATCCCACTCGTGCGCGAAGAGCCAGTCGGCGACGTCGCGGTCGAGGTCGAGCAGCCAGCCGGCCGCGAGGGCAGCGGTCAGCGCGGCGAACGCGACCAGCAGAAGGGCGTCGAACCACCATCCGGCCGGTCGCACGCGGCTCGGGCGACGGGTGACGGTCTCCTGCACACGCCCAAACTACAGTTGCGACTTGATCTTGTTGTAGATCAGGTCGATGCGCACGCCGGAATTGGGGCAGCCGCCGAAGTGGTGCAGCGCGAGCACCTTGTTGGTGCGCTTCGAGATGACCGGCGAGCCGGAGGAGCCGCCCTCGGTGTCGCAGAAGTACGAGACGTCGGACGCCTTGGCGTACCCGGTGTAGCTGGGGTCGTCGATCGCGCAGTTGCCGTTGTCCGCGTCGCTGTCCATCGCGATCTGGGTCGGGTCACCGCCGGGGTGCTGGGGGATGTACAGCTCCTCCCCCTTCGCCGGCCGCCGCAGGTCGAACTCCAGGTAGCCGAACTTCTTCACGCTGTCGAAGTCTTCGATCGTGAAGAGCGTGTAGTCGAGTTCCTCGTTGGTGCTGAGCACCTTGTCGCCCCACACCTTGGTCGACCGGAAGACCGCGTGGCCACCGCACTGGGCGCACTGGTAGTTGAACCACACCTCGGTGTCGTACGCGTCCCTCGACGTCGCGATGCAGTGGTTGTTGGTCATCATGCGGTTGGTGGGGCCGACCCGCCACGCGGTGCACAGTTCGTTGCCGTTGATCAGGAGGCGGGCGACCGCCTTGGAGCGCTCGTACGCGACCGGATCCGACGACTTGTAACAGACCGCGTCCGCCTTCTCGTCGCCGCCGCAGATGCTCTCCGGCGTCCGCTGCGGCTGGCGGGCCCGCTCGTCGGCGCTGAAGCCGTGAGCCACCTTGTCGACGCCCACGCCCAGGTTGGCGATGGTCGACTCCAGCCCGAGCAGGTCGGGGCGGATCGAGTGCAGCTCGACCACCGCGGTGTCGCCGGAGACCGACATGCCCCACCGGCCCGCCCCCGACAGCAGGCCGGACTCGACCCGGTGCACCTCCGTGCCGGTCGGGTCGGAGATGGTCAGGTAGTCGCCGGGCAGCAGCAGGACCCGGCTGAAGTGTGGCTTCACGTAGGTGGCGCCGGGGTACCGCAGCGTCATCCGGCGATCAGCGTCCAGGTACCCGATGACCCGGTCGATCTGCTCGACCGACCCGATCTGCTCGCGCCCGACGAGCGTGCGCCCGGTGCTGCCGCGCTCCTCGGTCCGCGGGGCGGTGCTGGTCGTCCGGCGGGGCGCGGCCTGTCCGGGCGTGGAGGCGGCTGCGCCGGCCGGCTCGTCCGCCACGCGCTCCGGCATGGGCGCGCTCACCGCGGGCGGTGCCGGCGCCTCTCCGGTTCGGGCGTACGCCGTCGCGCCAGCCACCCCCGCGAGTGCCACCACTGTGCAAGCCCCCGCCGCCAGCGCCACCGTTCGCCGCATACCTGTCCCCCACAAATCACATATCGTGACAATCCGTTCCGACTGTGTGTAACGAGCCACGGTTAGCGGCGTCGCGCGCTCTCGAACGGCATGCTTGTGTACGTGCGGATCACATCGGCCCTCGTGGACCCAGCGCTGCTCGACCTGCCGTGGTCGACGCCGCTGGAGGAGTGGCCCGCCGACCACCTGGTGGCGCTCCCCCAGGGCATCTCGCGGCACGTGGTGCGCTTCGTGAAGATGGCCGGCACCGTCTACGCGGTCAAGGAGACCGGCGAGCGAGTGGCCGAGCGGGAGTACGACCTGCTGCGCGCGCTGGAGCGGATCGACTTCCCGGCGGTGCAGGCGGTGGCGATCGTGGCCGACCGGGCGACCCCGGACGGTGAGCCGCTCGACCCGGTGCTTATCACGCGGCACCTCCAGTTCTCGCTGCCGTACCGGGCGCTCTTCTCGCACACGCTCCGCCCGGAGACGATGACCCGGCTGCTCGACGCGCTGGCCGCGTTGATCGTGCGGATGCACCTCACCGGCTTCTTCTGGGGCGACTGCTCGCTCTCCAACACGCTCTTCCGCCGCGACGCCGGCGCGTTCGCCGCCTACCTGGTCGACGCCGAGACCGGTGCGCTGCGCCCCTCACTCTCCAAGGGGCAGCGCGGCGAAGACGTGGAGATCGCGCGGGTCAACATCTTCGGCGAGGCGCTCGACCTCCAGGCCGCCGGGCTGCTGCACGAGTCGATCGACCCCGAGCTGGTCGCGGAGGAGGTCGTCGAGCGCTACGAGCGGCTGTGGCACGAGATCACGTACGAGCAGGAGGTCAAGCGGGAAGACCGCCACGACATCGAGGGGCGCATCCGCCGCCTCAACGAGCTCGGCTTCGACGTGGCCGAGGTGGCGATGTCCCTCGTGGACGGCGACGGTGGCTACCGGGTCCGCCCAAAGGTGGTCGACGCCGGCTACCACACGCGCCGGCTGCTGCGCCTGACCGGCCTCGACGCCGAGGAAAACCAGGCCCGGCGGCTGCTCAACGACCTCGACACGTACCGGGCGGAGAGCGACCTCACCGACGAGCAGCAGGCGGCGCACCGCTGGCTGACCGAGGTGTTCGAGCCGGTGGTCCGCGCCGTCCCGGCCCACCTGCGGCGCAAGCTGGAGTCGTCCGAGCTGTTCGTGCAGATCATCGAGCACCGGTGGCGGCTGTCCGAGGAGGCCGGCCGCGACGTGGGCCTGGCGCCCGCGGTGCAGTCGTTCCTCGCCGACGTGCTGGTGCACCGCCCCGATGAGCAGGCCGTACTCGGCGTCGAGCTGACCCCCTCGCTCTGATCAGGGCGTCTCCACGGCCGGCTCAGGCTGCTCCATCGCCCGCTTGAGCAGCCAGCCGAGCCCGGAGCGGCGGGCCACGACGGTGAGGCGGTCGCCACCGTCGATCCGGAACGCGCTGGAGGGCGTCCACATCGGCCGAGGCTCGCCGAACCTCGCGAGCGCGATCACGCGTACCTCGCCGGCCCGGCTCGCGTCGCCGACCGTGGCGCCGTCGAGCAGCGAGCCACGCGCCACCACCACCTCGGAGACCAGCAGCACGTGGCGGTCGACCGGGATGGTGGCGATCACGTCGCGGTTCATCAGGGCCGCGACGAACGCGGGGGCGGCCAGGTAGGAGACGCTGCGCGAGGTGCCGATGTTGAATGCCTTCTGGATCCGGTACGCCAGGTCGCCGTCGAAGAGGCGCATCACGACCCGCACGTCGGGGCGGATCGCGCGGCCATTGAGCGCGGCCTGGAGGTTGCTGACGTCGTCGGTGGAGACGACCACCAGCGCCTGGCAGGTGCTTACCGACGCGGTGCGGAGCACGGCCTCCTGCGACGCGTCCCCGATGATCAGCGGGATGCCCAGCTGCCGGGCGACCGGCGCGCCTCGGGCCTCGGCGTCCTTGTCGATCGCGACGACCTCGATACCCAACTCGTGGAGCTGGCGGATGATCCGGGTACCGACATTGCCCACGCCGACCACGACGACGTGGTTTTCCCGGGGCATGTGCAGCCGGCCGACGTTGAGCGCGAGGCGGGCGTTGACGATCGCGTCGACCACGACCGCGGTGATCAGCGGGATCAGCGCGAGCCCGGCGAGCGTGAGCACGACCTGGATCACCTGTACGCCGAGCGACGCATCGAGGTCCACATCAGACCCGGTGATCGTGGTCAGCAGCGTGACGTAGAGCGCCTTCCACAGCCCGAGGTCCTGCGACCGGGCGAGCAGCCCGCCGAAGATCGTCGACACCGCCAGTACCGCGATGGTCGCGACGCCCAGCTTGCGGCTGACGAACCAGCGCAGCCCTCGGAAGAGCACCGCGAACGGCCGGCGCCACCGGCGCCGCTGGACGATCCGGCGGGCCGCGACCACCGTGCCGGCCTGCTGCCCCATCACCTCGGCCAGCACCAGGTCGGCCCGGCTCTGGTCGGCCGGCAGCACGCGGGGGTTGTTGCGCTCGGTGGTGTCGGCGAGCCCGCAGACGACGCTCTCCGGCAGTACCTCGGAGCGGCGGGCCACGTAGAAGTTGCGGCCGGCGTGGTGGAAGTCGGTCGGCGCCGGCTCACCCAGCGCGGCGGCGACGAAGGCGGGCGCGGCCATCGCCGAGTCGGACATCACCTCGCAATCGGCGAAGAGGCGCTTGACCCCCTCTGCCAGCCGAGGCGTGAACATGCGGAGCACCAGCCGCACGCGCGGCTCCACCTCCTGCGCGCACAGGGCGGCGTGGATGTTGCCCACGTCGTTCTGGTGGAGCAGCGCGAGGCCGTCGGCGCCGGCCAGCCCCGCCCGCCGGAACGCGTCTTCGTCGAGCCGGTCGGCCCGGACCAGGTGGATCCCCTTGATCTCGGCGATGTCCGGACCGTCGGGGCGCCGGCGGCTCGGCACGATGACGGTGATCCGCGCCTCGTACGACTGTGCCAACTCCCGCACCACGCGGTAGGCCAACGGATCGCTGCCGCAGATGACGTAGTGCGGCGCGTCGCCGTTGGGCCGAAGTCCTTCACGCAGGCGGGAGACGACCGCGCGCCGTGCCCGGTTGCGCCACGGGTCTACCGACATGCCCGGATCGTAGTCAGGTCGTTCACGCCCCCGCAGCCCTGAAGATCACGAACCCGGGCCTGCCCCGGCGGAACGCCTTTGACGTGCGTTTTCGCCCCGGCAGGAACGGTTTGGCGTGCGGCTCGTTGGACGTTTTGGCGTACTTAGCACCAATTGCTCGGTGCTACCGGTAAGCACTGAATGGATGGACATGAACAAGTGGTTCTATCGTGCGGTGGGGACGGTCGGCATCGCCGGCGGCTTCCTGCTGCTCGGCGGCGGCGCCGCGCAAGCCGAGGACGTCGACGCCACCCCGGTCAGCGACCCTCAGCAGCTCCAGGGCCTGCTCGACGGCTTCTTCACCCCTCTCGGGGGTAACGACTTCTCGCAGGTCAACCTCGGCCCGAACGCCAAGGGCGTCACCCCGGACGTGGTGATGAGCGGCCAGCTCGGCTCCCTCGGTGGCGACGTGATGCCGACCCGCGACCTCGGCTTCGTCGGCTCGGCGCCCTCCTCGCCCACCGCCTCGGTAAGCACCGACGCGCTGGGCCACGGCTCGCTCGACCGCGCGCTCGGCGCCTCCATGGCCGGTGGCGAGGCGCACGCGGAGAAGCCGAACCTGATCTCCGAACTGCCCGTGGCCGGTACCTTCACCGACACCGTCGGCGCGACCCGCGCGGTCGACTCGCTCGGCCTGAGCGGCACCACGACCACGCTGCTCAACGGCGCGAACGGCCTCAGCGCCAACGCCGGCGGCATGGACGACCTGGTGCCCGCCACGTCTGATGTGGACGCCTCCCGCGCCGGCGCCGCCGTACCCGCCTCGCTCGGCCTCGTGCCGGCCGACGCGATCCCGGGCGTGAACACGCACAAGGCGGTCCGCGGCAACACCAACGGGGTCGCCCGCTCCACCGGCTCGCAGGCCCAGGACATGGTGCCCGCGCTGATCGGCGAGGCGATGACCGCGCAGAACCCCGAGCTGTTCACCCGCTCCTTCGAGTACGGCCAGCCGGAGGCCCTGCCGCCGGTCGCCACGCTCCCGCTGGTCGGCGACCTGCACCTCAAGGGCGTGCCGGGCGCAGCCGACAACCCGACCAACGAGATCCCGATCGTGGGCGCGCTCGGCTCGCTGGGCCTGCCCGGCGGCGCCGCGCCGGCCACCACGCTGCCGGCTCCGGCCAGCGACGCGGACACCAAGCAGACGCCGCCGCGCCGGGTGCACAGCACCAACGAGCGCCCGGTGGCGGGCGAGGACGCCGACTACAGCGAGGCCGCCCAGATCGGGCTCCCGCTGGTCGGGGACATCAGCAACGTCACCCGCGTACTGCCCACCAACGGCAGCCTCGCGGGTACGCCGGGTCTGGCGTACATGCCGTTCTGAGTCCTCTCCACCTGAGGGGCGTGGGTCGACCGACCCGCGCCCCTCAGCCTTTAGTCGTGGGCGGTCACTCGACTGAAAGGGCCTGGGGACATGGTCGGTCGTGCGCTACCTACGCCTCGGGTGCGCGCATCAGGTTGAGAGGCTGATGCGACGCAAGTTGGTCCGAGAGGCAACATAGTTAAACGGGCCCGGTTGCTCATAGAGGTCGACAATCTGCCGCCACCGGCACATCACGATCTCCAACTGGTCGAAGGTCCCATGCGCCTGCGAGGTGTCCAGGGCCACCATCTTGGCGCTATGTTCGCGTACCTCGGCCAGTTCCTTGGTGTGCACTTGAATGTGACCGTCTCGCGTGATGATCAGCCAACCCCTCGCAGCCACCAAGCCGATCCAGTCCTTGTCCGGGACAGCCGGACTCCTGATCGGGCAGGGCGGCCGGATTCGCTTCCGAACAGTGGCTCCAGGATCGCCCGGGTAGGTAACGTCGTCACGGAGGCCAGCGAGGACGTGGGCAAGTCCGAGGATGTCTGCGTCGATGTAGAAGCGGACTTCAGCTGGACGCATGCCTACGCGGCATTCGCGGACTTGGCGCGTTGCGAATTCTCGTACGCCAACGCCCACCGGACGTCAGCTTGCGTCAGGCTATAAAGGACCGCCAAGTCGGCCACGTCCTCCCCCGCATCCTCCTGCTCCCAGATCGCTGCGGTGCTGATGCCCTTGACGGCGGGGCGACCGAAGCGAACCTCGGGGCGAATCCGAACGGTTGACCCCTCCTCCGCGACGGGCAACCAGCCCGCCGCCTGGTCGCCTTCCCAGTCGACTCGGTCGTAGAAGTTCTGGGAGGGCGCCGTAAGGATCAGCTGACCGCTGATCACCGCAACGAGGTGGAACTCAGGATCGAGGCCAGACGAGAGTTGGGCTTCGAGTACCAACTCTCTGTTCATCGCGTACGGACGACGGTCGGCCAGCGGGTAGGGCACGCCCAACTCGTCTCTCATCCGGTCGATGAAGACACGAAGCTCTGCCATCGGCACCTTGTGGTGGCGCCGGTACTGCCGAAGCAACCCGGCTTCGACGAATTCAGCCCATGTGACGGTGCGCCTGCCTGTGGGCTCAGCCCGCAATACAGGTTTGTAGGCCTTGCCTCGGTAGGTCCGGCCCTCGAGCCAGTAGTGCAAGGTGCCCTGGGCCACATTCAGGAGGCGCGCGGCTTCCGCCTCCGTGTACATCTCGCGGTCAAGGACGGTCGCCACGCTGCCAGTGTCGCACTCCCGCGACGCCGCCACAGCCCCGTTAGGCGAGTGGCGTGTGCGGGAAACCTGCCCACTCCCATGCGCCCATGACAGCATTTTCGCAGGTGAGGAACCTCGTCGAGCCCCCGGTCGGATTCGAACCGACGACCACTCGCTTACAAGGCGAGTGCTCTGGCCAGCTGAGCTACAGGGGCGTCTCGTCGCCAGCATAACGACCGACGGGCATACCTGGTGATCCGCGTTTGGGCAGCGTACGCGGCGTGTTGAAAGGCCCCCGCTCGGTGAGCATGAGTGGGGAGCGCCGTTCGTGCCCGAGTGACCGAATGATCCTCTCAGCGGGCTCTCAGATACGCGCTCCCACCTTGGCAGCCAGCCGGAAACCGTTTACCGTGGCGTGACACGGGCGACACCCTGGTGCGCGCCCGTTGGCCGGCGCAGCGTGTGCCGGTCGCTCCTTCACTCGGATCGTCCGGCACGTTCCTGCCGGTGAAAGGAAGCGCTTCACCATGGCTACGGTCACGTACTCCAAGGCGACCCGCGTCTATGCGGGCACCGAGCGTCCCGCGGTCGACCATCTGGACCTGGAGATCGGTGACGGGGAGTTCCTCGTCCTGGTCGGCCCGTCCGGCTGCGGAAAGTCCACCAGCCTGCGGATGCTCGCCGGCCTGGAAGACGTCGACGAGGGCTCGATCCACATCGACAGCCGCGACGTCACCCACCTGCCGCCCAAGGCCCGCGACATCGCGATGGTCTTCCAGAACTACGCCCTCTACCCGCACATGACGGTGTACGAGAACATGGCGTTCGCCCTCAAGCTCCGCAAGACCCCCAAGGCGGAGATCGACCGGCGGGTCAAGGAGGCGGCCGCGCTGCTCCAGCTCGAGGAGTACCTCAGCCGCAAGCCCAAGGCGCTCTCCGGTGGTCAGCGCCAGCGTGTCGCCATGGGCCGCGCGATCGTGCGTGAGCCCCAGGTCTTCCTCATGGACGAGCCGCTGTCCAACCTGGACGCCAAGCTCCGCGTGCAGACGCGTACCCAGATCGCGACCCTCCAGGCCAAGCTCGGCATCACCACCGTGTACGTGACCCACGACCAGATCGAGGCCATGACGATGGGCCACCGCGTGGCGGTCCTCCTCGACGGCGTGCTTCAGCAGGTGGACACCCCGCGGGAGCTTTACGACCGCCCTGGCAACGTCTTCGTCGCCGGCTTCATCGGCTCGCCCGCCATGAACATCAAGACCGTCCCGCTCACCGAGCAGGGCGCCGTCTTCGCCCAGATGATCGTGCCGCTCACCCGCGAGCAGGTCGCGGCCGCCCAGGCCGAGGGCGGCAACAACAAGATCACCGTCGGCTTCCGCCCTGAGGACTGCGACCTGGTCAGCCCCACCGAGGGCGGCCTGCCCGTGGTCGTCGAGCTGGTCGAAGACCTCGGCTCCGACGCCAACGTCTACGGCCACGCGGCCCTCGACGGCGGCTCCGAGCGCTTCGTCGTCCGCACCGACCGCCGCCACATGCCCAACATGGGCGACACGGTCTTCGTCAAGCCGCGCACGGGCCAAAACCACGCCTTCCACGCGGTGACCGGTCAGCGCCTCTGACCCACGCTCAAGCACGATGAGGGGCGGGCCCGCGGGGCCCGCCCCTCATCTCTTCCCGCAACTCCGCCGCGACCACATCCGTGAGAGAGATCCCGTGGACGCTGAGGATGAGGTCACACTCGGCGGCGACGACGAAACCGCCCATCGCCTCGAGCAGGTCCCGTTGCGGGCTAAGTCCGCCATCCTAAATGGAGCGCCGCCGGAGCGTGGTCGGGACCACGACAGCCGGCGGCGCTCACTTTGTGGGGAACTGGTGCAAGGTCAGACGCTGATGCGGCCCGCTCCCGCGCCACTCGTGACGATGGACTTCACGTTGGAGGCGTTGTCCAGGGAGTACGAGTAGGGGATGCCCGACACGCTGCCGCCGCCGCTCTCCGGGCTGCCGGAGCCGACGAAGACGTTGTTGCGCTGCACGATGGCGCCGTCGTCCGAGCTGGCGTAGCCGATCAGCGTGGGCTCGTCGACGTTCTCGAAGTAGTTGCCCTCGACCAGCACGCCGGCGCCCATCGTGGACGCCACGCCGTACTCGTTGTTGTAGTAGTAGTTGTTGTACACGTGGACCGGGTTGCCGAAGCGCACGCGCGGGTGGCGAGTGCCGGATCCGTCAAACCAGTTGTGGTGGTAGGTCACGCGCAGCTGGCCACGGTCCTGGCTGGCGTACCCGTCGGTGAAGCTGTTGTGGTCGACCCAGACGTTGGTCGACGAGGTCTCCACGTTGATCGCGTCGTCGTCCCAGCCGCGGAAGCTCAGGTTGCGGATGATGACGTTGCGGCTGCCGCTGAGCGTGAAACCGCAGCCGGAGATCGTGGCGCCGGAGTTGCCGAGGATGGTCTTGTTGGAGCCGACCTGAAGCATGCCGGAGCAGGAGATGGTTCCGGAGACGCGGATGACCGCGGAGTTCGTACCGGAGATCGCGCTGCTCAGCGCCGACGAGCTGGTGACCGTGGTGGAGCCGGAGTTTCCGCCACCGTTGGTGCCGCCGTTCTGGGTCGCCCAGCCGACGAGGCCGTTGGCGTTGCCGGGCGGCGGCGTGGTGGGCGGCGGGCCCGTGGTGGGAGGCGGGCCGGTCGTGGGCGGCGGGCCCGAGGTGGGCGGCTGGCTGGTCGGCGGGGTCGTACCGGAGTCGCTCACCACGATGTCGTCGAAGCGGGCACTGGCGCCCGCACCGGCGGCGAGGAGGAGCTTGTGTCTGACGCGCATCGGATGTGCCCCCTTTCGTGGGGGTGGGGCGGCGGTCCCTCCAGCCGCCGCCCCGGTTTGTCGCTAGATGCGGCCCGCGCCGGCCTGCGCCGTGACGATCGACTTCACGTCGCACTGCGGGGCCAGGGTGTACGAGTAGGACGGGTTGGACACGCTGCCGCCGGTCTGGCCGGAGCCGGAGTTGACCAGGCAGTTGTTGCGCGCGACCAGCCGGCCGTCGCCGGAGCTGCCCTCGCCGAGGTGGTACGGGTCGTCGACGTTCTCGAAGTAGTTGCCCTCGACGATGACGCCCGCGTTCTCCGTGGAGGCGACGCCGTAGTTGCCGGTGTTCAGGTAGTAGTTGTTGTAGACGTGCACCTGGTCGCCGAAGCGGATCCGTGGGTTGCGCTGGTTGGTGTTGTCGAAGAAGTTGTGGTGGTACGACACCTTCAGCCGGCCCACGTCCTGGGCGGAGTTGTCGTCGTCGTGGCCGAGCAGCATGTTCTTGTCGGTCCCGTCGGCGTGGTTGTACGAGATCGTCACGTACGACGAGCCGCGCTTGACGTCCACGCCGCCGTCCGCACCGGTCGTCCACGTGTTGTGGTCGACCCAGATGTGGTGGGAGAACATCTGCACGTTGATCGCGTCGTCATCCCAGTTGCGGAAGTTCAGGTTGCGGATGATGACGTTGTGCACCGCGTTCGACGGGGGCGAGGTGATGTCGTCGTCGATCGGCAGGCCGACGTTGAGACCGCCACCGGTGAAGCCGGAGTTCGAGCCGACGCCGACGATCGTCTTGTCCGAGGTCACGTCGTGCATCGGACCGGGCAGGTCGATCATGCCCTGCACCTGGATGACGCGCGGGCCGGCGGTGGCCACCTCGGCGAGGAACTCGGAGGCGGTGTCCACGGTGACCGTCGGGCCGCCGGCGCCGCCGGTCGTGCCGTTCTGGCCCCACGCGTCGACCGACGCCCAGCCGTCGGCCTGGTTCGGGCCGGGGTTCGGCGGCGGGCTCGTGGGCGGGGTGGTCGTCGGCGGGGCGCTCGTGGGCGGGGTACTTGTCGGCGGCGTGGTGGGCGTGGAGCCGATCGTGCTCACCACGACGTCGTCGAAGTTGGCCGCGCCGTAGAAGGTCGCGACGCCGATACGGCCGGCCGAGTACTGGCTGTCCGTCGCCTCGGTCAGCAGGTTGCCGTTGACGTAACCGCGCAGCGAGGTGCCGGAGACCTCCAGGCGCACCGTGTACCAGGTGTTGGTGCTCACGGTGAGACTCGCGGAGTCCAAAGTGGTGGACGAGCCGTTGACGAGCTTCTTCAGCTCGACCGTGTTGTTGCCGCGCAGCGCCACGTAGTAGTAGCTGGTGTTGCTCTGTACCCGGGCGAGCACGGCGACGAAGCGGTTGCTGCCGCTGAACGCGGTCGGCTTGACCCGCGCCTGCACCGAGTACGCGTTCCAGCTCTGCGTGCCCGCGGTGTACCGCGCGTCGCTGCTGGTGCCGCTCTGCCGGAGCACGCGGGAGCCGTCGGTCGCGACCGACCAACTGCCGCCGGAGCCGCTCCAGCCGCTGGAGTTGCCGTCTTCGAAGTCGTCGGAGAACAAGGTGTCGGCGTACGCGACCGCGCTGTAGCCGAGGGCGAGGACGACGGCGGCCAATGCCGCCGCGACCGGTGCGAGGATCCGCACCCGGGCGTGTTTGAGCTGCACGGGGGCCTCCTTGCGAGGTGGGACGGGAGGACCGGCCGGAGGCGGGACGCGGGAGACCCGGGCTGTGCCGCCCGTGCCCCGACCTCCGGCCGGCTGGGGTGCCCGCGGGCGGTGTCTGCCCACCGCCCGCGGTCACATCTGCGTCACAGTCGCCCAGTGCCCGCGCCGGCCGTCACGACCGACTTGATGGTGTTCGGGTCCGCGACCGTGTAGCTGTAGTACGTCGACGGCTCCTGCACGCTCCCGCTACAGTCCGGCTGGCCGGATTCACCGACGAAGACGTTGTTGCGTGCCACGCAGCGGCCGGCCGGCCCGGCGTACCTGTTGGTCACCGGCTCCTCGACGTCCTCGAAGTAGTTGCCCTCGACGACGCAGCCGGAGTTCGCCTGGCAGGCCGGGCCCGTGTCGGTGTTGTAGACGAAGTAGTTGTTGAAGATGTGCACCGGCTCCCCGAAGCGGACCCGCGGGTTGCGCTGGGGCGTGCGGTCGAACCAGTTGTTGTGGTAAGTCACCTTCAGATAGCCGGTGTCCTGGGCGGCGTTGTTGTCGTCGTGGCCGAGCAGCATGTTCTTGGTGTGGTTGTGCACGTGGTTCCACGAGACCGTCACGTACGACGAGCCACGCTTGATGTCGATCAGGCCGTCATAGCCGTCGGCCAGGTCGTTGTGGTCGATCCACACGTGGTGCGAGTACATCTGCACGTTGATCGAGTCGTCGGCCGCGTCCCGGAAGTTGAGGTTCCGGATGATCACGTTGTGCACCGCGTTGGCCGGCGGCGAGGTGACGTTGCTGACCGGCAAGCCGATGTTGAATCCGGCACCGGTGATCCCCGAGTCGGCGCCGACGCCGACGATCGTCTTGTCCGAGGTCACGTCGTGCATCGGGCCGGGCAGCGCGATCATCCCCTGTACCCGGATGTTGAGCGGGCCGGGCTGGGCGATGGCGGTGAGCAGCTCCGACGCGGTGTCCACGGTGACCGTCGGGCCGCCCGCGCCGCCGGTGGTGCCGTTCTGGCCGAGCGCGTTGACCGATGCGAAGCCGATCGGCGGCGCGCCCGGGTCGAGCGGCGGCCCGGTCGGCGGGAGCGTGGGGCCGCCCGTCGTGGGGCCGGGCGACGGCGTACCGGTGGCGGTGCTGGCCACCACGTCGTCGACGGTCACGCTCGCGTAGTTGGCCGCGATGCCGGCCCGGCCCGCGCTGAACGCGCTGTCGGTGGCCTGGACGGCGAGGTTGCCGTTGACGTATCCGGACAGTTGGCTGCCGGACGCGGCGAGCGTGAGCGTGGTCCAGGTGCCGGTGCCGCCCGCGCCCGAGCCGGTGGCGAGCACGACCGGCTCACCGCCCGCCCGCTTGATCAGCTGTACGCCGCCCGAGCTCGTGAGCACCAGCGCGTAGTAGTTGCTGCTGCTCTGCGCGCGGGCGATCAGGCCGGCGTACCGGTTGGCCGCGGCGAAGCCGGTCGGCTTGACCCGCGCCTGCACCGAGTAGTCGGTCCAGGTCGTGGGGCCCACGAGGCTGCGGGCGTCGCTGCTGGTGCCCGACTGCCGGTACGCCAGCGAGCCGTCCGTCACCACCGACCAGGTACCGCCGGACTTTGACCAGCCGTTGGAGTTGCCGTCCTGGAAGTCGTCGGAGAGCAGCGTGTCGGCGAACGCGTTGGTACTACCGAAGGCGACCAGCGCCGCGGCGAGTGCGCCCGCCAGCCCCGCTGCCGCGAGACGTTTGCGGTTCACAGTTGACCTCCTGTCACAGCCGGGCGCCGGCCAGCGCCAGCGTGGCGAGGGGGACGAGGGGGGCGGGGAGCACCGGTCCGTGCCGCAGGGTCGGCTTCCAACCGGCGTCGGCGCCGAGGTCGGGATCGTGGGTCGCGTTGTACGCGCCGAGCAGGCTCACCTGCCTGGGCCAGCTGGAGCCGGCGCGGACCCAGTTGCCCTTCTCGGTGATTGCGGTGCCGCCCCAGTCGTAGAGGATGTCCTCGGTCGCGACGCCGTCCTCCAGCGCGAAGTAGTTGTTCTCCGCGTAGATGGCCGACTGGACCCCGACGCCCAGGGCGTACGCGAAGCCGTCCCCGCCCAGGTTGTAGTAGTTGTTGTAGACGTCGACCTGGCCGAAGCGCACTCTCGGCAGCCGCTGGAAGGTGCCGTCGAAGACGTTGTGGTGCAGCGTCACGTTGAGCCGCCCGACGTCCGGCCCGACCGTGTTGGACGAACCGATCAGCATCACCTTGTCGCGGCTGACGAAGCGGTTGTACGACGCGGTGACCAGGCTGGCCGTGTGCGTGATGTCGAGCGAGCCGTCGTGCACCTGGTACGGGCGCCCGAAGTGGAGCGGCTGGCCGCTGTCCGGGTTGTCGCCGTCGGTGAACGTGTTGTGGTCGACCCATACGTTCTCGCTGCGCCGTACGGACATGAGGTCGAACTGGGAGTTCCAGTTGCCCGCCTCGCCGTCGGTCGGCGCCCAGGCCGGGAAGCAGTCGAAGGCGTCGACGAAGTTGATGTTCCGGACGATCACGTTGTTGGCCGAATCGACCATCAGCGTGAGGTTTTCCAGCTTGGCGCCGCGCTGGCCGATGATGGTCGTGTTGGGACCGACGTTGATCTGCGTGTAGCGCGTCTGGTTGGCCACCGAGCGCACGCGCGCCTCCTCCAGCGGCCCGCTCGGGTTGACCCGCCCCCACACCGCCGGGTCGTACGTGGCGAGGTAGGCGTCCAGCGTGTACGCCGGGTCGGCCAGGTCGTCACAGCGGCCGGGGAGCCCTTCGAAACCGTTGATGTCGCCGCGCACGATGATGATCTTCGGCGTGGCGTTGGTGCGGTTGGTGGCGTTGTCGCCGCCGAGCGCGTCGATCAGCTCGGCGCGAGTGTCCACATAGTGCACTTCGCCGCTGGCGGCAGCCGAACCGCCGGTCGTGCCGGGCCCGGAGGCGGCCCAGCCGTCCTTGGCCGGCAGCACCTGCCGGCCCAGCTTGAGGATGTGCTTGTCGTTATGGCGGCTGCCGCCGGCCCATGCGGGGCCCACAGGACCCAGCGCCGCGACAAGACCGATACCGACCGCCGCAGCGGCCAATCTCTTAAGTTGCATCGCACTCTCCGCGGTTGCCCGATTCTCGTTTGCGGATCTCGTAACGAAGCCGAAATCTACTTAACGAAAAAGTAGGTATTTGCGCTTAAGAGTGTCAATGCCCTGTGTTTGCAGGTATTTTGCAGTAAAACCAGGCAAGGGCGAATTGCTCGGCGACGAATTGCCGAGAAAGCTGGTGTCCCGTCCGATTTTTACCGAACGGTTGTCTCCGTGGTTTGCAGTTCGGTTTCCGGTGTTGCCGTGAGGCGCACGCGATGCGGGTCCACCGCCCACGGCACCGGCACCTCCGACAGCAGAGCCAGCCTCTCCGCCGCCTGCCGGAGCGCCGCGTCGACGCCCCGGATCATCACTGTGCGTGCCGGCGTCTCGCCCTCCTCGACGACCACGTCGCCGCCCAGGAACGCCGGCACGGGAGCCGAGTTGAGCACGTCCAGCACCGCGGTGAACGGCTCAGTACGCGCCAGCGGCACGATGAGCGGAGTGCCGTCAGCGCGGTGCCGAAGGAGGTTTTCCAGGAGGCTCGCCCGGCCGGGAATCGCACGGAAGTCGGCGTCTCCGGGCAGCTTGAGCCGGTCGGTCGGATATTCGAGTACGGCCTTGCCGGCCGTGCCGTGCACGATGACCTCGCCCTCGATCTTCTCCTCGCCGCACAGGGTCACCGCGACGAGAATCGGCCGCCCCGAGGCGAGCGTGATCCGCATGGTCGCGGTGTCGTCCACCTCGATGTCGCGGCAGCGGTAGCGCTCCAGCTCGACGCCGACCGGCGGGTCGTCGTCCATGATGGCCAGGCACTGCATCCAGGCGTGTGCCAGCGGGTTGGCGAGCGCGCCGTCGAGCGCCGGTCGTCCGTCCACTGTGCGCCTTCCGGCCCACGGCGAACGCTGGTAGTAGGCGTCGTCGCGCTGCCAGGAGGCGACCGTGGAGACACCGGTGACCGTGCCGACCACGCCGTACGCGATGGAGCGCCGCAGCTCGGCCAGTGCCGCCGAGCCGAGCGCCTGGAAGCCGATCTGGCAGGCGCGCCCGGTCTCGGCCAGCACCTCGCTGAGCGCGCGGTGCTCGGCGAGCGAGAGGACCGGCGGCTTCTCCAGCAGCACGTCGGCACCGGCTCGGAGCGCGTCCGTCGCGATCGGACGGTGCGTGTGCGGCGGCGTGCAAATGACGACCGCGTCCGGCCGGGTCTCGCGCAGCATCTCGCGATGGTCGGTGAAGTGCGGCACCGAGTCGGGCCCCGGCTCCACCGGGCGTACGTCGACGAGCGCGACAAGCTCGGCGACCCCCGCCTCGCGCAGCGCGGGGATCTGCCGCCGGTGCCAGCGGCCATGCCCGTTCGCGCCGATCAGCGCGACCCGCCCGCACGGCACGCGCCCGCCGTGGCCAAGGCCCGCAGCAAGGCCCGCAGCCTCGCGACTCTCGCCCTGAGCCAACCACGCTCCGTCACTCGGCGCACGGCCACCGCCCAGGTCAAGATCCGTAGCCTCGCGACTCTCGCTCATGGCAGCTCCCGCAGCAGTGGCTCGACGCCGTGGCGTTCCAGGGCGCCGAGCCAGCCTGCCACGAGTTGCCGCACGGTGTCGTCGGCGGTCAGCTCGGTGGGGAAGACCTCACTCAGCCCGAAGAGCGCGTCGACCACGCCCTCGGCGGTCGGCTTGCCCTCGGCGAGCGCCGTGCGGATCCGGTCGGCCAGTGGGTCGTCCAGCGGCAGCGCCACGCCCGCGTCGCTCTCGCCCTGGACGAAACGCATCCACGCCGCGAGTACCAGCGCGCCCCACCTCGGCTCCGCGCCGGCCGCGCGGCGGTCGGCGATGGTGTGCAGCACGCGCTGCGGGAGCTTCTGCGAGCCGTCCATCGCCACCTGGATGGTGCGGTGCCGGATCGCCGCGTTGGCGAAGCGATCCAGCACCGAGTCTCCGTACTCGACCACCGAGACGCCGTCCGGCGGAGTGAAGCTGCCGGCGACGTCCTCCGCGACGAAGCGGCGCAGCGTCGCCCGCATACCGGGGATCTCCAGCGCCTCGGCGATCGTCTCCCGACCGGCGAGCGCGCCCAGGTACGCGATGGCGGAGTGCACGCCGTTGAGCGCGCGCAGCTTGAGCCGCTCCCACGGGCTGGCGTCATCGGTGAGCACCGCGCCGGCACGCTCCCAGGCGGGGCGCCCGGCCGGGAAGTCGTCTTCGATCACCCACTGCTGGTAGGGCTCGGCGGCCACCGCGGCCCGGTCGGAGACGCCCAGCGCGCGCTCGACCGTCGCCAGCGTCTGTGCGGTGGTGGCCGGCACGATGCGGTCGACCATCGTGCCGGGGAACGTCACGTTGGCGTGTACCCACTCGACGAGCGCGTCCTCGGTGCCGCCGTACTCCAGCGCCTGTGTGACCAGGCCGTGCAGGCGCTTTCCGTTGGACGGGAGGTTGTCGCAGCTCACCAGCGCGATCGGGCCGGCGCCGGCCCGTGCCCGGGCGATCAGGCTGCGCACCAGCAGCCCGGGCACGGTCGCCGGCGGGCCGTCGCCCACCAGGTCCGCCGCCACGGCCGGGTCGGGCCGCAGCCGGCCGGTCGCGGGATCCATCTGGTACGCCTTCTCGGTCACCGTCAGCGTCACGACCCGGATCGCCGGGTCGGCCAGCCGCGCGACCACCGCCATCGGGTCGCTGGCCGCGTGGCAGACGCCGGCGAGCGCGCCGACCACGTGGGTGCGGGACTCGTCGTTGGAGAGCGACGTGACGCTGAACAGGTTGTCCTGCGCGGCAAGCGCTTCCACCACGTCCGTGCTGCGCGGGGCCACGCCGAGGATGCCCCAGTCGCCGCCCGCCTCCGCGACCGCCGCCTCGGTGTAGACCGCCTGGTGCGCCCGGTGAAACGCGCCGAGTCCAAGGTGGACGATGCCGGCCGGCACGGTGCCGGGCCGCACACGCGGCCGGCTCTCGACCGGCACCTGGCGCAAGGAGCTGAGGCCGAGCCGCCGTGCGCTTCGTGGTTCGCTCGCGAGTTCGCTCACCGAGCGCTCCACACGGGACCGTGCGGAAACGTGTACTCCGCGATCGACGCGGCAAGCATGGTGGCGCTGTAGCCCGGCGCCTCGGGCAGCAGGTAGCGGCCGCCGTTGGTGCGCACCGGGTCGATGAAGTGCTCGTGCAGGTGGTCGACGTACTCGACCATGCGACCCTCCAGGGAGGTGCCGACCCGCAGGTAGTCGAAGACGGCGAGGTGCTGGACGTACTCGCAGAGCCCCACGCCGCCCGAGTGCGGGCAGATCGGCACGCCGAACTTGGCCGCCATCAGGATCTCGGAGAGCACCTCGTTGACCCCGCCCACGCGGCAGGCGTCGATCTGCATCACGCCGATCGCCTCGGCCTGGAGCAGTTGTTTGAAGATGACCCGGTTGGCGGCCACCTCGCCGGTGGCGACCCTGCACCGCCCCTTGGTTAGCTGCGCGACCGCTCGTGCGATGCGTGCGTGTCCCAGGACGTCGTCGGCGTGCGTCGGCTCCTCGATCCAGTACGGGTCGAACTCCGCCAGCCTGGCCATGTTGGAGATCGCCTCGTCGACGTCCCACACCTGGTTGGCGTCCATCATCAGCAGCGCCTCCGGGCCGATCTCCTCGCGGATGATCCGGGCGCGGCGCACGTCGTCGTCGATCGGGCCGCCGACCTTCATCTTCATCGCCCGCCAGCCGTCGGCGTACGCCTGCCGGGTCAGCGACCGCACCTTCTCGTCGGGATAGCCGAGCCAGCCCACCGAGGTGGTGTACGACGGGAAGCCGTCCCGCTCCAGCTCGGCGCGGCGATCGTCCAGACCGGAGAGCCCTTTGTCGAGGATCGCGGCGGCCTCGTCCGGCGTGAGCGCGTCCGTGATGTGGTGGAAGTCGACGTTGCGGACCAACTCGTCACTCGGCATCTCGGCGAGCAACCGCCAGAGCGGCTTGCCCTCGAGCTTGGCCCGCAGGTCCCAGACGGCGTTGACGATCGCGCCGGTGGCCATGTGGATGACGCCCTTCTCCGGCCCGAGCCAGCGCAGCTGGACGTCGGCGGAGAGCGAGCGCCAGAACGCCACCGGCTCGGCGAAGATGTCGGCGGTGGACCGGCCGACCACGTGGTGGGCGAGCGCCCGCACGGCGGCGCAGGTGATCTCGTTGCCCCGTCCGTTGGTGAACGTGAAGCCGGCTCCCTCCACTCCGGCGTCGGTGGTGAGGGAGACATAGGTCGCCGAGTAGTCGCCGCGGTTGATGGCGTCGGAGCCGTCTCCCGCGTCGGCGGTCGGGAACCGGACGTCGTGGACGTCAAGACCGGTGATCACAGCGTTCACAGTCGGAAGATCCCCTTGGGCAGTCGGTAGGCGAGGTCGACGATCGTCTCGGCCGCCTCGTCCAGTGGCAGGCGGTGCTCCGCCACCAGCCGGGCGAGGAAGCCGGCGTCGATCCGGCGGGCCACGTCGTGGCGTACCGGGATGGAACAGAAGGCCCGCGTGTCGTCGACGAAGCCGGAGGTGTTGTAGAAACCGGCGGTCTCGGTGACCGCCTCCCGGAAGCGGCGCAGCACCTCCGGCGAGTCGAGGAACCACCACGGCGCACCGAGGTACATGGCGGCGTATCCACCGGCCAGCGGCGCCAGCTCGCGGGTGAACGTGTCTTCGTCCAGCGTGTACACGACGAGGCGGAGCCGAGGGTCGTTGCCGTACGCGGAGAGCAGCGGCGCCAGCCCGTGCACGTAGTCGGTCGCCTGCGGGATGTCGCCGCCCACGTCCCGCCCGTGCCGGCCGTACAGCCAGCGGTTGTGGTTGCGGACCGAGCCGGGGTGCAACTGCATGACCAGGCCGTCGTCGATGGACATCCGGGCCAGCTCGACAAGCATGTGCGCGCGGAACGCCTCGGCCTTCTCCGGGTCGCCCTCGCCGCGCAGGTGTGCCTCGAAGAGCGCCGCCGCCTCGCTCTCGTCGAGCAGGAGCGTGCGGGCGGTGAGGTGGCCGTGGTCGGAGGACGTGGCGCCGGCGGCGATGAACGCCTCCCGCCGCTTGCGCAGCGCCGCGAGGTAGCCGAGGTAGGTGGCGGTGTCCTCACCGGTCAGCTCGCCAAGCCGGGCGACATTGTCGGCCCACGCTGTGCCACTCACCGGATCGAGAAACTCGGGGTCGACCACGTTGTCCGGCCGGAACGTCGTGATGACCCGCCCGCCCGGCCCGCCCCAGCCGTCGGCCGCGAGCTTCGCGTGCCGGCCCAGGTCGTCCAGTGGCGACTCGGTCGTGGCCAGCACCTCGATGTTGAACCGCTCGAAGAGCGCCCGGGGGCGAAACTCCGGCTCGGCCAGCTTCGCGGCGATCGCGTCGTACACCTCGTCGGCGGTCTCCGGCCCGAGCGGGGTGGTCACCTCGAAGACCTCGCGGAACGTCTCCTCCAGCCAGAGCCGGGAGGGGGTACCCCGGAAGAGGCGCCAGTGCGCGGCGAACGTCCGCCAGATCGTCCGGCCGTCCGTCTCGTACGGCTCGCCGTCCAGCGTGCGTACGCCCAGCGAGGCCGGCGGCACGCCCTGGCTGAGCAGCATCCGCGTGACGTAGTGGTCGGGGCAGATGATCAGTTGGGCCGGGTCGGGGAACGGCGCGTCGTCGGCGAGGATCGCGGGGTCGACGTGCCCGTGCGGCGAGATGATCGGCTGGTCCTTCGCGAGGGCGTACAGCTCCCGGGCGATGGCTCGCTGCGTGGGCTCGGACGGGAAGAGCAGGTCGGCTCGGGTCACGTCGGGCTCCTAAGCAAGGTGAATCCTAAGCAAGGTGAAGGAGGTCGGCGGTGAGCAGGTCGGCGACCTGGACCGGCAGACCGGTCTCGAACGATCGGTTGGCGGCCAAGCCGGTGAGCAGCGCCAACGCGCCGTCGCGGGCACTCGCTTCCCGGCCCATGGGGTCATTTTCGCCGCCGAACAGCACCGCGGTCATGCGGGCGTCCGCGCCTCCGTGGCCTTCGCGCGTGTGTCCGGGTACGGGCACCTCGCGCGGCTGCTCCCAGAACGGATGCACGGTGATCCTCGTCGAGCCCGCCTCGATCGCCGCCTCGACGCCGTGCAGAGCGCCCTTGACGCCCCTCGCCCCGGCCGGGCTGACGAAGTCGTTCTCCACCACATGCAGCTCGAGCCGGCCCCGGCTGCCGTTGAACATGACCCGGTATCCCTCCCACGGCGAGTACGCCGTCAGGTGGTAGGTCATCGTGGCGCCGGAGGAGTAGCGGGCGAGGACCGACATGTCGTCCTCGATCGTCACGCCGGGGGCGAAGACGTTCTGGTCGCGGTGGTAGCCGTCCTCAGCCTCGGCGTCGAGGTAGAGCGCGCGCAGGTGCGGGTTGGCGGCGAGATCGATGGCGAACGGGTCGTCGGCCGCCGAGGTCGCGCCGTGGGCCCGGTCATAGTCGCGGGCGTACCCGTGGCGTCGCCCCTCCGCGCCATAGAAGAAGAGCCGCCCGTACGCCATGACCTCGACGGGCACCGCGTCCAGCCACCAGTTGACGAGATCGAAGTGGTGGCTCGCCTTGTGCACCATCAGGCCGCCGGAGTTGGCCTTGTCGCGGTGCCAGCGCCGGAAGTAGTCGGCGCCGTGCCGCACGTCGAGCAGCCACTCGAAGTGCACCGAGCCGATCTCACCGATCTCACCGGCGGCGAGGACCTCGCGCACCTTCTCGTGCAGCGGGTTGTACCGGTAGTTGAACGCGACGGTCACCTGGCGGCCGGTCTCCGCGACCGCGTCGAGGATGCGCTGGCAGCGGGGCACGTCGGTGGTCATCGGCTTCTCGGTCACCACGTCGCATCCGGCCTGGAGCGCGGCCACGATGTACTCGTCGTGGGTGCGGTCGACGCTGGTCACCAGCACGACGTCCACCCGCTCCTTGTCCAGCATGATCGCGAAGTCGCCTGCCCGGTACGTCGGAACGGGAGACGCGCCGGCCGTGGCGAGCCAGGCGTTGTGCGCGTCCATCCGGGACTGGTTGACGTCGGCGAACGCCACGAGCTCGGCCGACTCGGAGTGGTCGTGCAAAGACCGGACGAACATCTCCGCGCGGGAGCCGGTGCCGACGAGGGCGTAGCGACGCCGTCGCGGCGCTTGATCCGGCATCGAGCATCCTCTCTTGGTATGCAAAGGTTTGCAGACGCAAGGTGCCATGGCAGACCACGAGGAGTCAACGCTGGTGGAGAAATGTCCGCCTATGTCGCGTTGAACGCCTGAAGCAAGCGCTTTCCAACCAACCCGTCGTAACGAACCCGCAATCTCAGCCCGTTGACACGTGAGCAACCGTTTGCATTAATTGGCCCACCTGAGTGACCGGCGACACACGGAGAGGAGTGCGCGTGCCAGCCACGATTCGCGACGTCGCGCGTGCGTCGGGAGTGCACATCTCCACCGTGTCGCGCACGTTCTCGGCGCCGCACCTGGTCAATCCGGAGACCCGCAGCCGCGTGTTGGCCTGCGCCGAGCACCTGGGCTACCGCCCCAACCGGGCCGCCCGGGCGCTCATCACCGGGCGCACACACAACATCGGCCTCATCGTCGCCGACATCGCCAACCCGTTCTTCCCGCCCCTGATCAAGGCGGCGGAGAGCGCCGCACGCCACCGCGACTACCACATCTTCGTGACCGACACCAACGAAGACCCGGCGGTCGAGGAGGAGCTGGTACACGCCCTCGCGAAGCAGGTCGACGGGGTGCTGCTGTGCAGCCCACGCATGAGCAACAGCCTGATCGAGCAGCTCAGCCGCGAGGTGCCCCTCGTCGTCATCAACCGGCAGGTCACCGGCCTGCCGTCCGTGGTGATGGACGTCGGCCAGGGCGCCCGCCTCGCGGTCGAGCACCTCACGAGCCTCGGCCACCGGCAGATTGCCCTGCTGGGCGGGCCGCGCGGCTCGTGGACCAGCCGCGAGATCCGCCGGGCTGCCACCATGGCGGCCCGGGCGGCCGACGCCGAGCTCACCGTGCTCGGCCCCAACCAGCCCACCGAGCACGGCGGCACCGGCCAAGCGGAGCACGTCCGCCGCCTCGGCGCCACCGCCGTGCTCGCCTACAACGACCTCATGGCGATCGGCCTGATCGAAGGGCTCGACTCGCAGGGGGTACGGGTCCCGGAGGAGGTCAGCGTCGTCGGCATCGACGACATCTCGCTGAGCCGCCTCACCCGGCCCAAGCTGACGACGGTGGCCAATCCCACCGGGGCCGCCGGCCGGGCGGCCGTCGACATGCTGCTTCAGCACGGCGACGACCGTCGCACCACCGCACAGGTAACGCTCCAGACCGAACTGGTGATCCGCGACTCGACAGGCCCAGCACCAACGGGCAAACCGCACACTGTCAAGGAGTGACTCGAGAATGCACCCCGGCTTGCGTACGCACAGACGCCGCCTGCTCCGCGGGTTCGCCGCGGCAGCCATTGCGATTCCGCTGGTCTTCGGCGCCGCCGCCTGCGGCGACGAGGAGGAAGGCGGCAGCACCGACCCCAATGCCCCGGTCCGCCTCTCCGTCTTCTACTGGGGCAGCGAGGCTCGCGCCAAGCTGACCGAAGACGCGCTCAACGCATACAAGGCCAAGCACTCCAATGTGGAGTTCGAGGTGACCTGGCAGGCCAACCAGGGCTACGCCGACAAGCTGGCCACGCTCGCCGCCGGCGGTGACGTGCCCGACCTGTTCGCCCTCGACGACAACATGCTCGCCGACTTCGCCACCCGCAACGTGACCGCCGACCTGACCGAGTTCAAGGGCGGCAAGCTCGACGTCTCGAAGTTCCCGCCGAGCCTTGTCGAGTACGGCACGGTCGACGGCAAGCTGATGGGCATCGCGGCCGGCGAGAACACGCAGGGTCTCGTCTACAACAAGACCCTGCTGACCAAGAACGGCCTGCCCGAGCCGACCACCGGCCAGACCTGGGAGCAGCACATCGACTGGGCCGCGCAGGTTGCCCAGAAGACCAAGATCCCGGGTACGCAGGACCCGAGCGCCGACTACAAGGCGTTCTGGGTGTGGATCCGCCAGCAGGGCAAGGACCTGTACAACGGCAAGCAGCTCGGCTTCACCGAGGCCGACCTGGCAGCGTGGTTCGCGCTGTGGAAGGGCGCTCGGGACAAGGGCGCGACCCCGACGCCGGACGTGATCCACGAGGGCAACGTCACCGACATCAGCAAGCAGCTCGTCGTCACCGGCAAGGCCGGCACCTCCTGGGTCTGGGCCAACCAGATGCCGGAGTTGAAGAAGAACACCAAGGACGAGCTGGGCGTCGTGGCCTACCCGGGCGACCCGAGCGGCCAGTGGGCCCGCGCCGCGATGTACTGGAGCGTGGCGCGTAGCAGCGACAAGAAGGACACCGCCGTTGACGTGATCAACTTCCTGCTCAACGACCAGGAGGCCGTCAACATCCTCGGCACCGACCGCGGCCTGCCGTCCAACCTGGACCTGCGCACCGCGTTCGCCGACACGGTGACCGACGCCAACATGAAGCTCTCCATCCAGGTGGAGAACGACCTCGCGGCCAAGTTCGGCAAGGCCCCGCAGGTGCCGCCGAAGGGCCACAGCACCTTCCGCTCCGAGCTGATCAAGGCCGCGGAGAACGTCCAGTTTGGACGGGCGACGCCGGAGAAGGCCGCCGCCGACCTGTTTGCCGTCGTCCAACCGAAGCTCGGTTAGCCCGGCGCTGGTACGGAGAGGAGTTCGCTCGTGGCGTTGACCACGGCAGAACAGCCGTCGGTACGCGCGAAACGGGCCCCCGGGATCCCCGCCAAACGGCGGGGGTCCCGGCGCGGCCGGCGTAGCGAGGCAGCGGCGGGTTACGTCTTCTTGTCGCCATGGCTGATCGGTCTCATGGCCATCACCGCGGTGCCGATGCTCCTGTCGCTCTACATCAGCTTCACCAACTACGACATCCTCAGCCCGCTGAGCGAGGTCGAGTGGGTTGGGCTGGACAACTACAAGCGGATGTTCACCAACGACCCGTCGTACTGGCGGTCGGTCACGGTGACCGTCTCCTTCGCGCTGATCGCGGTGCCGCTCAAGCTCGCGGCGGCGCTCGGCGTCGCACTGCTGCTCAACCGCGCGTGGCGCGGCGTGGGCCTCTTCCGGGGCCTCTTCTACCTGCCCTCACTCATCGGCGGCAGCGTCGCGCTCGCCATCGTCTGGGTGAACATGTTCAACCGGGAAGGCGCCTTCAACGGCTTCCTCAGCTTCTTCGGCATCGAGGGCAAGCCGTGGGTCAACGACCCGACGTGGGCGCTGGAGACCCTGATGGTGCTCGCCATCTGGCAGTTCGGCGCGCCGATGGTCATCTTCCTGGCCGGGCTCAAGCAGGTGCCGACCGAGCTGTACGAGGCCGCGTCGGTCGACGGTGCCGGGCGGTTGCGCCAGTTTCTCAGCGTGACGCTGCCGATGCTCTCGCCGGTCATCTTCTTCAACCTGGTGCTGGAGACCATCAACGGCTTCCAGGGATTTACCGCCGCCTTCGTGTTGAGCAACGGCACGGGCGGTCCGGTCGACTCCACCCTGATGTACACGCTCAACCTCTACATCAAGGGCTTCACCGACTACGAGATGGGCTACGCGTCCGCGATGGCGTGGGTGTTCCTGCTGGCGATCGGCATCATCACCGCCGTGTTCTTCTCGACCGGGCGGTTCTGGGTGCACTACTCGGATGGAGATGACCGCTGATGAGCGCGCACACGATCGCGGTGAGCCGCCGCGGTTCCGGTGTCGGGCGCGGGATCGTACGCACACTGATCCTCCTCGCGATTCTCGGCATCGTGCTCTACCCGCTGCTGTGGATGATCGGCACCTCGCTCAAGTCGCAGCCGGAGATCGCGAGCAACACCGGCCTGCTTCCGGAGGAGTTCACCCCGGGCAACTACACCAAGGGGTGGAACCACTTCGACGTCAGCTTCACCCGCTTCTTCCTCAACAGCACGATGGTGGCGCTGCTGACCGTCATCGGAAACGCGGCCTCGTGCCTCGTCGCGGCGTACGCCTTCGCGCGGCTGCGGTTCCCGCTGCGCGGCTTCTGGTTTGCGATCATGATCGGCACGCTGCTGTTGCCGCAGCACGTACTGACCGTGCCGCAGTACATCCTGTTCAAGCAGTTCGGCTGGGTTGGCGGCGACTGGCCGTACGTGCCGCTGCTGGTGCCGCAGTTCCTCGCCACCGAGGCGTTCTTCGTCTTCCTCATGGTGCAGTTCATGCGGGGCATCCCGCGCGAGTTGGACGAGGCTGCGAAGATCGACGGGGCCAGCCCGTTCGGCATCTTCCGGTACGTGATGCTGCCGCTCAGCCGCCCGGCGCTGGTGACCACGGCGATCTTCTCGTTCATCTGGACGTGGAACGAGTTCTTCCGGCAGCTCGTCTACCTGTCCGACCTGAGGGACTACACGCTGCCGGTGGCGATGACGCTGTTCATCGACTCCAGCGGGCAGAGTTCGATCGGGCCGATGTTCGCGATGTCGGTGCTTTCGCTGCTGCCGGTGTTCCTGTTCTTCGTGGCCTTCCAGCGGATGCTGGTCGAGGGCATCAACACGAGCGGGCTCAAGGGGTGAGCGTCGACATGACGACCGAGGACGCGCCGCGCATGGTGCACGGTGGCTGGCGGGACACGTTCCGCAACGCCAGCGACCTGGCACTGCTCGGCATCCTCGTGACGGTCGGCTCGTTCGGCATCGTGACAGCGGGCGCGGCGGTGGCGGCCGCCAGCGCCGCCTTGCACGACTGGTCCGCCGACGAGCGGTGGCCGGGGGTGCGCGTCACCCTCGGCCGCTTCGTCCGCGGGCTGCTGCCGGGCGTCCTACCCACACTGCTGGGCGCCTTCTGCGGCGCGCTGCTCCTGCTCAACCTCGCCGCGATCACCCGCGGCGTCGTGCCGGGCGGCGTGGCCCTGGCCGTACCCACGTTGGTCGTCATGATCGGGGCGGCGGGCCTGGCCGGCCTGACGGTGGTCGAGATGGGCAAGGCGGGCGGCGCGGGATGGCGTGCCGCCGCCCGCGCGGCGCTGGCGCACGGACAGCGCCGGCCGTCCGCCGTGCTGGCGTGCGCCGGCGTGGTCGCGCTGGTCGTGGCGCTGGGCTTGATGATCATTCCGGTACTGGTACCGGTGCTCGCCGGATACGCGATCTTCGCGATGCACGCGGTCGCGCGACGACTCCCACTGCGCTGAGTGATCAGGGTGTCCACGCTGGGCACCCTGATCACGAGTCGTCCGTATGGCCCTCCCACCAGGAGGAATCGCGCCCTAAGGTCGATATCCGTGCGGATGACTATCGGGATGCGCGCGATCGGATGCCTGGCCGCGGCGGCGCTGCTCGCCACGACCGGGTGCGGCGGTGACTCGGACGACACCGAGGTCCAGGACCAGAAGGTCGAGATCAACATCTTCTGGTGGGGCGGCGACAAGCGGGCCGAGATGACCGAGCAGGCACTGGCCCTCTACACCGCGCGCCATCCCAACGTCACGTTCAAGACCCACTGGCAGGGCAACCAGGGCTACTACGACAACCTGGCCACTCAGGCAGCCGGGCCGGACGCGCCGGACATGTTCCAGATCGACGACAACTACCTGACCGAGTACGCCGAGCGAAATGTGACCCTCGATCTCTCGCCATACGTGACGAGCGGGGCGCTCGACGTCAGCAGGCTCCCCGACAGCCTCGCCAAGTACGGGCAGGTCGGCGGCCGCACGGTGGGCGTCGCGGGCGCCGAGAACACGCCGGCGATGGTCTACAACCGCACCCTGGTCCGCCAGCTCCAAATGCCCGAGCCCACCGTCGGCATGACGTACGAGCAGCTCTTCGCCTGGGCCACGCAGATCACCGAGGCCACCGAGGGCCGGGTCGCCGGCACGATGGACCCGTCGGCTGACTACAAGGCGTTCTGGCTGTGGTTGCGCGCGCAGGGCAAGGAGCTGTACGCGGGCAAGCAGATGGGCTTCACCGCCGCCGACCTGACCACGTGGTTCGAGATGTGGCAGGACGCCCGGAAGAGCGGCGCCGCGCCCCCGCCCGAGGTGATCAAGGAGGCCAACGGCGGCGACGTGACCAAGCAGCTCGTCGTGACCGGCCGGGCGGCCACCAGCTTCATGTGGTCCAACCAGCTCCCCGAGCTCCAGGGCAAGACCGAAGACGAGCTGGCGCTGGTCTCCTACCCCGGCGATCCGAAGGGGCAGTGGGCACGCGCCTCGATGTACTGGTCCGGGTTCCGCGGCACGCGCCATCCCGATGTCGTCGTCGACGTAATGAACTTCCTGGTCAACGACCCGGAGGCGGGCAAGATCCTGGGCACCGAGCGAGGTCTGAGCCCCAACACCGAGGTACGGCGCGTGGTCAGCGAGGAGCTGAAGGACCCCGCGGCCCGCGCCACGATCGACTTCGAAAACGCGATCACGCCACGCTTCGGCGCCGCGCCCGCGCCACCGCCGAGGGGGCACGCCAAGATCCGTTCACTCCTGACCTCGGCGGCGGAGAGCGTACAGCTTGGTAAGCGGTCGCCCAAGGCCGCGGCCGAGCAGTTTCTCAACCAGGCAAACGGCACGCTCGCCACGTAGGGCCGCGCGGCTCCCAGCCTCCTAAGGGTCGTCTGGGCGGCCATGCCCTTTGAAAGAGGATCTATTCCAAGGCATAGACCTGGGCTACCGCGATGTCCGCCGCGCTCCAGACCGCCGCTCCCGCAGCCGCACCCTCCGCGGTACACAACCAAACCCGCCCTCGCCCCACGACATCGAGAGGGCTACTTCCGGGAAGCAGCCCTCTCACGCCGCCGGCAAAGGGCTGTTTCCCCGAAAGAGCCCTCCGGCGGGTCAAAGAATCGCCACGGACGCGCAGCGACCGGAGCCAGGGCTTGAGACTGCGATGGGTGAGGCTGCGGGAGCAGCGGTCTGGACCACGACGAGCGTCGCGGCAGCCCATATCCGTCCCTTGAAATAGACCGCTATGAAACAGGCCCCTAATCCCGGGCGAACCGGGCGACTACGAAGTCGGAGCGACCGGCGCAGACGATGAACTTCACGTTCCACGAGCAACTGTCGGTCTTCACGTCCTTGAGCTGCCCCATCTCGATCACGTCGGTCGAGCCCACGTGCAGGCCAGCGAGGCTGTAGTCGTCGGCGATGGAGCTGATCTCTTCGAAGAGCAGCAGGTTGGCGGCGTCGACCCGGCCCGCCGCGCCCTCCCGGTCGAGGACCTCCTTGCCGTCCCGGTTGAAGACCCGGAACCGGTAGTCGCCGCTCCTCGACCGGGCGACCACCTCCTGCTCACCGAGGTGCAGGATCACGTCGGCGTCCGGCGCGGGGCTGCGCCACAGCTGCCCGCCCTTCTCCAGGTCGATCGCGACGAGCGAGGTCGACTTGCTGTCGGAGCCGATCGAGTCGAGCAGGCACGCCCGGGTCTTGCCGCACATCGCGAACAGGTCGAGCCGGTACCGGTCGTCGGGCGCGGTGTAGAGGTTGACCGGCTCGCCCATCGTCTCCAGGTCGTACCCGGAGAGGCGGTATCCGTCCTGCGCCGAGGAGACCAGCAGCCGCCCGTTGTACGCGACCACGCCATCGCTCGGGTCGGCCACGTTGGTGCGCTTCTTCAGCTCGGTGCCCCGGACGGCGTCGATCACGGTGGCCGAGCGGTCCGCGCCAATCTGCACGAACCGCTGGTCATCGTCCATGACCGGCGCGAAGGGGCGGCCGTTCGCGTTGGCCGGGCCGGAGACGTCCGCGACGGTCTGCACCGGGTAGATCGCCGTGCCGGTGAGCCCATCCGACTTGCCCGGATTCTGCCGCTCCCACCTGGTGGTGCCGGTCTTGATGTCGAGCCCGAGCAGGCGCTGCTCGCCCCGGTCGGCAAGCACCAGCACGTCCTTGAACGGGTACACGTTGTCGTCCGGCCGGATCAGGCGGTGCCACATCTGCCGCCCGTCGTCTGGGCTGTGCACCGCCATGTCGCGCATCTCGGTGCTGGAGATGCTGCTGCTCTGGAACGCGAGCACGGCGTTGGGCAGCGCGCTGATCCCGTCCCACCGGTCGGCAGCGCTCTCGGTCTGCACGCGCCAGCGTTCCTTGGCGGTGGTGGGGTCGACGGAGATGATCTCCAGCCGGTCGTTGTCGTCCCGCTCGAACGCCAGGTAGGCATTGTCGCCGACCATTTCGGTGTAGACGTAGTAGGGCTGCTTGTCCGTGGACCGGACGCGTCCCACCTCGGCCACGGGCTGGAAGTCGACCTCTTCGTTGCCGAGCAGCACGAGCGCCGCGGCCGTGACCACGCCGGCCAGCGCGACCACCGCGGCGGCGATCCACAGGACCGGACGGCGATAGAACGGGCGCGGCGTCCGTGGCACCGCGGGCGGGCCGGGCGGATACATGCCCGCCGGGGCCGGGGAGACCGACATCCCGGGTACGGACGAGACGGGCGACCCGGACGGCGACACCGGCACCGACGACACGGGCAGCCCGGTGCCCGCGGTGGGAGCCGGCCCGGGCGGTGCGACGGCCGCGGTCGCGGTGGGCACGGTGGCGACCGCCCGGGCGCGCGGGGCCAGCTCGGCGAGCGCCCCCTCGGCCACCGGCAGCTCAGGCTGCTCCAGGACGGTCGGCGCGATGCCCAGCTCGGCGTGGAGCAGGCGGGCCACGAGCGGTACGCGGGACGAGCCGCCGACCAGGAAGAGGCCGGCGAGCTGGGTCGGGGTGAGCCCGCAGGCGCCGATGACGGAGGCCGCCTCGTACACGCCCTGGCGCAGCAGCGGCGTGACCAGCCGCTCCAGCTCCTCCCGCGTGAGGTGTACGGCCTGGTCGATCCCGGGCACCGGCACGGGCGCCGCCGCGGTGCGGGAAAGCATCTCCTTCGCACCGCGCACGTCGTCCCAGAACTGCCGGCGGCTGCGCCACTGCCCTGCCGTGGCCGGCTGGGCCAGCGCCTGCCATGCCTGGCCGTGGACCGGGGCGAGCACCTGGCCGAGATGATCGACAAGTGTCGCGTCGAGGTCGAGCCCGCCCAGCTCGGCGACGCCGCCCGAGCCGACGACCGCGAAGCCGGTGCCCTCGTTGCGGACGACCGCGATGTCGAGCGTGCCGCCGCCGAAGTCGAAGACCGCGAGCGAGGCACCGACCGGTACAGGCCGGCGCAGCACCTCGGCGAAGTAGCGGGCGGCGGCGACCGGCTCGGGCACCAGCCGCGTGCCCTGCTCGCCAACGGGCGGCCAGCCGGCGCGGGCGATCGCGGCGGCCAGCACGTCGCGGCGGCGCGCGCCCCACGCGGCTGGGTAGGTCACCACCGCCGGCGGGAGGAAGCCGACCGCCTCCACCGCCGTACGCGCGACCGCGCCGAGCACGGCCGCGAGTAGGTCGACCGTGGGCACCTCGCGGCCGCCGAGCAGCACGCTGGGCTCGTCGACCCGGCGCTTGGGGTTGGGCTCGTACCGCGACGGGTCGCCCTGGGCCAGCCGCTGCGCGTCGCGGCCGACGTGGAGCCCCGCGTCGTCGAGGAAAACCGCCGACGGCATGATCGGCTGCCCGTCGAAGAGCAGCGGGCGGGTGCGGCCGTCGGGCCAGCGCAGGACGGCCACAGTGTTGGACGTGCCGACGTCGACGCCGAGCGCGTAACCGCCGTCCGGGCCTGCCATCTCTGCCGCTCCTCACGGGGGTGCGGGTATCCCCGGCAAAGCATGTTACGGGGGCCGCGCAGCCCTGCCCGCTCACGCTGGTGTCGTGATCGACTGGCGCTGGGCTGCGGCGACGTACGCTCCCGGCCTCGGCACACGCCTCGTGTCCGGACCTTCAGCCCACCGTGATCGGCACCGCTGGGAGCTGACTCGCCCGCGACGCCGAGCGACCTCGGCCGCGCTGCGGCACGGGCTCAGCGTGGCCTCAGCCCGTGTCGGAGCGGGCTCAGCCCGCGGCGCGGCGGCGGGTGATCTCGGCGAGGGTCACGGCGGCGGCGACGCTCGCGTTGAGTGACTCGACCGTGGAGGCCATCGGGATGCTCACCCGCAGGTCACAGGTCTCGCCGACCAGGCGGGAGAGGCCACGCCCCTCCGAGCCGACCACGACCACCACCGGGCCGACGGCCGCCTCGAGGTTGTACACATCGGTCTCGCCATCGGCGTCAAGGCCGATCACGACGAAGCCGGCCCGCTGGCACGCCTTGATCGCCCGGGTCAGGTTGGTCACCTGGGACACCGGCATGCGCGCGGCGGCGCCCGCGCTGGTGCGCCACGCTGTCGCGGTCATGCTCGCGGCCCGCCGCTCGGGGAGGAAGACCCCCTGCGCGCCGAACGCGGCCGCCGAGCGGATCACCGCGCCCAGGTTGCGCGGATCGGTGACCCCGTCGAGCGCGACCATCAGCGGCGCCACGGCCTCCGCCGACGCGACCAGCAGATCTTCGAACGGCTCGTACGAGTACGGCGGCACCTGGAGCCCGACGCCCTGGTGCAGCACGCCGCCGGTCATCCGGTCGAGCTCGGCGCGGCTGACCTCCAGGATCGGGATGCCCCGGTCGGCGGCGGTGCGGACCAGCTCGTTGACCCGGTCGTCGATCTCGATGCCGAGCGCGATGTACAGCGCGGTGGCCGGCACCTGCGCGCGCAGCGCCTCGACCACCGGGTTGCGGCCGACGAGCAGCTCGGGCGCCCCCTTGGCCGGCACCGACTTGCGCCCAGGCGCGACCTTGGGGCCGCCGCGGCGGGCCGGCTGGCCGCCACCGCCGCCCCGCTTGGTCGGCTTGACGCCCTGCGTGCCGCGGCCCCATGTGGTGTCCTTGGTGCCGGGGACGCCGATCTTGGGAGCCCGCCCCTCCTCGGAGGCCGCGCGGCGCTCCTTCTCCTGCTTCCACGCGGTGCGCTGCGGCAGCTTCTCCGTGCCGGAGTAAGCCTTGTGCCACGGCCGCTCGTCGGCGGGCAGCGTGCGCCCCTTGCCAGCGAGCCCGGCCCGGTTTTTGCCGCCGGAGCCGGCCGAGGCGCCCTTCTTCGGCGTGACCCGCCGGCCGCGCCGCTGGGAGTTACCGGCCATCGTCCACCGTCCATCGAGGTCCGGCCGGTGTGTCCTCCACGATGACGCCGGCCTGCTTGAGCTGGTCACGTACGGCGTCGGCAGCGGTCCAGTCCTTGCGGGCCCGGGCCTGCGCGCGCTGGTCGAGCGCGAGCGCGACGAGGGAGTCGACGACCTCCTTGAGGTGATCCCCCTGGCCCCCGCCGCCCCACGCGTCGTCGAGCGGGTCGATGCCGAGCACGCCGAGCATCCCGCGAACGGATGCCAGCGCCTCCCGGATCGCCGTCTCGTCGCTGGTGTCGAGCGCCGAATTGCCGTGGTGGACCACGTCGCGAAGGGTGGCCAGCGCGGCGGAGGTGTTGAGGTCGTCGTCCATCGCGGCGACGAACGCCGGCGGCAGCTCAGCGGCGGGCACCGCGCCCACGCGGTCGACCGCCCGCTGCACGAAGCCCTCGATCCGCCGGAGGGCCACCGCCTTCTCCCGCAGGTGCTCGTCGCTGTAGTCGATGCGCGAGCGGTAGTGCGACTCGAGCAAGTAATAGCGCAACTCGATCGGGCGGATGCCCATCGCCGCCACGTGGTCGAGGTCGATGACGTTGCCCAGCGACTTGCTCATCTTGGCCTCGCCGAGGTTGAGCAGCGCGTGGTGCACCCAGTAGCGGGCGAACGGCAGCCCGGCCGCGCGCGACTGGGCGATCTCGTTTTCGTGGTGCGGGAACGTCAGGTCGAGCCCGCCGCCGTGGATGTCGAACTCGGCGCCGAGGTAGCGCCAGCACATGGCCGAGCACTCGATGTGCCAGCCGGGGCGGCCGCGACCCCACGGCGAGGGCCAGGTGGCGTCGGCCGGCTCGCCAGGCTTTTCGCCCTTCCACAGCGCGAAGTCGTTGGGGCTCCGCTTGGCCCGCACCGAACCGTCGTCGGGATGCTGCATCGCGTCGGGGTGCTGGCCGGAGAGCGACCCGTACGCCGGGAAGGAGCGCACGTCGAAGTAGACGTCGCCGCAGCCGTCGGCGGCCACGTAGGCGTGCCCGGTCGCGATCAGCTTTTCGATCAGCTCGTGCATGTCGGGGATGTGCCCGGTGGCCCGCGGCTCGTACGTCGGCGGGAGCACGTTGAGCGACCGGTACGCCGCCGCGAGGACGATCTCGTTGGCGTACGCGATGGACCAGAACGGCCGCCCGTACTCGATCGACTTGGCCAGCACCTTGTCGTCGATGTCGGTGATGTTGCGGATGAACGTCACCTCGTAGCCGGCGCGCAACAGCCACCGGCGCAACACGTCGTAGTTGACGCCGGAGCGAAGGTGGCCGATGTGCGGCTCGGACTGCACGGTGAGGCCACACAGGTAGATCCCCACCCGGCCGGCCTCACGCGGGACGAAGTCCCGCACCGATCTGGTGGCGGTGTCATACAGGCGTAGCGTCACCATGCAAGGGTAGCGGTCGCCTACGGCCCGTTTTCGTAGGCTCACACCTGTGGACCACGCCGATCGTGCACCGGAGACCGCGCAGACCCTCGATCGGGGCCTGCGCCTGCTCTACCTCGTCGCCGAGGCGCCCGGCGGGCTGACCGTCACGGAGGCGGCATCGCGGCTCGGGGTGGGGCGCGCGGTGGTGTACCGGCTGGTCGGCGCGCTGGTCGAGCACAGCATGGTGCGGCGGGACGGGCGCGGGCGGCTACGCCTCGGCGCGGGCCTGCTACACCTGGCCAACCGGGCCCAGCCGCTCCTCGCCGACGCGGCCCGCCCGCCACTGCGGCGGTTGGCGGAGGCGGTGGGGGCGACCGCGCACCTCACCATCGCGGAGGGGGGCGAGGCGGTGGCGCTGGCCGTGGTGGAGCCGAGCTGGACCGCGTTCCACGTGGCGTACCGGGCCGGCTCCCGCCATCCACTCGACCGGGGCGCGGCCGGCCGGGCGATCCTCGGCGGGCGGCAGGGTGACGCGAGCGTGGTGACGACGAGCGGCGAGTTGCAGCCGGGCGCGTACGGCGTGGCGGCGCCGGTGCTGGGGCTGGAGGGCCTGGAGGCGAGCGTCGGCGTGGTCGCGCTGAGCCCGCTCGACTCCGACCTGGTGGGCCCGCAGGTGGTATCGGCGGCGGCAGCGGTGGCCGAGGCGCTGAGCTGAGCCGGGCATCATACCGACCCTCGGGAGCGTCGCCGAGTTATCCACAGGCCACAGTGGATCAAGCGGCCGAGGTTGTCCACAGGCGGTACTGATCACGCCCACGGCTCGCGATCCTGGGCGGCATGGCACGCACATCCCACCGGCCACGACCACTCCAGTGGCAGGTCTTCCGGGGCAGTGACGCGGTCAAGCGCGAGCTGGTCTCCGCATACCAGCTGCGCAGCACATCCTGGGTCCGGGTGCGCCACGACGTCTACGCCGACTCGCGGATCAAGCTCGACCACCTGCTGGCCTGCCGGGCCACGGCGCTGCGGCTGCCGGTGAGCGCGGTGTTCGCCGGCCCCTCGGCGGCCTACCTGCACGGTGTCGAGCACGCTGCGGGCTACAACGACGACGTTCACGCCATCATCCCGCCCGACCTGCGGCTCCGGTCCCACCAAGGGCTGCGGGTCCACGCCGCCGAGGTCGAGGCAGACGAGGTGGAGGCGCGCGACGGGCTGCGCCGCACCACGCCCGCCCGCACGGTGTGGGATGTCGCCTGCTGGCTGGAGCTGACCCACGCGGTGTCGATCGTCGACCGGCTGCTCGGCCATGGCCAGATCGAGCCGGCCGACCTCGCCGAGGTGGCTCACCGCCACGCCCACCACTCCAGCCGGAGCCGGGCCCTGCGGGTCTTCGAGCTGGCCGATCCCCGCGCCCGCTCCGCGATCGAGTCCCGCCTGCGCATCCGGCTGGTCACCGCCGGGCTCCCCCGCCCCGTCGCCCGCCATCCGGTGGAGCTGCCGACCGGCCGGGTCCTGCACCCAGAGGTGGCCTGGCCGGAGTTTCAGGTGGCGGTGGAGCTGGATGGCCTCTGCCCCGGCGACCAGTCGCGCTGGGCTGACGACATCGACCCTGACCTGCTGCGCCGCTACAGTCGCCGGCAGCTCGTCGCCGCCGGCTGGGTCGTGCTGCCGGCGACGGTGCAGCAGGTGCGTCGCGACTTCACCGACTTCGTCACCGCCGTGCGGCGCGCTCTCCTCGCCCGCGGCTGGCAGCCGTGACCCCGTCGCACCGGCCGCCCGCGCGGTGGTCGGTGAGCGCGGCGGCGCCGGCTCAGCCCGTGTCGCTGGCGGCCGCGGCCGCCTGGCTGGTGACGCTGGCATCGCTGCTCGCCGGTGGGCTGGTGCTGACGGCGGTGGTGAGCGTGGTCGTGGGGCTCGTGCCCGCACCGCCCAGGGCGGCAAGCACCGCCGGCAGCTCGGCGAGCGACCGCACCTCGGCGTCCGGCGGTGGGCCGGCCGGGCGTGGCTCGCCGGCGCGGTTGAGCCACACCGCGCGCAGGCCGGCGGCCCGCGCGCCCACCACGTCGTGCTCCCACGAGTCGCCCACGTGCACCACGGCTCCCGGCGCGCATCCCGCCGCCTCCACCACCGCGGCGAAAAACTCCGGCGCGGGCTTCTTGGGCAGGCCGTTCTCCAGGGCATACACCTCAAAGGCGAATTCGCCGGCCAGCCCACACCGCTCGGTGCGGCTGTTGCCGTTGGTGGCAAACCCGATGGTGTACTTGCGGCGCAGCTCCGCCAGCACCGGCAGCGCGTCGGCGAAGGGGCGGCTCAGCGCAAACTGCCGGGCGAAGAAGACCTCGGCGACCCGTTCCAGCTCCGCCTCCAGCCCGATGCGGACGAGCGACCTGGTGAGCGCCGCCCGCCTGACCTCGCTCGCCGGTGCCGCCCGCATCACCGCGAAGGCCGGCGACCAGTCGGCGGCGAGGTCGGCCACGGTGAGGGCCTCGGCCGCCGGGGTCAGCCGCCGCATCTCCTCCAGCGCCGCGAGGAGTCCGCCGGCCACCGCGGTCGAGAGGTCGACAAGTGTCTCGTCGGCGTCGAAGACCACCGTGGTCAGCGGCACCGTCATGGGCGGGTCATCCGGAGCACGTCCAGCGCCTGTTCCAGCTGTTCCTCGGTGATCCGTCCAGCCTCCACGTGGCCCCGGTCGCGCACCACGGCCCGGATCGACTGCCCGGAGGCGAGCGCCTGCTTCGCGATCGAGGCGGACTCCTCGTAGCCGAGGTACCGGTTGAGCGGCGTGACGATCGAGGGCGACGACTCGGCGTACTCGCGGCAGATCTCCACGTTGGCCACCAGGTCTCGGATGCACCGGTCGGCGAGGAGGCGGCTCGATGAGGCCACCAGCGTGATCGACTCCAGCAGGTTGCGGGCCATCACCGGGAGCATGACGTTGAGTTCGAAGTCGCCCTGCGATCCGGCGAAGGCGACCGTCGCGTCGTTGCCGATGACCTGCGCGCACACCTGGCGCAGCGCCTCGCAGACCACCGGGTTCACCTTGCCTGGCATGATCGACGAGCCGGGCTGGAGGTCGGGGATCTGGAGTTCGCGCAGGCCGGCGCGAGGGCCCGAGCCCATCCAGCGGATGTCGTTCGCGATTTTGTAGAGCCCGACCGCGACCGTCCGCAGCTGGCCCGAGGTCTCCACGAGCGCGTCACGCGCCCCCTGCGCCTCGAAGTGGTTACGCGCCTCGACGAGCGGCAGCCCGGTCATCTCGCGCAGCCTGGCGATGACCTCGGGGGCGAAACCGGGCGGCGTGTTGACCCCGGTGCCCACGGCGGTGCCGCCGAGGGGCAGCTCGGCGAGGCGCGGCACGATCGACTCCAGCCGCTCGACGCCATACCGCACCTGCGCCGCGTACCCGGAAAACTCCTGCCCCAGCGTGACCGGAGTGGCGTCCATCAGGTGCGTGCGCCCAGCCTTGACCACGGTGGCAAACTCGTCGGCCTTCGCCTCCAGGGCAGAGCCGAGATGACGCAGGGAGGGCAGCAGATCGTTCACCACCGCGTCGGTCGCCGCGAGGTGGATCGACGAGGGAAAGACATCGTTGCTCGACTGCGAGGCGTTCACCTCGTCGTTGGGGTGCACCTGCCGGTCCAGCTCCCGGCTGGCGAGCGTGGCGAGCACCTCGTTGGCGTTCATGTTGGAGGAGGTGCCGGAGCCGGTCTGGAAGACATCCACCGGAAACTGGTCGTCGTAGCCGCCATCGGCCACATGCGCGGCCGCGGTGGCGATCGCCTCACCGACGTCCGCCGGCAGCACGCCCAGCCGCGCGTTGACCTGCGCGGCCGCCCCCTTGATCTGGGCGAGGGCCTTGATGTGCGACGGTTCGAGCCCGCGGCCAGAGATCGGAAAGTTCTCCACCGCTCGCTGGGTCTGTGCCCGCCACAGGGCGTCGGCCGGCACCTGGACCTCGCCCATCGTGTCTCGTTCTACGCGCCAAGCCTGCTCAGTCACCCACCCATCCTGACCCAATGATCGTCCACCTGCCTCATCGTCGGGCCAGTCTCACGTCGGCCATCGCCCGCGACGCTTTGCGCTCACGCCGCATCGCCGTGCGACGCCTCACCCCCACCGCCGCACACGACGCCTCCCCGCGCACGCCCGGCGACCCCGCGGGCGGCCGGCACCGCGCACGTCCCTCAGCGGCGTACCGCGCCCGCCGCCTGCGAGGCGTCCAGCTCGGCCAGGGCACGCTCCACCGCGGACGCCTCGGGAAGACCCATGTCGCGGCGGATGGAGAGGCACCGCTCCCAGTACCGCCGGGCCTGGGCGGGGTCGGCGGCCCGCAGCCAGGTGGCGAGCCCGTCCAGGGCGCGGGCCTCCTCGTAGCGGTGCTTGATCTGCCGCGCGATGGCCAGCGCCTGCGTGTGCTGCTCGCTAGCCTCGGCCGACCGGCCGGCGGCGGCGAGCATGATGCCCAGGTCGTTGCGGACCAGCGACTCGCCGCGACGTTCACCGATCTGCCGCATGATGGCCAGCGCCTCCCGGTGGTATCGCTCGGAGGCGACCAGGTCACCACAGAGGCGGTGCGCAACACCGAGGTCGTTGACCACCTCGCCCTCGCCGTATCGGTTGCCCGTGCGCCGTTTGATCTTGACGGCGCACCGGAGCAGGCGGATAGCCACGGGGAGCTGGCCGATCCGCAACCGCACCTGGGCGATGTGCCCGAGCGCGACCCCTATCTGGAAGTCGAGCCGGTTCTCGACCGCGAGCTGAAGGTGGCGGCGGTGCATGTCCAGCGCTTCGTCGTACCGGCCGAGCAGCATGTACGACATGCCGAGATCGGCCAGTGCGGACGAGATGCCCCGGTCGTTGGCCAGCCGCCGCCAGGTCGCGAGTGCCTGCTGGGAGCACTCCACCGCCTCGGTGAGGCGCCCGAGCTGCACCATCACCACGCCCAGGTTGCCCCGGCAGACGGCGGCGTCGCGCTCGTGGCCCAGCCGCTCGCGCAGCTTGAGGGCGGCCTCCACGTGCTCGATCGCGTCGAGGTACTCACCAGCTCGGAAGTACACCGAGGCGAGGTAGTTGTTCATCGTCGCCACCGCGGCGTCGTCGCCGGAGCGCTCCGCGGCGGCCAGCCCGTCGAGTTGAGTGGCGAGCAGGTCGTCGCTGTAGCAGCGGATGAAGAGAAACCGCCACATCGCGCGGGCGAGCTTCCAGGCGTACTCGTTGTGCCCGGTCTCGGCCGCCCGCCGCACGAACGCCGGCAGGTTGAGCCGCTGCTCCTCCAACCACGCCGAGCCCTCGTCACCAAACGGCACCACCAGGTCGGGGCGCATCGGCCGGCTGAGGTTGAGCGAGCCGTGCAGCAGCCCTCGCTCCAGCTCGCGGGTCGCGTCGGCCACCGCGTGCAGCGCCCAGTCGAGGAGCCGCCCGCTCGCGGCCTGGCGGGCGGCCTCGGGCTCGGTGGCGGTGACCAGCTCCCAGGCGTACTCGCGCATGAGGTCGTGCAGCCGAAACCGCCCCGCGTTGGGCTCCTCCAGCAGGTGGCGGTCGACAAGCTCGTCGAGCTGGTCCTGCGCCTCGGCGAGTGGCAGGTCGGCGAGCGCGGCCGCGGCCAGCGCGTCGAACCACACGCCCGGATAGAGCCCGAGCAGCCGAAACAACCGCTGGGCCGGATCGGGCAACTGCCGGTACGACAGCGCGAACGCACTCGCCACCGTGCGCTCCTCGGCGGCCAGCTCGGGCAGCACGGGCCGCTCGCGGCGCAGGCGGGCGGCCAGGTCGGCGACCCGCCAGCTGCGGCGATGGGCGAGCCGAGCGCCGGCGAGCCGGATCGCCAGCGGCAGGTATCCGCAGCGGCGCACCACCTCGACGGCCGCCGCCGGCTCGTCCGCGATGCGCTCGGGGCCGGCGACCCGGGCCAGCAGCTCGACCGCCTCCGGCTCGGCCAGGACCGGCAGCGGCTCCGGATGTACGCCGTCGAGCCCCACGAGCCGCCGCCGGCTGGTCACCAGCGCCAGGCAGCCGGGAGCGGCGGGGAGCAGCGGGCCGACCTGGGCGGTGCTGGCCGCGTTGTCGAGCACCACGAGGACCCTGCGCGCGGCCAGCTCGGTGCGCCAGAGCGTGACCCGCTCGTCCGGCGAGGGCGGGATCCGCTCGCTCGGTACGCCGAGCTGCCGCAACAGCGTGACCAGCGCGGCGCTCGGATCGAGTGGCCGCCGCTCGCTGTGCCCGTGCAGGTCGACGAAGAGCTGTGCGTCGGGATAGCGCCCGGCGAGGAGAGTCGCCACGTGTACGGCCAGCGTCGTCTTGCCGCTGCCCGCCATCCCGTCGATGAGCTGGATCACCGGGCCGCCCGGGTCGGCCCGCTCGACCGCCTCGACCAGCCGGGCCACGACCTCCCCGCGTCCGGTGAAGTCGGCCGCGGTGCGGGGCAGGCAGCGCGCGGGCGGAGGCGGCCGGCGGTCGTCGACCGGCGCGACCAGGTCGCCCACCAGGATCCGCTGGTGCATCTCGCGCAGCGCCGGCCCCGGCTCGATACCCAGCTCGTCGGCGAGCACCTTGCGCCCGTCGCGGTACACGCTGAGCGCGTCCGCCTGCCGGCCGGCGCGGTACAGGGCGAGCATGAGCTGGGCGCGCAGCCGCTCCCGCAGCGGGTAGCGCTCGACCAGGTCGGTCAGCTCGCCGAGCAGCTCCCGCTCCCGGCCCAGCCGCAGCTCGACGTCGACGCACTCCTCGATCGCCACCGTCTGCTGCTCGTCGAGCGCGGCGGCGCCCCGCCGCACGGCCCGGCTGGGGATCCCGGAGAGCGCCGGCCCGCGCCAGAGATCCAGCGCCGCGCGAAACGAGTCGCGCGCCTCGGCGAGCCGGTCGCCGTCGGCGGCGACGCGCGCCTCGGCGGTCAGCCGGGTGAAGACGGCGGCGTCCAGTTCGTTCAGGTCGACCCGTGCGGAGTATCCGGCCGGATCGGTCACGATCACCTCGTCGCCCACGGCCGCGGCGAGCGACCGGCGGAGGCGGGAGACGCAGGTCTGGAGCTGCCCTCGGGCCGTGGTCGGCGGTGCGCCGTCCCACATCGCGTCGACCAGGCGATCGACTGGTACGACCCGGCCCGCGTTAAGCAGGAGCATGCCGAGGACGACCCGGTCCCGCCCGGCGGTGACCGTGGCGTCCTCGGTGCCGCCCACTCGCAGCGGCCCCAGGATCCCGAAGCGCATGTCCGCTCCTGGTAGATCGGCCTTCATAAAATCTATCGCTGTTTCACACCAGTGAAAGCGACGTCCGGCACGTGGGACGGAGTCGCGGCTACGCCGGAGGTATCCGGA
Source organism: Phytohabitans kaempferiae (assembly GCF_042433955.1). Classification (NCBI taxonomy): domain Bacteria; kingdom Bacillati; phylum Actinomycetota; class Actinomycetes; order Micromonosporales; family Micromonosporaceae; genus Phytohabitans; species Phytohabitans kaempferiae. The sequence goes on along the minus strand of NZ_JBHLUH010000084.1, from coordinate 92,926 downwards.
CCGGCGCTCCACGATAGTGAAATGGCAGCGGATCGAGAGCCCTGGCAATCAGTATGGACGCGCGCGACCCGGTGACGGGGCCCGTGCCGCTCATAACGGGGGGTCGTCTTTCCGCAAAAAGGACAGGCGGCTATATGGGCGGGCGCCGACGATCTCAGCGCCGGCCGACGGTCAGCACGGGCTTTGTCACCTCTGCGAAGAAGTCGTTGCCTTTGTCGTCAACCACGATGAAGGCGGGGAAGTCTTCGACCTCGATCTTCCAGACCGCTTCCATGCCGAGCTCGGGATATTCGAGCACCTCGACGTGCTTGATGCAGTCCTGGGCCAGCCGCGCGGCCGGTCCACCGATCGACCCCAGATAGAACCCCCCGTGCTGGTGGCACGACTCGGTGACGCCGCGCGAGCGGTTGCCTTTGGCGAGCATGACGTGCGAGCCGCCCGCAGCCTGAAACTTCGACACGTACGCGTCCATCCGCCCGGCCGTGGTGGGGCCGAACGAGCCCGACGCGTACCCCTCGGGGGTCTTCGCCGGCCCGGCGTAGTAGACGGCGTGGTCGCGCATATACGCCGGCATCGACTCGCCCGCGTCGAGGCGCTCGGCGATCTTCGCGTGGGCGATGTCGCGCGCCACGACCAGCGGCCCGGTCAGCGACAGCCGGGTCTTCACCGGGTACTTGGAAAGCTCGGCCCGGATCTCGTCCATCGGCCGGTTGAGGTCGACCCGCACGACCTCCTCGGTCTCCAACTGCGCGTCGGTGACGTCGGGCAGGAAGCGGGCCGGGTCGGTCTCCAGCCGCTCCAGCCACACGCCGGAGGGGGTGACCTTGGCCAGCGCCTGCCGGTCGGCCGAGCAGGAGACCGCGATCGCCACCGGGCAGGAGGCGCCGTGGCGGGGCAGCCGGATCACGCGAACGTCGTGGCAGAAGTACCGCCCGCCGAACTGCGCGCCGATGCCGAACTGCCGGGTCAGCTCCAGGATCTCGGCCTCCAGCTCGACGTCGCGGAAGCCGTGCGCCTTCATCGAGCCCTCGGTCGGCATCGCGTCGAGGTACTTCGCCGAGGCGAGCTTGGCGGTCTTGAGCGCGTACTCAGCGGAGGTGCCACCGATCACCACGGCCAGGTGGTACGGCGGGCAGGCCGACGTGCCGATCAGCCGCAGCTTCTCGTCCAGGAACTGCATCATCCGCGTCGGATTGAGCAGCGCCTTCGTCTCCTGGTAGAGGTACGACTTGTTGGCCGAGCCGCCGCCCTTGGCCATGAAAAGGAACTTGTACGCGTCGGGGTGGCCGCCCGGGTCTTCCGCGTAGAGCTCGATCTGCGCGGGCAGGTTGGAGCCGGTGTTGCGCTCCTCCCACATCGTCAGCGGGGCGAGCTGCGAGTAGCGGAGGTTGAGCCGCGTGTACGCCTCGTACACGCCGCGCGCGATGGCCTCCTCGTCGGTGCCGTCGGTGAGCACGTGGCGGCCGCGCTTGCCCATCACGATCGCGGTGCCCGTGTCCTGGCACATCGGGAGCACGCCGCCGGCCGCGATGTTGGCGTTGCGAAGCAGGTCGAGCGCGACGAAGCGGTCGTTGGGCGAGGCCGCGGGGTCGTCGATGATCGAGCGGAGCTGGGCCAGGTGGGCCGGGCGCAGGTAGTGCGCGATGTCGTGCATGGCCTCGGCGGTGAGCTGGGTCAGCACGCCCGGCTCGACGGTCAGGAAGCGCCGCCCGCCCGGCCCGTTGACCACATCGACGCCCTCGTCGCTCACCAGCCGGTATTCCGTCTGGTCGACGCCCGTGGGCAGCAGGGGGGAGTGGGAGAAGGCTGCGGCGGCACTCATGCCCGTCCTCGCTTCGCTGCGGGCGGGCACGAGGCTCCAAGCACCCTGTGTTCGATGATTCGCTCGCTCCGCTCGCTCATGAGCGGCAAGCCTAAGCCAGCGGGCGCGTCCGTTCCCACCCGCCGGGCCATCCTGCAACAACGATCACTTGTCCTGGCCACAGGTAGGTTCCTTCGGGCCGTCGCAGAGCGAGGTGTCGGCGGGCGCGGGCGTGGCGCCGGGAGCGGTCGAGGCGCCGCCGAAGGGGATGAAGCCGATCTCCCGCTGCTCACCGATGATCATGCCGGTCGGCCCCACGGCCAGGACCTTCGCCGACGAACGCACCTCCACCAGCGTCCGCCCGCTGGCTGGCGCCAGCGCCACGACACGATCCGGATCCTCGGGTACGACGATCGCGGCGAACCGGGTGATCGCGGCGCCCGCCTTCGGGTCCGGAGTGTCGAAGCTCCACCGCGCCTGTTTAACCCCGAACTCGTACGAGCTGACCGACTTGGCGCCGGAGAGGCGGACCAGCGCGTACTGGTCGTCGACCGCCAGCAGCTTGTCCCCGTGCCCGCCGAGCCACAGCACGCGCCCGTCGTACGCGTCGAGCACCGCCTCCCGCCCGTCCGCGGTGACGCCCACGATCACGTTCTGCCCGCCGGCCGGGTCCTCTCGCTGGGCACAGCCGGCGCCATCCGCGGTACGCAGGTTGACCGCCTCATGCCGCCACACCTCCCGCTGGAGCGCGGGGTCGGTGGCGGTGACCGTGAAATAGCAGGTGCCATCGCCGGAGCGGGCCTGTACGCGGATCACCCGCCCTCCGACCGCCACATGCCGGTCGCGGCGGTCGGGCTTGAAGTCCTGCACCACGCGGCCGGCCGCGGTGTCCACCACGCGCACCTGCCCGTCGACCGGGAAACCGAGCAACGACGGCATCAGCACCGGACCGCCCGCGTCACCGGCGACCCGCCGCGTGTTGATCGGCTTGGCGTCGAGCACGTCGGGATTGTCGGCGAATAGCACGAAACCGACGCCCGGCAGGTCGACCGTCCACATCGGAGCGCTGCCGCGTGGCTCCCAGGCGGTGAGCTGGCACTCCTTGGCGTCACCGCAGCGCACGTCGAGCAGCGCGTTGCGGTACGTCCACACCGCCACCGCCTGCTTGTCGGTCCGGCGCACCGTGCCGCTGACCGGGTCGAGCACCTCGTACCCCTTGGTGAGAAGCTCGCCCACGACGACGACCGAGTCGAGCCCCTCGCCGGCGACCGCCGCCCAGTCCTTGTCCTTCTCCCAGAGCCGCGCGCCGGAGCTGATGCCGCGCGCCTCGACCGACGTACGATGCTCGACCACCACCGCGTTGCCGGCGAACGTCACGCTCTGCGGGCCGCTGCCGAGCCGCTGCTGCCAGGCGACGTTGGACGTGGCGATCGGCTGGCTCGTGTTGACCCATTCCCAGATACCGGGAAAGGGATTCCAAGTATTGGTGCTGACCAGGAAGACCAGCACGAGCAGGGCAGCGACTACCCAGCCCGCCCTGCCGTTGGCCCTCCCTTTAGCCACGCCGACACGGTAACGACACGCGGGATCTAATCCGGCTAGCGCGATCCGCCCGTGTCGATGCGGTTTGAGGTGATCTTCCCGTACAAGATCCGGGGGCGGGAGCCTCGCGGAAACCTGTAAGACTGTCCGCGTGACGCAACCGTCCACCCCTCCACCAGCGCCACAGCCGGGCGGCTGGCAGTTGCCACCGCCGCCCTGGGCCGCCACGCCGGTGCCGCCACCCCCGCCACCGCCCGCACTGAGCCCTGCCGGGCAGCCGCTCGCCAGCTTCACCGACCGGCTCCTGGCGTACCTGATCGACTACGCCGTCTTCGTCGCCTTCGGACTCCTGCTCGGGGTGCCGGCGCTGCTCATCTTCTTCCTCGTGGTCGCGCCCGACCTGTTCCAGATCCAGCCCGACGGCACGCCGGTCGAGCTGGGCTTCCTCGACTTCCTGCTGCCGCTGCTGTTGATCGAGGCTGGCTTCATGGTGGCGCTCGTCATCGCGTCGTACGTCTACTACGTCGAAATGCTCTTCCGCACCGGGCAGACGCTCGGCAAGCGGGCGATGAAGATCAAGATCGTCCCGCTCGCCCCCGACGCGGAGCTGAGCCGCGGCTCAGCGGCCAAGCGATGGCTGGTCGGATTCGTCGGCGCGTACTTCGTTGCCGGCTTCCAATACGTCGACGGATTCTGGCAGTTGTGGGACAAGCCATACCAGCAGTGCCTCCACGACAAATTCGCCGCGACCGTGGTCGTTAAGGTTCCTGCGTGAGCGTCGCACCTGGCTGGTACAAAGATCCGGCTGAGCCGAGCACCCAGCGTTACTGGGATGGTGAGGGCTGGGTAGGTGATGCCCTGCCCTCGGATGCCACCCCGCCTGACGGCCCGCCCCCGCCCAGCGCGCCGGCCCCGCCACCGGAGGCACCGACCACACCGGCCGCGCCACCTCAGGCCGCACCGCCGCCACCGGTCATGCCGCCGCCACCGGTCGTGCCGCCGCCGATCTCCGGGCCGCCCACGCCCAGCGGGCCGCCGCCGCAAAACGGCGCCCCCCAGCCCCTCATCCCGGGCCAGCAGTGGGGCCCCATGCCGCCGCCCGGCATGCGCCCGCCGCCCGGCTACCCCTATCCGCCGTACGCCTACCAGCCGCCCCCGCCGCCCCGGCCGCACGGGATGAAGCTCGCGCCGCTCGGCGCCCGCGTGGTCGCCCGGCTGATCGACATCGGCATAGTCGTGCTGCTCAACGTGGTGGTCAACGGCTGGTTCATCTACCGGTGGTACCAGGAGTACGCGCCGGTGATCCGGGAGTGGAACCGCCGGATGGCATCGGGCGAGCCGATGCTGCAAAACCTGCCCCAGCCCGGTGCCCAGGCCGACGGGCTCCAGGTCGCCATCTTCATCATCGGCATCGCCCTGTGGTTCGCGTACGAGGTGCCCGGTACCGCCAACACCGGACAGACGTTCGGCAAGCGCATCATGCGGATCAAAGTGATGCGGGTGGAGAGCGCCGAGCGGCTGGGCTTCGGCCGCTCGCTGCGCCGCTGGAACATCATGGGTCTGCCCACGTTCCTCTGGTCCTGCCTGGGCATCGGCTTCATCCTGCAGCTGGTGGACAACGTGTTCCCGTTCTTTGACCGCCCGCTCTACCAGGCGCTGCACGACAAGTCCGCGCAGACCGTCGTCGTCGAGGTGCCCGAGACCGCGGACGCACCTGGAGGTACGAAATGACCAAACTGACCCGCGCCGACCTGGAGGCACTGCCCAACTACGTGCCCGGCCGCAGCGCGGTCGACCTGGCCCGCGAGCTGGGCCTGCCCGAGGCGATCAAGCTGGCCAGCAACGAGGTGCCGTACGGCCCGCTGCCCGGCGTGGTCGAGGCGGTCACCGAGGCGGCGAGCGGCGTGCACCGCTACCCGGACATGGGCGTGGTGGCCCTGCGGGCGGCACTCGCCGAGCGGTACGAGGTGGCGGCCGACCGCATCGCCACCGGTTGCGGCTCGGTCGCCCTCTGCGAGCACCTGGCCCGCGCCACCTGCCTGCCCGGCGACGAGATCCTGTACTCGTGGCGCTCGTTCGAGGCGTACCCGATCATCGCGGCCACGACCGGCGCGACCAGTGTGCGCGTGCCCAACAACACGGCCCACGGCCACGACCTCACCGCCATGGCCGCCGCGGTCACCGACCGCACTCGCATGATCCTGGTCTGCAACCCCAACAATCCGACGGGTACCTCGATCCGCCGCCCCGACCTCGACCGGTTCCTCGACGCGGTCCCCGACGACGTGCTGGTGGTGCTCGACGAGGCGTACCGCGAGTTCGTGACCGACCCCGACGTACCGGACGGCCTGCGCACCTACGGCGACCGCCCCAACGTGGTCGTGCTCCGCACGCTCTCCAAGGCGTGGGGCCTCGCCGGCCTGCGCGTGGGCTTCCTGGTCGCGCAGCCCGAGGTGGCCGCGGCCGTACGCAAGGTGGTCACCCCCTTCTCCACCAGCGCCGTCGCCCAGGCCGCGGCGCTCGCGGCGCTGGCACAGCAGGAGGAGATGGCTCGCCGCTGCGGGCTCGTGATCGCCGAGCGCGACCGGCTCACCGAGGCGACCCGCAAGCTGGGCTTCGACGTGCCGGAGAGCCAGGCCAACTTCATCTGGCTGCCGCTCGGCGGCCGGTCGGCCGAGTTTGGCGCGGCGTGCGAGGCGCGTGGCGTGATCGTCCGCCCGTTCCCCGGTGACGGTGTGCGCGTCACGGTCGGTACGCCGGCCGAAAACGACGCCTTCCTCGCCGCCGCGGAAGCCGCCGCCCAGGTGTAAGGGCCGGCTCGCGAGATCGGCCTCAGTCCTGCCGGACGGGCTCCCGCCACATCGGCCAGTAGGGGGCCCCGTCCGGCACGGCGAACATCTCGCCCGTGCGATAGCCGTGCCGCGCGTACAGGTCGCGGCTGGGCGAACTGCTGGCCTCCAGGTAGGCGCCGATGCCGGCCGCGTCCAGGCGGGCGTGGTGGTGGCGCAGGAGCGTCGAGCCGACGCCCTCGCCCCGCCGGTCGGGGTGCACCGCCAGGTACGACAGGTGGTGGTGCGGCCGCCGGGGATGGCGGGCGGCGAAGAGGCGGTCGACGGTGCGAAACCGGTCGGCCCACTGACCACACGCCTTGACCAGCCGCTCGTCGTAGTCGGGCGGGGGCGGAAGGCGACGATCGTGCGGGAGCCACACCGCGACCCCCAACCGGTCGGCCGTCACGTGCACGTATCCGTAGCGCATCGCGTGCTCGATGTGGATGCGGACATGGCCGTGCATCACGGCCCATCGCTCGGGTCGCCGTGGCACGAGCCACACAGACACGGCGAGATGTTGGAAGGAATCGGCGATCAGATCGGTGATGGCATCCACGTCGCCGTGGTCGGCCCGCACGATCGACAGCTGCCTCAACGGCGTTCTCCCCCGATTCGGGCTTGTTTTGAGAACAGAACGCAGCGACTCACGCACCGGGCGTGATGCAGTTGACAAGTGACTATTAACCCGGTAGCCACACCAGAATGCACCTGACACACATGCAACGCAACTCCCGTTTTGATTCGCGGACGACCTTGGTGGCGCGCCGTGGATAGAGGTGCGAAACTCGCTGCCGTGTCTGGAAGTCCCACAGTTCGCCGCCGCCGTATCGCCCGAGAGCTCCGTCACCTGCGCGAGAGCGCGGGGATGAACCTCGAGCAGGCGGCGCGGCAGCTCGATATGTCCAAGAGCAACCTGTCCCGGATCGAAAACGCGCAGATCGGGATCAAGCCCCGCGACGTACGTGCCGCACTCGCCCTGTACCAGGTGACCGGCACCGACGCCGAGGCGCTCATCGACATCGCACGCGGCGCTCAGCAACGCGGGTGGTGGCAGAACTACAGCGATGTGCTGCCGGTCTGGTTCGAGTTCTACGTCGGCTTGGAGGCCGAGGCCTCCGCGGTTTGGACTTACGAGGCCGAAACTGTTCCCGGGCTGATGCAGACCGAGGATTACGCGCGGGCGGTTTACCGGCTCACCGCGGGCGACGACGACCTCGACCGCAAGGTCGCGGCCCGGATCCGCCGGCAAGAGGTGCTGCACCGGGAAAACCCCGTCGAGTTGTCAGCGGTACTCAACGAAGCCGTTCTCTTGCGCTCAGTGGGCGGCCCCGAGGTGATGAGCCGCCAACTCGACCATCTGGCGGATCTGTCGGAGCTACCTAACGTGACTATTCAGGTACTGCCGTTTTCAGTTGGCGGACATCCGGCAATGACAACACCCTACGTGATCATAAGCTTTCCCGACGCAGCCGACGAGCCGGTGGTCTATCTGGAGAATTTGACAAACGGGCAAGCCTTGGAAGAGCAGGATCACGTGCGCGGGTATACAATCGTCCACGAGAGGCTGCGCAAAATGGCGCTCGCTCCCGATGAATCGACCGCCTGGATCCGCAAGGCTTCTCGCAACCGTCCGTAATCAATCTAGGGACAAGGGGTGCGGAATGGCCGCCCTGGACCTGACCCGTGCCGCGTGGTTCAAGAGCACGCGCAGTAGCGGGAACGGCAACTGCGTTGAGGTCGCGATCCTCGACCGCGGGGTCGCGGTGCGCGACACTAAAGACCGGAGCGGACCGGTGCTGTTCTTCACGCCGGCCGAGTGGGAGACCTTCGTCGCCGGCACCAAGAACGGGGAGTTTGATCTTCACGGCTGACGACTCAACCGCACATCCGCCACGGCTCTCAAATCCCTAGGGGGCCGTAGTTTGCTTTTCGGGGGCACCTTCACCGGGTGCCCCCGTTCGCTTGCTGTCGGTTAAGGCTTTCTAGGTGCGCGCGAGGATTACCGGCAACGCACCAAAATACTCATCCGCCTCATCGGCATCACTGTTGTCAACCTCGGCCAGTCGCTCTACGGCGACGAAGCCGTCACCGGCGCGTACCAACCCCGGCTTCCAGTTGACGCGTTCGCGTCCGTACGCCAACAGGAAGCGTGACTTCTCTCTCCCCGTTGCCGGATCCAGAGTGACGAGGTCGCGCTTTTCCGTGAGCACGTGTATGGCATCGGACTGCGCGGCGAGCACTTTCGAGGCGTCGCCCCGCCACCGCCAGACTTCGGCACCACCGCGCAGCGAATGGGCCACGATGTCGCCGTCGACGTAGCCCACTCCGACATCGCCGACGATCAGAGCGCCCGGCGGGTCGAGGGCCGGCGCCGCGGTCACCGAGACACCGCCGGGCGCCTCCGCGTCGGCGAGGAGCCAGCCGCGCGCCCCGGCCGCCTCGGTGGTACGCAGCCCGGCACACGCGGACCGGGCCGGTGCGCAGCCGAGCGGCTCGACCTCCGGCGCCCGCGTGCCAGCCGGCGGCTCCCAGCGCCCCCGCGACTGCCCGGTCGCCACGTCGAAGAACTCCACCACCGGCTTGGGCGCGCAGGTGTCGACGGTGGCGTAGCTCCCGCCGGCCGTGGTGAAACCGCCCACCTGGCAATCCGGCAGTGCCCTGCGCCACAGCTCCCGTCCGGTGGCGACGTCGAGCGCCCGTAGGTAGGTGGCGTCGCGTACGAGCACGCGGTCGCCGGCCGTGTGCAGCCCTTCCGGCTCGTACACGGTCTCCGCCCCGGTGTTGCCCCCCGCGTATCCGGACTCCTCCGGCGGCTCGCCCTCGGCCCGCCAAGTGACCTTGCCGGTGCGGGCGTCGAGCGCGACGACATCGCCGTCGGACCAGCGCCCCAAGACGGTGGTGCCGGCCGCCACGACGCCGAGGAGCTCCTCCGGCCAGCGCCGGTACGACCAGTACGGGGTCCGCTGGGTCCGGGCGTCGACGGGCCCGTCGGCGCGCACCTGTCGGTTTGCGGCGTAGATGCGCAGCCGCCCGTCGACGATGAGCGGCGCCGCGGGGAGCGAGCCGATCACGCCGGGCTGTGCCGCGGGCGCCGCCGGGTATGCCGTCGTGGCGGCCGAGACCGTCTCGGCCGGCGCCAGCACACGGTAGGCGATCACACCGCCGACTGCCAGAACACCGGAAGCCGCCACGGTGACCGCGCCCACACGCAGCCAGGCCGAAGGTCGCATGCCCACGCCGGGCAGGTTACCTGGCTACGCTGCCGCGGGCCTTACGGCCGCCAGAGCCAGGTCGGTCAAATCCTGCCGCAGGGCGCCCTCGACGGTGCGCGCCGCGAGCCCGCCGAAGACGAGCGCGAGCAGCCGGCCGCCCGGCGCGGAGGGGGCGCCCTCCTGCACGACGGTCACCGCCGTGCCGCCCCGGTGGCGACCCACTTCGACCGGCGTCAACGTGTATGTCATCCGGTAGTTGGCACCGATGCCGGGCGAGGCGACCACGAAGCGGCTCGGCGCGTCGCACCGCAGCACGGTGAACTCCTCGGTCACCTGGACGTCGCCGGGCATCGTGCGGGTCTCCCGCCACACGGTGCCGAGGCCGAAGAGGCCGGGCGTCATCACCTCGATCGCGTCCACAGTGGAGAGCCAGGCGGCCCGTGCCGGCAGGTCGGTGAAGACCCGCCACACGCGCACCGCCGGAGCGTCGATCAACCGCGTAACCGCCACCGTGGACATCGCGCCTCCCCGCGAACCACGGTACGCCCGTCACAGCGTGTATCCCAGCCAATTACCCGACAGCACGGCGCGCGCCTCGCTACTGGTAGCCACCGTTGACGAGGCCCAGGCGGATCAGGTCGGTGAGCGGCTCGACGACGCTGCACGAGCCGAAGCCGATCCAGAGTGGACGTACGCGCTCGCGCAGCGCGCGGGCCGGCTCGATCAGCGGGATGGGATCGGTGGCGGCGAGCAGCTCGGCCACTTCGGCCACCTCGGCACCGTCGGCGGCCGAGGCGGTGCCGACCAGCACGTTGAGAAAGCCGTGGTGCACGAAGCCCGTCTCCGGGTCGGTGTGCCGGATCGCGTGGTGCAGCCCGGCGGTGAGCTTGAACGGCAGCTCGCGGTCGCGGCAGGCGCAGATGACCGCGGCCAGCTCCACCGGCGTGGGGAAGAGCTCGGCGGCCAGCCCGCCGGTGCGAAACTTCGCGGCCACCGCCACGCCAGCGGCGCGCGCCTCGGCCACTGTGTCCAGCGCCGCGAGCAGGCCCCAGGTGAGCGGGATCTCCGCGTACCCCATGAGGGAGGAACGCTCGCCGAGGAGCGCGAGCAGCCGGTGGAGGCCGGGCTCGGGATCCTCGCCGCGCTTGGCGACCGCGACCTCGACCTGGCCGATCGCGAGGCGCGGGTCGGCGGCGTCGATGGCGGCGGGCAGCGCGTCGACCCCGGCGTCACCGATCAGGCCGACGTCGATCCGCTCGTCGGCCCCGAGCAGGCGGGCCGCGTCGGGCAGCGCCGACGCGGGCAGCAGGAGCGGGCCGACGAGGTCGGCATACCACCCCGCGCGGTGCTCGCGATGCCCGATGATCGCCTCAGGCAGCGGCGCGCTCCCGGGCGGGAACACGGCGGCGTCGTCCACGAGGCGTGTGAAGAGCGCCGGAAGCAGTCCGGTTGACACGAACAGAGAACCTAATGGACGCTACAAGGAGCGGACAATAGCGTCCGATAATCGGACACTATCGGCCGGTGAACAGGACATAACGGAGGGTAGACATGCCCTACTACCGGAGCGTGGGAGATGTCCCGCGCAAGCGACACACGCAGTTCCGTCAGCCGGACGGCAGCCTCTACAACGAGGAGCTGGTGGGCCAGGAGGGCTTCTCGTCCGACTCGTCCCTGCTCTACCACCGCTACATGCCCACCGCGATCGTGGCCGCGGAGGAGTACGACCCGCCAGCGTGGACACGCACCGCCAACCGGCCCCTCAAGCCCCGCCACCTGCGCACGCACAAGCTCGACGCGGGCGGTGCCGACCCAGTGCTCGGGCGGCAGCCGCTGCTCGCCAACGACGACGTGCGCATCTCGTACGTGGTGGCCGACCGCCCCTCACCGCTCTACCGCAACGCGATCGGCGACGAGTGCGTGTACGTGGAGTCGGGCACCGCGCGGGTCGAGTCGACCTTTGGCACGCTCGACCTGGCCAGCGGCGATTACGCGCTGATCCCCACCTCGGTGATCCACCGCATCGTGCCCACCAGCGACCTGCTCCGGCTGCTCGCCATCGAGGCGACCGGCCACATCGGACCGCCAAAGCGCTACCTCTCGGTGCGCGGGCAGTTCCTGGAGCACTCGCCGTACTGCGAGCGGGACGTGCGCGGCCCCGATGCCCCGCTGCTCGTCGAGGAGTCCGACGTCGAGGTGTACGTCCAGCACAGGTCGCGGGCACGCCCGCCTGCAACAAGCTCAGCCTGGACGCGTCTTGTTTACGCCCACCACCCCTTCGACGTGGTCGGCTGGGACGGCCACATGTACCCGTGGGCGTTCTCCATCCACGACTTCGAGCCGATCACGGGACGGCTGCACCAGCCGCCACCGGTACACCAGACGTTCCAGGGGCCAAACTTTGTGATCTGCTCGTTCGTGCCCCGCAAGGTCGACTATCACCCGCTCGCGATCCCGGTGCCGTACAACCACCACAACGTCGACTCCGACGAGATGCTCTTCTACACCGGGGGCAGCTACGAGGCGCGGCGCGGCTCAGGCATCGAGCAGGGTTCGATCTCGCTGCATCCGGCCGGCTTCACACACGGGCCGCAGCCGGGCGCGGCGGAGCGGGCCCTCGGAGTGGAGTACTTCGACGAGCTGGCCGTCATGGTCGACACCTTCCGGCCACTCGACCTCTGCGAGCCGGCACTGTCCTGTGAGGACACCGGGTACGCGTGGACGTGGGCGGGACGCAGCCTGGGCTGACCCCGCCCTCACCCCATGCGGGTGAGCAAGGTGAGACCGGCGACCGCGGCGGCGATCGCGAGCGCCAGCGGCCAGGGCGTGCCGATCAACGCGTACAGCACGATGAGAAACGGCCCGGCCGACACCGCGATCGTGGCCAGCCGGCCGGGGCGTCCACCGAAGCGGTCGCCGCGCGGCAGCCGGGACACCAGGATGCCGATGGCGAGCAGGCCCACACCACCGAGCACGCCGGCCAGCAGCTGCGAGCTGGCACCGCCGGCCGCCTCCACGAACGCCACGAGGATCGCTGTGACCAGGCTGTGTCCGGCACCGAAGAGCACCATCGGCCGCAGGCGGTCGGCGGGCCGCTTGGCCGCTGGCACCGGCGCCGGCTGAAACGCGGGCACCGGCGGAAGCACCGCGCTCTCGGAGACCCGCTCCAGCGCCCGCGCGTATCGCCGGCGGTCGAGCCGCACGATGCCCGGCTCGTCGGCCGCACCGGCGAGCGTGGAGTCCAGTTGCAGCGCCTCGTGGTAGGCCCGCTCGGCCAGCTCGAAGCGCCCCAGCCGGCCCGCCACCAGCGCGAGCACCAGATGGGCGAGCGGGTCGCGGGGCGCCAGCTGCACGGCCCGCCAGGCGGCGTCGATGGAGGTCTGGCCGTTGCGCGAGTCGGCCAGGATCGCGGCCGCGCTCCGCTGCGCGTACGCATCCGCGGGGCCGAGCCGGAGGATCTCGGCGGCCACTTGCGCCGCCTCGCCGAAGCGGCGCAGGTCGGTGAGGGCCATCGCGCGGGTCACGAGGGCGGGCAGGTCATGGGGAGCGGCGGCGACGGCCGCGTCGGCCGCCTGGAGGGCCTCCGCCGGGCGCTCGGCGGCCAGGTGGACGCTGGCCAGCGCCGCGTGCGCCGCCGGATGGCCAGGCTCGAGCGTGAGCGCGTCGGCCAGCTCGCCGGCCGCCTCGTCGTAGCGGCCCAGGTCGGCCAGGAGCGCGGCGCGCTGGACGTAGCTGTCCGGGGTGGCGTCACGGTCGGACGGCGCATCGCTGGGCACGACGCCGAGCCTACGTCAGCGTTGGTAGACCACCGCCACCGCGAGACCCGCGAGGCCCTCCCCACGGCCGGTCAGCCCCAGCCCGTCCGTGGTGGTGCCGGAAACGGTCACAGCGGCCCCCACAGCGGTCGAGAGCGCCCGCTCGGCCTCGGCCCGGCGTGGACCGATCTTCGGCCGTACACCGACCACCTGGATGGAGACATTGCCGATCTCGAAGCCGGCCACGCGTACCCGCCGGGCGGTCTCGGCCAGCAGTGCGACTCCCGAGGCGCCGGCCCACTCGGGGCGGTCGGTGCCGTAGTTGGCGCCGAGGTCGCCGAGGCCGGCGGCGGAGAGGAGCGCGTCACAGGCGGCGTGCGCGGCCACGTCACCGTCTGAGTGGCCGGCCAGGCCGTCGACGCCGGGCCACTCCAAGCCCGCGACCCAGCACGCACGCCCAGCGGCGAACGCGTGTACGTCGGTGCCGATGCCGACCCGGGGAACGATCACGCCGGCGAGCCTATCGGGAGCCCGCCGCCGCTCAGGCCGGACGCTCCAGCAGCAGCTCGGCGATGGCCAGGTCGAACGGGCGGGTGATCTTCAAGGCGTGCTCGTGGCCGGGCACGCACGTCACCCGTACCCCCAGCTTCTCCACCAGGCCCGCGTCGTCGGTGAGCGACGCGGCGGCGCTGGCGTGCGCGGCGGCGAGCACGGAGCGCCGGAAGCCCTGCGGGGTCTGTACGGCGCGCAGCGTGGCCCGGTCGACCGTGCCGAGTACGAAACCGTCGCCGTCGACCTCCTTGACGGTGTCGACAACGGGAAGGACCGGGATGACGGCGTCGCTGCCCGCGCGCACCGCGGCTGCCACCGACTCGACGAGGGACGGCGGGGCGAGCGCACGGGCCGCGTCGTGCACCAGGATGATCTCGGGCCCCACGGGCACCGCCGCCAGGGCCGCCGCGACCGACTCCTGCCGCTCGGCCCCGCCCGGCACCACGAGCACCGGCGCCACCGGTGCGAGGAGGGCGTGCACGGCCTCGACGTCGAGCGGCGGCGCGGCCACCACGATCGTGCGTACGGAAGGTGCGGCCGCCACGCGCCGGATGGTGTGTACGAGCATCGGCTCGCCGCCGAGCTGCCGCAGGGCCTTGGGTCCGCCGGCGCCCAGCCGCACGCCGGCACCGGCCGCAGGAACGAGGACCGCGACGTCACCGCACGGATTAAGCTGCGCGGTCACGTCGCGGTCCCCGGAGGAGAAGTTGTAAGAACGGGTCAGCCGGAGGGTCAGGCCTCGGTGAGCACCTTGTCGAGGAGGATCTCCGCCTCGTCCTTGGTGCTCTTTTCCGCCAGCGCGACCTCGCCGACGAGAATGTCGCGAGCCTTGGCCAGCATGCGCTTCTCGCCAGCCGACAGGCCCCGCTCGCGCTCACGCCGCCACAGGTCACGGACAACCTCGGCCACCTTGAGCGGGTTGCCAGAGGCCAGCTTCTCCAGATTCGCCTTGTAACGCCGCGACCAGTTGGTCGGCTCCTCGGTGTGTGGAGCGCGGAGGACGTCGAAGACCTTGCCCAAGCCTTCCTCGCCAACCACCTCGCGCACACCAACGATCTCGGCATTCTCGGCGGGCACCCGCACCGTCAGGTCACCCTGAGCGACCCTGAGGACGAGGTACTGCTTTTCCTCGCCCTTGACGACCCGAGTCTCGATTGCCTCGATGAGTGCGGCCCCGTGGTGGGGGTAAACAACGGTCTCGCCGACACTGAAAACCATAGGTTCGAAACCCCTTTCGCTGTGTCTAGGGTAACACGCTCAGGCACCGATGTCCCGTCCCGGTCCTGACCGTAAGCCCAGCTCAGGGGGCCTGTGAGAGGCCTTTCTCCAGCTTGACAAGAGGATTCCATCGACCATCGGCCACGCAGAGTAATGCCCAAATGAGCAATGCGCGACACCAATCGCCGCCCCGAGGGGCACCGTAAGGACCGATGCCCCCTAGCGGTCCCACCCATCGGTGAGAGACCCTAGAGGTAGACCCCGATCTACTTCTCGACACGTGGGCAGGGGGACATGGGATCCACGGGCAACGGCAACGGTGGCACTCCGCCCGACGGCGGCGGACGCCCCGAAGGCGTGCCCGACCTGCCGCCCGAGTGGGGCACGGTGGTCATTCCCGACGATCTGAGCGAGCTCGCCGAGGAGTCGGCGGCGGTGCGCAAGGATCTGCGCCGCCAGGCCCGGCGCGACGCCTGGAGCCGGCGGTTCGGCCGCGGGCCCTCCCAGTCCTCGATGCGCGTGACCCTGCTGATCATGGCGGTCGCCGTGCTCGCGACGCTGACCAGCCTCTTCGCCGTGACCTGGCCGGGGCGGCAGCAGCAGCCACTCCCGCCAGTCGCCCGCCAGACCACCAGCGCACCGGCGCCGACCCGCACCATGCCCGCCCTCGACCTGATCGACGTCGATGGCTCGCCGGTCGCGCTGCGCGGCCTGCTCCCGGCCGCGGTGCTGCTCACCGACGGCTGCGAGTGCACGAGCCTCATCGCCGACACGGCGGCGACGGCGAAGCCCGGCGTCACGGTGGTGACCGTCACGAGGTCGTCCGCGCCACCGCCGCGCGCCAGCACAGCCCGCGCGCCCGGCACCGGCGTCCGCACGCTCGCCGACCCGACCGGCGGGCTGCGCGGCAGCCTCCAGCTCGGTACGCAGGGCGCCGGTCAGGTCGCCACGGTGCTGATGGTCGCCCGCACCGGTGAGATCATCGCCACCGTGCCCGCGGCCCGCACCATCGAAGACATCCGCCTCGATCTCGCCAGGCTCGGCTGAGCCTCACCCGCGGCGGGTCAGCGCAGGGCGACGACCTGCATGGCCACCTCGACCGGCTCATCCTCGCGCAGGGTCACGTCGACCGCCAGCCTGTGCTCGGCCGCGGTAAACCTGATCGTGCCGGAGCCGCCGCCGAAGGGCGCGCAGTCGACCTCGTACATCTCCGTGCCCTGGGTTGTGTCCCGGACGCGCAGCCGGAGCGATCCGTTGCCGATGCAGACGTACTGGAGCAGGTAATCCTGGTCTTCGGTCGACTCGACGAAGAGGTGCAGACCCTCACCGGAGTCGAGCCTGCCGACGTGGCGCTCGAGCGTGTTGGGGACCTCGGGCAGGTAGCTCTCCGGCCCGGCCCGCTCCGGGGGCTCGACCACGGCCGGTGGCACCGGCTCTGGCCGGAGCGGCTCCAGCGTCACCCGCTCGGGCGCGGCGGTCACCCACCAGGCGCCCCCGACTGTGAGCACGAAGGCGGCGGCCCCGGAGAGCACGGCGAGGCTCAGCCGCCCGTCCGTCCGATCCACGCTGGCACTCTAGCGGGCGCTGGCACATCCGGTGAACCTTGTCGATGCGGCGCGGCCGGGTCCGCACAGCGGGTCGTGTGAATGCGGAGGGTGCGGCTGCGGGAGCGGCGGTCAGGACCGCGACGGGCATCGCGGTAGCCCAATCTGTCTCTTGGAAGAGATCCTTCAGGTGCGCTCCAGGAGTGCCGCGTAGAGCGTGAGACCCGGGCCGAACGCGAGCGTCACCACTCGGCGCGGCGGGTCGGGTAGCTGCCGCATCGCCTCCAGGATCAGCAGGACGGTGGGCGAGGAGCAGTTGCCGTACGTGGCGAGCGTCTCCCGGGATACGCCCAGCGCGTCGGGGGGCAGCGCCAGCTCGCGCTCCACGACATTGAGGATGCGCGGCCCGCCGGGATGCACCGCCCAGCCATCCACATCGGACAGTACGAGCTCGTGGCGGGAGAGCAGCCCGTCGATGAAGTCGCGTACGTGCACCGACAGCACCTGCGGCACGCGCGGCGAGAGCCCCATCCGGAAGCCGAGATCGGTGACGTCCCAGGTCATGTGGTCGGCGGTCGAGGTGTCGGTGATCGAGGCGACCTCGCGGACCGTGTACCCGCCGGTGTCACCCGGAACGAGCACCACGGCGGCGGCCGCGTCCGAGAAGAGCGCGTGGGCGACGATCTGTTGGGTATCCACGCGGGCCGAGGCGGGCTGTAGGTGCAGGCTGGTCAGCTCGTTGCAGAGCAGCAGCGCCGGGCGGCCGCGGGCGGTCACGAAGTCGGCCGCCGCACCGATGCCCGGCATCGCCGCGTAACAGCCCATGTGTCCCACGAAGAGCCGCTGCGTGTCACTCGCCATGCCCATGTCCCGGGCGAGCAGGATGTCCAGCCCTGGCGTGACGTAGCCGGTGCAGGAGCAGACCGCGAAGAGCCCGATGTCGGCGGCGGAGACGCCCGCGTCCACCAGCGCGCGGTCGACCGCCTCCTTGCCGAGCGGCAGCGCCTCGACCAGGTAGCGGGTCATGCGCCGCTCGGTGGGCCAGCCGGAGACGTCTTCGATCAGGGGGTTGGCGACCGCGTTGCGGGTGCGTACGCCGGCGTTGGCGAAGATCCGCTCGGCGAGCGCCCGGGTCGTACCGGCGTAGCGGTTGACGAAGAAGCCCCGCCACAGCTCGTCCTGGTGTGCCTGGGCGGGCACGGCCATCCCCAGCCCGGTCATCGTCGCGCTCACCATCTCGGTGTGGTCCCCTCGCGGTCGGGATCGCCGCCGATCGCGGCCACGCCCAGCCAGTCCGCGCACACGTCGGAGGTGGCGGGGTGGAGCGAGCCGCAGCGGGCGTCGCGGTAGAGCCGCTCGAGCGGATGGCCGCGGCGCGTGGCGGAGGTGCCGGCCGCCTCCAGCATCGACGCCGCCACCTCGGCCGCGGTGGTGCCGGCCAGCAGCTTCGCACGCCACACCCAGCGGTTGGTCTCCTCGGCACCGGGCTCCTCGTCGACCCGCCGGGCGGCCTCCGCCACCACGAGGCGGGTCGCCGCCACCGCCGCGTCGGCGCGACCGATCCGGGAACGCACCGACGGCAGCTCGGCGACGCCCCGCTTGACCACGTGCTCGACCGCCGCGTCGACGGTCGCCTGGGCCACGCCGACGTACACGGCCGCGTAGCTCGCGATCAGCCAGTGCGGCATCATCTGGGCCACGACCAGCGCCAGCCCTTCCACGCCGCCGAGCAGCGTGTCGTCCGGTACGACCGTGTCGATGTGCAGGTCGTGCGAGGCGGTGGCGCGCATGCCGAGCGAGTCCCAGGTGGGCTCGACGGTCAGGCCGCCCGCCGTCGCCGGTACGAGGAACTGCGACACCACCGACTGGTCGCTCGCGCTGCGGGCGGCCACCAGGTAGGCGTCCGCGTTGCCCGCCCCGGAGCAGAAGGTCTTCGAGCCCTTGATGTGGTAGCCGCCGTCGACCTGCTCGTACATCGTCGCGAGCTGGGACAGGCGCGGGCCGGCGCCGCGCTCGCTCATGGCCACGCCGTACCACGATCCGGCGGCCGCCTCGGCGAGCATGCGGTCGCGGGCGGCCAGGGCCTCGTCGGGTACGCCGAGCGACTCGGCCACGTCTTCGTTGACCGCGCTCAGCGCGCCGGTGACCGAGGCGTGCATGTTGAAGACCAGGGCGGTCGCGCCGTTGCCCCGGGCCAGCTCGTACGCGACCGTCGCGTACTCCGCGAAGCCCGCCCCCTTGCCGCCCAGCCGGCTCGGCACCATCAGTCCGAAGAGCCCCGCGGCGCGCAGGTCGGCGAAGTCATCGACGGGGAACGAGCCCTCCCGGTCGTGTTCCGCCGCCCGTGCCGCCATTCGCGGCGCCAACCGCCGCGCGGCGCCGATCGCGTCACCTGCCATACCCTGCCCCTCTCGTGTGCCCTAGCCGCCCCCGTCGCTATGGCCGCCTTTGATGCCCCGCCCCTGGTAGAGGATGGCCGCCGACCAGGTGGGGACGATCCGCCCGCGCCCCCGGCCCAGCCCGGCGAGCCAGCCGACCACCGCCGGCACGGTCGGGCGTACGCCGCGGATGGCGAGCCGCACGCCGTGCCGCGCGCACTCCCGCCCTAATACCCGCGGATCGACGAAGAGTGCGGGGTCGTGGAGGCCGCGCGGCACGCCCCGGATGCGCTCGGCGAGCCTCACGGCGACCAGCCGGCTCAGCGCGGTCGAATTGAGAGTGTCGAGCACGAGCAGCCCACCGGGACGCAGCACGCGGCACGCCTCGGCGACGGCCCGGGGCAGGTCGGGGACGTGCTCAAGGATCTCGCCCGCGACGACCACGTCGGCGCAGCCGTCGGCCAGCGGGAGGGCGCCGGCGTCGGCCCGCACCGGAGTGAGGCCGTGCGCCGCCGCCTGGTCGAGCGCGGACCGGGTGAGGTCGAACCCGACGTGCCGGTAACCCTTTCCGGCCACATGCGGGGTGAGGAGCCCGCCACCGCAGCCGATGTCGACGAGTATCGCTCCGGGCCGGGCCGCCGGCGGCACCAGCCGTCCGCGTGCCTCCGCCAGCCAGTGCAGGATCGCGAAGGCGCCATCGGGCCGCCACCATTCCCCGGCAAGCTCGTCGTACTGCCGGGGATCGTTGGGCGGCAGGATGGGCATGGCTTCGAGCGTGGCACGACTCACCGGTAACGGCCAGACTTCCCGGTATGCGTACGCCGTGGGGCCTCCTGCGCGCCAGCCACCCCGAGCCCGGGTTGGCCGTGACCCTCGCCGCCGCTCTCCTCGCCATCGGGGTCGGCCACGACGCGGCGGGCGCCGCGCTGGTCGCCCTGACCGTCCTCGCCAGCCAGCTCGCCGTCGGCTGGACCAATGACTGGCTCGACGCCGAGCGGGACCGCGCCGTGGGTCGCACCGACAAGCCCATCGCGACCAGCGCGGTAAGCCGTCGGACGGTGGGCGTGGCCGGGCTCGTGGCCGCGGTGGGCGCGCCGCTGCTGGGCCTCACGCTCGGCGTGCCGGCCGCGCTCTGCATGACCGCCGCGCTGCTCAGCGCGCTGCTCTACAACTGGCCGCTGAAGTTCACGGCGGCGTCCGTGGTGCCGTACGCGTTCTCGTTCGCCGCCCTGCCCGCGTTCGTGCTCTTCGCCCTGCCGGGCACGCCCACGCCGCCACTGTGGATCATCGCGGCGGGCGGGCTGCTCGGTGCCGGCGCGCACTTCGCCAACGTGCTCCCCGACCTCGACGACGACGCGCGCACCGGCGTTCGTGGCCTCCCGCACCGCATCGGCCCACTGTGGTCCCGGGCGGCCGCCGCCGGGCTGCTCCTCGCGGCCACCGTCACCCTGGTCTTCGGCCCGCCCGGACGCCCGAGCTGGTACGGCATCGCGGCGGTCGCGGCCGCCGCCGTGGTCCTGCCCGCCGGTTGGTACGCCAGCCGCCTGGCCACCGCCCGTGGCGCCCGCCCGGTCGCGGTGTTCCGGGCCGTGCTCGTGGTCGCCCTGATCGATGTCGTCCTCCTGGTGACGAGCGGCCTCGTGGTCTGACCCCCGGCCGCCGACAGGCGCGCGCCGCGGGCAGCGGCGACCCCTCGCGAAAGGCCGTGGGACACAAGTGGCGGGCCTGGCGCGAACGGGCGATCACGGGCAACTACTCTGGGGCGCGGTCAGACACGACAGGGAGGACCGACGTGAGGCGCTCGATGACGCTCCTGGCTGGTGCGGCCATGGCGACCGCCCTGCTGGCATCCGGGTGCAGCGCAGGACAGATCGCCGAGACCGCTGTGAAGGTGCCCTCGGTGCCGGGCGCCAACGGCGACGTCGCCGGCACCAACGGCAACCTGTCGGTCCGCAACGCGGTCGTGGTCTACCACGAGGGGGGTTACGCGGCGGGCGCGGACGCACCGCTCGACCTCCACATCTTCAACGACACCGAGCAGGCGGTCACGGTCACCGTGACGAGCCCGGACGCCAAGTCGGTCACCCTGGTCGCGGGCGCGCTCGGCACACCGTCGCCGTCCGCGTCGCCCACGCCCTCGGCCACAGCCACGCCGTCCGCCACCGCGATCCCGTCGGCCACCGCGACTCCGTCCGGCACGGTCGCCCCCTCGGGTACGCCGAGCACGCCGGCCACCACCGAGCCGACCCCGTCCGCCGAGCCGCCGGCCCCGCGCCCGGCCACGGTGCGGATCGCGCCCGGCAGCTTCGCCGCGCTGACCTCCGGCGGGACGCAGTTCGTCCAGCTGGTCGGGCTCAACGCGGCACTCAAGCCGGGCGAAAACGTCGAGCTGCTTTTCGACTTCGGTGGCGGTCAGACGCTGACCCTGCCGGTGCCGGTGGGCACGCCGCTCACCCTGGTGCCGCGCGGCTCGGCCGTGCCGGACGAAGGCGGGCACTGAGCGCGCTTTCGTCGTACCTGCTGGTTAACGTGCTGGTGTGACGACGTCGAGATCTGTGCCGCGCGGGCCCGCCCGGGCCCGTCCCGCGGCGCGTGAGCCGCGCCCGGCCTATGAGTGCGACGCCTGCGGGCACCAGCCCCCCAAGTGGGTCGGGCGCTGCCCCGAGTGTGGCGAGTGGGGCTCGGTCGTCGAGTGCACCGTCACCGCCCCGATCGCGGCGGGTCGCGTGGTCAGCTCGCGCATGCCGTCCGAGCCGGCGCGGCCGATCGCGGAGATCAGCGCGACTCCGGCGCGGGCCCGCCCCACCGGCGTCACCGAGCTCGACCGAGTGCTCGGCGGCGGCCTGGTGCCCGGCGCGGTCGTGCTGCTCGCAGGCGAGCCCGGCGTCGGGAAGTCGACGCTGCTGCTCGACGTCGCCCAGCAGTGGGCGGCCGGGGCCGGCAGCCCGTCGCTGGTGGTCAGCGGCGAAGAGTCGGTGAGCCAGGTGCGCCTGCGGGCCGAGCGCATGGGCACGCTCCACGAGCGGCTCTACCTCGCCTCCGAGAGCGACCTGAGCGCCGTGCTCGGCCACCTCGACGCGGTCAAGCCCGGGTTGCTCGTGCTCGACTCGGTGCAGACCATCTCCACCTCCGGCACCGAGGGCGTGCCCGGCGGGGTGACCCAGGTGCGCGCGGTCACCGCGGCGCTGGTTTCGGTCGCCAAGGAGCGGGGCATCGCCACCGTGCTCGTCGGCCACGTCACAAAGGACGGTCAGGTCGCCGGCCCCCGCGTGCTCGAGCACCTGGTCGACGTCGTGCTCCACTTCGAGGGCGACAAGCACTCGTCGCTGCGCCTGGTGCGGGGCGTGAAAAACCGGTTCGGCACCGCTGACGAGGTGGGCTGCTTCGAGATGCACGAGGGCGGCATCACCAGCCTGCCCGACCCGTCCGGTCTCTTCCTCACCCGGTCCAGCGAGCCGGTCCCGGGCACCTGCGTGACGGTGGCGATGGAGGGGCGGCGAGCCCTGGTCACCGAGGTGCAGGCGCTGATCGGCGCGGCCGTGCCCGGCTCGCCCCGGCGCACGGTGTCCGGGCTGGACAGTGCCCGACTCGCGATGGTGCTCGCCGTGCTCCAGCGCCGCACCGACAGCCTCAAGCTGCACGACCGCGAGGTCTTCGCGGCCACGGTCGGCGGCATCCGGGTCGTCGAGCCCGCCGCCGACCTCGCGGTCGCGCTCGCCGTCGCCTCCGGCGGCCTCGACCTCGCGGTCGCCCCGCACCTGGTCGCGATCGGCGAGGTGGGGCTCACCGGCGAGGTGCGCCGGGTCGGTGCGGTGCCCCGCCGGCTGGCCGAGGCGGCCCGGCTCGGCTTCACGTTCGCGCTGGTGCCGACCGGCTGCGGGCCAGACGCCACGGGTGTGCGCACCAAGGGCATACGCGTTGTCGAGGTGCCCAACGTGCGGTCCGCGCTGCAGTGGGCGGCGCGCGCCTCGGCTGAGTAGGATCGCACGCCATCGATCTTCTTCAGCCTGGATCGGGCGTCATCCACCCCTGACCTTCCCCTCCGAGCCGCAGGCGCGACTGGAGGTCGGAAAGGGGTTCGATGGTAACCACCAGTTAGTCGACGTCACGCTACGGATCTGCCGCCGAACCGCAACAGCACAGGTCGGATGACGGTCCGTAGACTGTGCCCGTGCCGATCGACCGCGATGCGAACAGGACCGCCGCCGCCAGCCTGGCCGGCCGCGCGGGCGTGGTCGGCTCGCCCACGCGCACTGCCAGCGCTGGAGCGGCCGCCGTGCCCGGCCCGGCCGCGGGCCCAGCCTCAGGAGGTGACCCCCTGCGCGCCAATCTGGCGTTGATGGCGCCGGGCACCGCCCTGCGCGATGGGCTGGAGCGGATCCTGCGGGGGCGCACCGGTGCGCTGATCGTCCTCGGCCACGACAAGGTGGTCGAGTCGCTGTGCACGGGCGGCTTCCCGCTCGACGTCGAGTTCTCCGCCACTCGCCTGCGCGAACTGTGCAAGATGGACGGTGCGGTGGTGCTCTCCAGCGACGGCACGCGCATCGTACGCGCCGCTGTGCACCTTATGCCCGATCCGTCCATCCCTTCGGAGGAGTCGGGCACGCGGCACCGCACCGCGGAGCGGGTCGCCAAGCAGACCGGCTTTCCGGTCATCTCGGTCAGCCAGTCGATGCGCATTATCGGGCTGTACGTCAACGGGCAGCGCCACGTGCTCGACGACTCGGCCGCCATCCTCTCCCGGGCCAACCAGGCACTTCAGACGCTGGAGCGCTACAAGCTGCGGCTCGACGAGGTCTCCGGCACTCTCTCCGCACTGGAGATCGAAGACCTGGTGACCGTCCGCGACGCGGTCGCCGTGGTGCAGCGGCTGGAGATGGTCCGCCGCATCGCCGACGAGATCGCCGGATACGTAGTGGAGCTGGGCACCGACGGCCGCCTGCTCGCCCTCCAGCTCGACGAGCTGATGGCCGGT
Source organism: Phytohabitans kaempferiae (assembly GCF_042433955.1). Taxonomy (NCBI): domain Bacteria; kingdom Bacillati; phylum Actinomycetota; class Actinomycetes; order Micromonosporales; family Micromonosporaceae; genus Phytohabitans; species Phytohabitans kaempferiae. Next base: position 69,118 of record NZ_JBHLUH010000084.1, on the reverse strand, counting down.
GTCGACGCCGACCGTACGCTGGTCATCCGCGACTACCTGCCGGCCGGGCGCAAGGCGCGCACGCTCGACGAGGCGCTGGTCGAGCTCGACCTGCTCACCGCCACCGAGATGATCGATCTGGTCGCGGTCGCGAAGGCGATCGGCTACCCCGGCGCCTCCGACTCGCTCGACGCGGCGGTCAGCCCGCGCGGCTTCCGCCTGCTTGCCAAGGTGCCGCGCCTGCCCGGCACAGTGGTCGACCGGCTGGTCGGGCACTTCGGGAGCCTCCAGCGGCTGCTCGGCGCCACGGTCGAGGATCTCCAGGCGGTCGACGGGGTCGGCGACGCCCGGGCCCGCGGCGTGCGCGAGGGCCTCTCCCGCCTGGCCGAGGCGTCGATCCTGGAGCGATACGTCTAAGGGCCTGCCCTGCGCCCTGGCACCACTCAGGCGTCCGCTGGGCGCCTGCGCCCGAGCGAGGCGTCGAGCCCGAGCGGGGCGTGCGACGGGCCTCAGGTGAGGGTGAGCTTGACCGGCGCGCTCAGGTCGGTGCCGAGCCGGCCGAAGATCTGGTATTCGCCAGGGCTGGGAGCGCTGCCCGTTGCCGCGCCGTTCTGGCAGCCGGTGCTCTGCCGACCGTTCCAGCTGACCCGGAACTCCATCTCGTGGTTGGGCGTAAACGGCTTCACGTCGGAGCCCCGGAAGGTGCTGCACCGGTCGGACGACCAGATGACCTGCGCGCCCTTCTTGATGTAGATCTCCTGCTCGTCAGGGCCGACGTCACGCGAGCACTCGCGGTCTGACTCGTTCTTGATCCGCAGCTTGATGACGATCGTCTGACCCGCGGGCGCGTTGGTCAGGTCGGGCACCGGGGTCACCTTGATCTCGGTGTCGGTGCACCCGTCGGCGGGCGCCTTGCCCGGCGCCGCGGCCGTGGTCGGCGACGGTGCTGCCGGAGCGCCTGTGGTCGGCACCGACGCCGGCGATGTGGTGGGCGACGCGTCGGGCGACTCCTCGGTATCCGGCGCCGGGGACGTGTCGGTGGCGTCGGGAGTCGGCGTACTCGTCGCGCTGGTCTTGCTCGCGCCCGAGCCGTCGCCCCCGCGACAGGTCGTGAAGAGCACCAGAAGGACGAGGAAGAGGGCACCGAGCACAATGGCGCGACGCCGCCAATAGACGGCGGAAGGAAGAGGACCAACCGTCAGTCTCATGATGCCCTCACGGTATCGGGGTCGACCGCGAGGATCCCGACGACGCGCCGCCCGCGGCGGTTTCATCTACGCCCACCGCCACGCGCCGTCCGGCCTCGGAGTCGCCGGCTACAGGTAGACCTTGCGTTGGTGAATCGCGTGCGCGCCGGCGACCCGGTCGAGGAAGAGCAGGCCGGCACAGTGGTCGATCTCGTGTTGCAGTGCGCGGGCCTCGAACGCGTCGGTGGTGAGCCGCACCGGCTCGCCAGTACCGGGCAGGACCGCCTCGACCACCACACGCGCGGCGCGCTTGACGTCGCCGGTGAGGTCGGGCACCGACATGCAACCCTCGCGCCCGGGACGCCATCGGCTCGCCTCGACCACCTTGGCGTTGCACAGGGCGAACGCGCCATGCAGCGTGGCCGCCTTGGGATGGCCGCTCACGTCGACCACGAAGACCTGCGCGGAGACTCCGATCTGGGGCGCGGCGAGGCCGACGCAGCCGGGCGACACGCGCATGGTCGCCATCAGGTCGGCGGCGAGGCGCACCACCTTGGGGTCGACCGGGTCGACCTCGGTGCCCGCCCGGCTCAGCACCGCGTCGGGCGCCTTGACCACGGGCCGTACCTCGCCGGGCTCACCGAGCGCCTCCGGCGTCCAGCCGTGGAACGGCTCGGTCACAGCACATCCGTTTCCGTGGCGCGGAGGGTCACCTCGACGTCGAGCCTGGCGGCCACCTCAGCGAGCCGCTTGGCGACGCTCTCGGCGGTGCCGGGCGGGAGGTCCACCTCGGCCACGAGCACGTAGAGCGGGCCGCTGAGCCGGGTCGTGAGGTCGGTGATGTTGCCGCCCACCTCGGCGAGCACGCGGGTCACCGCCGCCACGATGCCGAGGCGGTCGGCGCCGTGCACGCTCATCAGGTGCGGCTCGCCGGCCACCGTCGCCTCGACCTCGGCACCGACCTCCCGTACCGTCGCCAGCAGCCGGCCGTCGGCGGCGACCGGGGCGAGCGCGGCCTCGACCTCGGCGGCGCCCGGGCCGCTGCACACCAGCGTCCAGGTGAAGTGGCCGCGCAGGCGGGTCATCGTCGAGTCGGTCAGGTTGGCGCCGAGCCGGGCGAGCGCCTCGGAGACATCCGCGACGATGCCCGGTCGGTCCTGGCCGATCACCGTGATCGCCAGCTCGCCGCGGGGCCGCTCGGAAACCGTGGGGCGAGGCGGAGCGTCTTCCTGGGATGCCTTCACGGGTGCGAGTCTGCCCGATGCGCTCGCGCGTGGCAGGATCGACCCGCTGTGTTTCCAGGCGCTGGTTGGCCGTTTCGTGGGCCAGCGGCGCCCGAGGAGGGAAATGCCTGAGACCGACCTGGCCGACGCCGCCATCGAGTGGTTCGACGCCAACGCCCGTGACCTGCCCTGGCGCGCTCCGGGCACCACTGCCTGGGCGGTGCTGGTCAGCGAGATCATGCTCCAGCAGACGCCGGTCGTACGCGTGCTCCCCGCGTACGAGGCGTGGCTGGCGCGCTGGCCCGAGCCGGCCGCCCTCGCGGCGGACACACCGGCCGAGGCGATCCGGATGTGGGGGCGGCTCGGCTACCCCCGCCGGGCGATGCGGCTCCACGAGTGCGCGGTGGCGATGGTGGCGCGGCACGGCGGCGAGGTGCCCGCCGATCTCGACGCGCTGCTCGCGCTGCCGGGCGTGGGGGCGTACACGGCGCGGGCGGTGGCGGCTTTCGCGTACGGGCAGCGGCAGCCGGTGGTCGACACAAACGTACGGCGCTTCGTGGCCCGGGCCAGCCGGGGCAAGGCGGACGCCGGTGCCACCACCACGCCCGCCGACCTGGCCGACACCGAGGCGCTGCTACCGGTCGAGCCGGCGCGGGCGGCCCGGGCGAGCGCGGCGTTCATGGAGTTGGGCGCGGTCGTGTGCACCGCGCGCTCGCCACGCTGCGCCGACTGCCCCGTGGTGGACATGTGCGGCTGGCGGGCGGAGGGCCGGCCAACGCCCACCGGGCCAACCCGCCGCCCACAGCAATACGCGGGGACGGACCGCCAGGTTCGCGGTCTTCTGCTCGCGGTGCTGCGCGAGGCGCGCGGGCCCGTACCGGCGGGGCAGCTCGACCTGGTGTGGGCCGACGCCGTGCAGCGTGACCGGGCGCTGCGCAGCCTGCTCGACGACGGCCTGGTGTCGGCGGCGGGCACGGGCCGGTACGCACTGGCCGGCGAAGCGTAACCGCCAGTCCCCGACGCGCTGGCGCCGTTTGGACGTGGACGCGGAAAGGGGCGGCCCCTTTCGGGAACCGCCCCTCTCGCTGTCGGTGCTGCCGCTACTCCGCGGCCTCAGCGGCGCTGCCCAGGTCGGCGGGCACCGCATCGGGCACCTCGACCGGCTTGTCCGCACCGCGGAACACCAGCTTGGACTTGTCGACGTCGGCCGGGTCGCCCTCGCAGTCGACGACCACGATCTGGCCCGGCTTCAGCTCGTTGAACAGGATCCGCTCGGACAGGTTGTCCTCGATGTCGCGCTGGATCGTGCGACGCAGCGGCCGAGCACCGAGCACCGGGTCGAAGCCCTTCTTCGCCAGGTACTTCTTGGCGTTGTCGGTCAACTCCATGCTCATGTCCTTGTTACGCAGCTGCGTCTCGATCCGCGCGATCATGATGTCGACGATCTCGAGGATCTCGTTCTCGCGCAGCTGGTGGAACACGATCGTGTCGTCGATCCGGTTGAGGAACTCCGGCCGGAAGTGCTGCTTGAGCTCGTCGTTGACCTTCTGCTTCATCCGCTCGTAGTTGGAATCCGAGTCTTCCGAAGCCTGGAAGCCCAGCGACACCGCCTTGGCCACATCGCGCGTACCCAGGTTGGTGGTCAGGATGATCACCGTGTTCTTGAAATCGACGATGCGACCCTGACCGTCGGTCAGCCGCCCGTCCTCCAGGATCTGGAGAAGGGTGTTGAAGACGTCCGGGTGCGCCTTTTCGATCTCGTCGAACAGGACCACCGAGAACGGCCGCCGGCGCACCTTCTCGGTCAGCTGGCCGCCCTCGTCGTAACCGACGTATCCGGGCGGGGCACCGACCAGGCGGGACACCGTATAGCGGTCGTGGAACTCGGACATGTCGAGCTGGATCAGCGCGTCCTCGCTGCCGAACAGGAACTCCGCGAGCGCCTTGGACAGCTCGGTCTTACCCACACCGGACGGGCCGGCGAAGATGAACGAGCCCGAGGGGCGCTTCGGGTCCTTGAGGCCCGCCCGAGTACGGCGGATGGCCTTGGAGACGGCCTTGACGGCGTCTTCCTGGCCGACGACCCGCTTGTGCAGCTCGTCTTCCATCCGCAGCAGCCGGGAGGTCTCCTCCTCGGTCAGCTTGTAGACCGGGATGCCGGTCCAGTTGGCGAGGACCTCGGCGATCTGCTCGTCGTCGACCTCACTGACGACGTCGAGGTCGCCCGCCTTCCACTCCTTCTCCCGCTGCGCCTTCTGGCCCAGCAACTGCTTTTCCTTGTCACGCAGCTGGGCGGCCCGCTCGAAGTCCTGCGCGTCGATCGCGGACTCCTTGTCGCGGCGGACCTGGGCGATCCGCTCGTCGAAGTCACGCAGGTCTGGCGGCGCGGTCATCCGGCGGATGCGCATGCGGGCACCGGCCTCGTCGATCAGGTCGATCGCCTTGTCCGGCAGGTAGCGGTCGGAGATGTACCGATCGGCGAGCGTGGCGGCCGCCACCAGCGCGGCGTCGGTGATCGAGACCCGGTGGTGGGCCTCGTAGCGATCACGCAACCCCTTGAGGATCTCGATGGTGTGCGCCAGCGAGGGCTCACCCACCTGGATCGGCTGGAACCGCCGCTCGAGCGCCGCGTCCTTCTCGAGGTGCTTGCGGTACTCGTCGAGCGTCGTGGCGCCGATGGTCTGCAGCTCGCCACGGGCCAGCATCGGCTTGAGGATGCTCGCCGCGTCGATCGCGCCCTCGGCGGCACCAGCGCCGACCAAGGTGTGGATCTCGTCGATGAACAGGATGATGTCGCCCCGGGTGCGGATCTCCTTGAGCACCTTCTTCAGGCGCTCCTCGAAGTCACCGCGGTAGCGGGAGCCGGCGACCAGCGCACCGAGGTCGAGCGTGTAGAGCTGCTTGTCCTTGAGCGTCTCGGGCACCTCGCCCTTGACGATCCGCTGGGACAGACCCTCCACCACGGCGGTCTTGCCCACGCCGGGCTCGCCGATCAGGACCGGGTTGTTCTTGGTGCGGCGGGAGAGCACCTGCATCACCCGCTCGATCTCCTTCTCACGCCCGATGACCGGGTCGAGCTTGCCCTCGCGGGCCGCTTGGGTCAGATTGCGACCAAACTGGTCCAGCACCAGCGACGTCGACGGCGCTGCCTCGCCCGCCGCGGCACCGGCCGCGGCCGGCTCCTTGCCCTGGTAGCCGGACAGGAGCTGGATCACCTGCTGGCGCACCCGGTTGAGGTCGGCGCCGAGCTTGACCAGCACCTGGGCGGCGACGCCCTCACCCTCCCGGATCAGCCCGAGCAGGATGTGCTCCGTGCCGATGTAGTTGTGACCGAGCTGCAACGCCTCACGCAGCGAGAGCTCCAGCACCTTCTTGGCCCGCGGCGTGAACGGAATGTGCCCGCTCGGCGCCTGCTGACCCTGGCCGATGATCTCTTCCACCTGCTGGCGGACGCCCTCAAGAGAGATGCCCAGGCTCTCCAGAGCCTTGGCGGCGACGCCCTCACCCTCGTGGATGAGACCCAGCAGGATGTGCTCCGTGCCGATGTAGTTGTGGTTGAGCATCCGGGCTTCTTCCTGAGCCAGGACGACAACCCGTCGCGCTCGGTCGGTGAACCGCTCGAACATGCCCTCGTGCTCCTCACGTGCCGTGCGCCATGATCTTGGCGGGGCCAGCGCCGGGGACGCCTCGTCGGGGCGTCCGTGTCAATACTCTATCGCCGCGGACCGACTCTGCTCGTGCCGTGCGTGCCGGACTGGCCCACGTCCGCGACGTTTTCCCCAACTGTGCGCGCTGGTTCGCTGTTCCCCCGCCCTGACCGCTACGCGGAGAGCGAAATCCACAGCTCGCCCACTCGGCCATCCACAGCCTGTGGACAACTTCGTCCACCGCTGTGGACAACGCCACCGGGGATTGCGGGGTCACGGGTCTGGCGCTCGTATCGACCCGCTCCGGGTAGGCAACGCCGAGGGCCTCCAACGAATTCCGGTCGAAACTCGCTGGAGGCCCTTCTGACGGTATCTACGCGCCCGCGCGACCATGATCGCCACTCGGCCCCGCCGGCCCACTCGACTCCGGTCTACGGGAAGTCACCCCGGCGAGTCGCGCCCCCGGCAGATGCGGGCGGGCCCGCGGCGTATCACGCCACGGGCCCGTTGCCGGGTCCGGTCGCGGTGGCGAAGCTCAGCGGCCCGCCTTCGCGTGGTACTCGTCGACGATCTCCTGGGGGATCCGGCCCCGGTCCGAGATCTCCTTGCCTTCCTTCTTCGCCCAAGCGCGGATCGCCTTGTTTTGCTCACGATCCGCGGCGGCTCCACCCCGCCCACGGGCGGCGCGACCACCCACGACGACGCCACCGCGACCGATCTTTGAACCGGCCGCCGCGTATGGGGCGATTGCCTCCCGCAATTTGTCGGCGTTCTTCTTGGACAGGTCGATCTCGTACTGAACGCCGTCGAGCGAGAACTTGACCGTCTCGTCCGCGTCGCCGCCGTCCAGGTCGTCGACCAACTTGTGAATGATCTGCTTGGCCACGGGCCGCTATCCTTCCGAGCAGGGTTCCTCCCGCAAACAAGAGAACAATAGCTTGGAAGATGCTCCACCCGTCAATAGGATCGAAGAAATCTACTCGGGTCGGACCAGCGGGTACAGGATGGTTTCGCGAATACCGAGGCCGGTGAGCGCCATGAGGAGCCTGTCGATTCCCATTCCCATCCCGCCGGAGGGTGGCATCCCGTATTCCATGGCCCGGAGGAAGTCTTCGTCCAAGCGCATCGCCTCGTCGTCACCCTTCGCGGCCAACTGCGCCTGCCGGACCAGTCGTTCCCGCTGCTCCACCGGATCGACAAGCTCCGAGTAGGCGGTGGCCAGCTCGACGCCGAACGCGTACAGGTCCCACTTCTCGGCGAGGCCGGGCTGGTCGCGGTGTGCGCGGGTCAGGGGCGAAGTCTCCTCCGGGTAGTCCCGCACGAACGTGGGCAGCACGAGGTTTGGTACGACGAGCTCCTCGAAGAGTTCCTCGGCGAGTTTGCCCGGCCCCCACTTGGGCGACACGGGCAGATTGTGCTTCTCGGCGTACTGAACCAGGCGCGCCATGTCCGTACGGACCGTAACCTCCTCACCGAGCGCCTCGGAAAGGACGCCGTAGAGGGTTACAGAGCGCCACTGACCGCCGAGGTCGTACTCAGCGCCGTCGACATGCCTAACAACATGGGACCCAAAGGTCGCACGCGCAGCTTCCTGTACCAACTCGCGGGTCAGCGTGCCCATCGTGTCGTAGTCGGCGTACGCCTGGTACGCCTCGAGCATCGCGAACTCGGGAGAGTGCGATGAGTCAACTCCCTCATTCCGGAAGTTGCGGTTGATCTCGAAGACTCGCTCGATCCCACCAACCACACAGCGCTTCAGGAATAGCTCTGGTGCGATTCGCAGATACAGATCAGTATCCAACGCATTGCTGTGAGTCACGAATGGCCGGGCCGCCGCGCCGCCGTGCAGCAACTGGAGCATCGGCGTCTCGACCTCCAGGTAGTCCCGGGAGTGAAGCGAGTCACGCAGGCTCCGCACGACCGTGGAGCGGGTACGTACGGTTTCCCTCGCCTGCGGCCGGACGACGAGATCCACATAGCGCTGGCGGACCCGCGCCTCTTCGCTCAGCGGGCGGTGCGCCACTGGCAACGGGCGGAGCGCCTTGGCGGTCATCGTCCACGAATCGGCGAGTACGGAGAGTTCGCCCCGTCGGCTCGTAATCACCTCGCCCGTGATCCCCACATGATCACCGAGATCGACGAGCCGCTTCCATTCCTCCATCCGCTCGGCACCGACCCGGTCGAGCGAGAGCATCGCCTGAAGCTCGGTGCCGTCACCTTCCCGAAGCGTGGCGAAGCACAGCTTGCCGCTGTTGCGAATGAAGATCACGCGGCCGGTCACGGAGACCGTGTCGCCGGTGGCCGTATCGATGGGCAGGTCGGCGTACCGCTCGCGGATCTGGGCAAGGGTGGTGGTGCGCGGGTAACCCAGCGGGTAGGGCTCCACCCCATCGGCGAGCATCCGATCCCGCTTCGACCGGCGCACCCGCATCTGCTCGGGAAGGTCCTCGGCGGGGTCAACGGCGGCAGGAGTCGACTCAGTCACGGCACAGCTTTCTCAATTAAGAAGACGGATTCGCCACGAGGGTACTCGTAACCTGGGTACGGGTACCGTCGATAACCGATGGCTGATCGAACACACGCCCTCTCCTTCGGGGCGGCGGCTGCGGAGTACGACCGCTTCCGGCCCACCTATCCGGTCGAAGCGGTGCGGTGGGCGATCGGCCGGCCACCGCCGGCCGAGGTCGTCGACCTGGGCGCCGGCACGGGCAAGCTGACCCGCGTGGTGCGCGTGGCGGGATACCAGGTCACACCGGTCGAGCCCGACGCCGGCATGCGCGCCCAGCTCGCCGCCTCGACCGAGGGCGTGACCCCGCTGGCGGGGTTCGCGGAGGCCGTGCCGCTGCCGGACGCGAGCGCCGACGCGGTGGTGGCCGGGCAGGCATACCACTGGTTCGACCGGGATCGCGCCCATCCGGAGATCGCCCGGCTGCTGCGCCCAGGCGGCTGCTTCGGCGCGATCTGGAACCATCGCGACGACCGCGAGCCGTGGGTCGCCGAGCTGTCCCGGATCGCACACGGCACGCCCGACAACCGGGGCACCTGCGAACCCGAGCCGACCGTGGTGCCGGAGCTGGGCGGCCTGTTCGGGCCGGTCGAGCGGACGGAGTTCACGCACCGCGAGACGCGTACGACGGAGAGCCTGATCTCGATGCTCTCGACCCGCTCGTACTTCCTCACCGCCTCGCCGGAGAGCCGGGCCAGGATCGCGGCGGAGGTGCGCGAACTCACCGCCACGCACCCCGCGCTGGCCGGGCGGGCGAGCTTCGAGGTGCCGTACCGCGTGATCGTCTTCCGCGCGCGCCGCGCGTAGGTGGCCCGCCGCTCGTGGATCAGGTGTTGCGCTCGTAGACCATGCGCAGGCCGATGAGCGTGATCATCGGCTCGTGGTGCGTGATCGTGCGGCACTCTTCGATCACGACCGGTGCCAGCCCGCCGGTGGCGATCACCGCGCGCAGCGGCCCCAGCTCCTCCGCCATCCGCTCGACGATCCGGTCGACCTGGCCGGCGAAGCCGAAGTACATGCCGGACTGGAGGCACTCGACCGTGTTCTTGCCGATCACCGAACGCGGCTTGGTCGGCTCGACCTTGCGGAGCTGGGCAGCGCGGGCGGCCAGCGCGTCGAAGGAGATCTCGATCCCCGGCGCGAACGCCCCGCCCAAAAACTCGCCGCGCGCGCTGATCACGTCGAAGTTGGTGGTGGTGCCGAAGTCGACCACGATCGAGGGGCCGCCGTAGATCGTGTGCGCGGCCAGCGTGTTGACCACGCGGTCGGAGCCGACCTCCTTGGGGTTGTCGATCGCCAACTGCACGCCGGTCTTCACGCCCGGCTCGACGATCACGCTGGGCGTGTCGCCGTAGTAGCGGCTCAGCATCGTACGCAGCGAGCGGAGCGCCGCCGGCACGGTCGAGCAGGCCGCCACGCCGGTGATCTCCACGGCGTCGCCGGCGAGCAGGCCACGCAGCTTGAGCCCCAGCTCGTCGGCGGTCGAGCGGGCATCGGTCTTGATCCGCCAGGAGTGGACCAGCTTGTCGCCGTCGAAGGTGGCGAGCACCGTGTTGGTGTTACCGATGTCAATGCAGAGCAGCACGCGCTACCTCTTACCGGCGCAGGTCCAGGGCGATATCCAAGATAGGCGAGGAGTGGGTGAGGCCCCCCACCGAGAGGTAGTCGACGCCGGTCGCCGCGAACTCCGCCGCGACCCCCAGCGTCAGCCCGCCGGTGGCCTCCAGCTCGGCCCGGTCGCCGACCGCCAGGACCACCTGCCGCAGTAGATCGGGCGTCATGTTGTCGCAGAGCAGGAAGTCCGCGCCCGCCTCGACCGACTCCACCGCCTCGGCCACCGTGGTGACCTCGACCTGTACCGGCACGTCCGGGAAGAGCTCGCGCACGCGCCGGTACGCCGCCGTCAGCCCGCCCGCCGCCACCTTGTGGTTGTCCTTGATCATGGCGACGTCGTAGAGGCCCATGCGCTTGTTGGTGCCACCGCCGGCGCGCACCGCGTACTTCTCCAGCGCCCGCAGCCCCGGCGTGGTCTTGCGGGTATCCAGCACCGTCGCCTTGGTGCCGGCGAGCTGGTCGGCCCACGCCCGCGTGTGCGTCGCCACCCCGGACATCCGGCAGAGCAGGTTGAGCGCCGTGCGCTCCGCCGTGAGCAGGGCCCGGGTCGGGCCGGTCACCGTGGCCAGCACCGCGCCGCGGGCCACTCGCTCACCATCGAGGGCTCGGCTCTCCCATCTGGTACGGGCGTCCGTCTCCTCGAACACGGCGGCGGCGACCGCCAAGCCCGCGACCACCCCGTCCGCCCTGGCCACCACCTCAGCGGTGTCCACCTGGTCTTCAAGGATGGTGGCGAGGCTCGTGACGTCCAGCCGGGACGGGCCGAGGTCTTCCTCCAGCGCGGTACGCACGATGCTGGTTACCTCGGCCGGGTCGAGTCCGGCGGCACGAAGGGCTTCCACAGTGGACTCGTTCACAGCTTCTCCCAGCTCTCCACGACCTCGCCGCCCGGCGCGATACCGCCGAGCAGGTGGCCCAGCCACTCGTCGCTCGCCGACGGGAAGTCCTCCCGCCAGTGGCAGCCGCGCGTCTCCCGCCGGACGTACGCGGCCGCGACCAGCGTGGACGCCACGGTGAGCAGGTTGGTCGCCTCCCACGACGCGGTACGGGGCGCGCCCCTCGTGCCGCCGAGCCGGGTCAGCTCCTTCGCCGCGATGGCGAGCGAGTCGGCCGAGCGGAGCACGCCGGCGCCCCGGGTCATCGCCTCCTGGAGGGGAGTACGGGCCTCCTCGCCGACGACCCAGCCCGGCTCGCCCTCGACCGCCGCCGGCTCGGCCTGCGGGGGCAGGTCGCGGGCCACGTCCTCGGCGATCCGGCGGGCGAACACGAGCCCTTCCAGCAGGGAGTTGCTGGCCAGCCGGTTGGCGCCGTGCACGCCGGTGCAGGCGACCTCGCCGCAGGCGTACAGGCCGGGGATGGAGCTGCGGCCGTGCAGGTCGGTGCGTACCCCGCCGGAGGCGTAGTGCGCGGCCGGCGCGACCGGGATGAGATCGACGGTCGGGTCGATGCCGGCGGCCAGGCAGGCGGCGGTGATCGTCGGGAAGCGGCGCTGTACGTCCGGCAGGTGGCGGGCGTCGAGGTACACGTGGTCGGCACCGCTGGCCAGCATCACCCGGTGGATCCCCTTGGCGACCACGTCACGCGGGGCCAGCTCGGCCAGCTCGTGCTGCCCGACCATGAACCGCTTGCCGTCGCCGTCGACCAGGTGGGCGCCCTCCCCGCGCAGCGCCTCGGAGATGAGGGGTCGCTGGGTCTCGTGGACGTCCCCGCCCACGAACGACGTCGGATGGAACTGCACGAACTCCACATCGGTCACCACCGCCCCGGCCCGGAGCGCGAGCGCGACGCCGTCACCGGTGGACACCGACGGGTTGGTGGTGGCGGAGAAGATCTGTCCCATGCCGCCGGTCGCGAGCACCACCGCGCGGCCGAGGATCGCGCCGACGCCGTCTTCGCTGCCCTCACCGAGCACGTGGAGGGTGATCCCGCAGGCCCGCCCGTCCGGCGCGCGGAGCAGGTCGAGCACCAGCGCGTGCTCGACCAGGCGGATCCAGGGGTCGCGTCCCACGGCCGCGTGCAGGGCCCGCTGCACCTCCGCGCCGGTCGCGTCGCCGCCCGCGTGCACGATGCGGTTGGCCCGGTGCCCGCCCTCCCGGGTGAGCATCAGCGAGCCGTCCGGGTTGCGGTCGAACTCGGCGCCGAGGCGCATCAGCTCGCGTACCCGCAGCGGCCCCTCCTCGACCAGCACCTCGACCGCGGCCGGGTCGCAGAGCCCGACGCCGGCGACGACCGTGTCAGCGGCATGGGCGGCGGGAGTGTCCAGCGGGTCGAGTACGGCCGCGATGCCGCCCTGCGCCCACCGGGTCGAGCCGTCATCGATGTTGACCTTGGTCACCACGGTCACGTGCAGGCCGGCCTCGCGCAGGTGCAGGGCCGCGGTCAGGCCCGCGATGCCCGAGCCGACCACCACCACGTCGGTCGTCTCGAACCACCCCGGCTCCGGGGCGCCGAGCCGCCGGGGCAGCACGGGCAGTGCGACATCCATCCGACCAGTCAACCATCGCGCGCCCGCGTACGGCGGAGACTGTGATCAGTGACTAGTTCTCGTACTGGATGGGGAGGCCGTTGGGTCCGGCGCCCTTCATCGAGCGGTTGACCTTGCGCTCGCTGAGCCACAGGTAGCAGCGGACGCCCCGGTTGCCGCCATTCCACTCGTCCTGGTTGCCGGGGAGCGAGACCACACCGGTGCGGTACTTCAGGTTGCCGTCGTTGGGCACGCCCGCGTACTTGGCGATGATCTTGCGGCACTCGTTGTGCATCTTGTCCCAGTCGGCGCTCTTGCTCGGGTAGGCCCCGTCTGGCGCGTTGTAGACGCCGACGAACTCGCTGTTGTGATCCTTGGTGCACTCGGTCGCCGGCATCGTGTCGATGCTGCTGTCGCGGGCGAGCTTGACCTGGTAGCAGCCGAGCAAGAGGGGCGAGCCCGCCTTGAGCACGCCCTTGAGGCTGCCGCTGCGGCTGGTGGTGTCGCCGTTGTCCTCGACGTTGGTCACCTCGGTGAGGTCGCACCGGAACCACCGCGAGCCGCCGCTCCACGCCTGCGGCGAGGGAAGCACCACGCCCAGCCACAGCCGGCCGTTGCGCCAGTCGCTGCCGACGTACTCCTTGGTCTTGCTGTCGCACTCGGCGTATGCGGTGCGGATCTCGGGCGACCCCTTCGCCGGGGGCGCGGACGCGCTGGCGGCGCTGCCGGAGAACTGCCCGACGTGCACCGTCTCCAGCCGGTGCGCGCTGCCGCAGTCGACCGGGTTGAACGAGGAGAGGTAGGCCACGTCGGCGAAGTCGCTGCTGTGGCAGACCTCGGCCGGCGGGGTGAAGGGCTTGGGCTCGGCGACCGCCCCCCAGTCGTCGGTCAGGTCGCCGTCGACGCCTGCGGGGTTTCCACAGCCGGAGAGCATCAGAGCCGTCGCGCCGCCTAACGCGATCGCGGCGATCCACCGTCGCATCGTGCGTCCTCCCCAGGGCACAGCTGTCCGGACGGCCGAGCTTACGTCACCTCGGCGACACCTGTTTTCCCCGAAGCGACCGGCGAGTGACGTTCCTCAACGTTACGTCGAGGATGCAACCTCGACAGCCACGTTGTCGATGAGCCGCGTGCTGCCGACCCACGCCGCGACGAGCAGCCGCGCGGGGCCCTCGGCCGGGGGCGGGCCGAGATCGGGATCGGTGAGCACCAGGTAGTCCAGCTTGGCGGCGTCCGAGTCGAACGCGGCGCGGGCCACGGCCTCGCCGTCCCGCCCCTGCGCGGCGGCCTCGGCACCGGCCCGCAGCGCGCCCGAAAGGGTGAGCGCGGCCGCGCGCTCGGCGGGCGTCAGGTAGCGGTTGCGGCTGGAGAGGGCGAGGCCGTCCGGCTCGCGTACGGTCGGCACGCCCACGATCCGCACCGGCACGTCGAGGTCGCGCACCATCCGCCGTACGAGCGTGAGCTGCTGGTAGTCCTTCTCGCCGAAGAACGCCAGGTCAGGACGGGTGACCTGGAGGAGCTTGAGCACCACGGTGAGCACGCCGTGGAAGAAGCCGGGCCGGCTCGCCCCCTCCAGCCGCTCGCCCAGCTCGCCGGGGTTGACCCGGACCATCGGCTCGCCGGAGGGGTACATCTCGTCGCGGTCGGGCGCGAAGACCAGGTCGACCCCGGCCTCCGCGCAGACCGCGACGTCGGCGTCGAGGGTGCGGGGGTACCGGTCGAAGTCTTCGTTGGGCCCGAACTGGAGCGGGTTGACGAAGATCGTGGCGATCACGTGGTCGGCCTGCTCGCGCGCGGCCCGCAGCAGCTCCCGGTGCCCCTCGTGCAGGGCGCCCATGGTCATCACGACCGCCACGCTCCCCGGCATGGCGGCGCGGGCGGGGGTCAGCTCCGCACGCGTGTGTACGAGCGCGGTCGCGGGGTCCCCGCGGAAACGTGGAGCGGAGCGGAGCGTTTTTGTGGGGTGCTTCATGCTCCGACCTCCTGGCGCGGGTTGGCCAGCACGTCGAGCAGGCGCTCGGCGTCGACCGGGCGCAGCCGGCCGGCGGCGATGGCCCGGTCGGCGGTGCGGCGGGCCATGGCGACGTAGGCGGGCACCGAGTCGGGGGCCACGGCGGTGAGCCGCTCCAGGTGGCGGGCGACCGTGCCGGCGTCACCTCGGGAGACCGGGCCGGTCAGCGCCGCGTCGCCGTGCCGCAGGGCGTTGTCGAGCGCGGCGCGCAGCAGCGGGCCGAGGACCGTCTCGGCGCGTACGACCCCCGCGTCGCGCAGCCGGTCGGCCGCCTCGTTGACGAGCGTGACCAGGTGGTTTGCCCCCTGGGCGAGCGCCGCGTGGTAGAGCGGTCGGTCAGCCTCGGCGATCCACTCCGGCGTGCCGCCCAGGTCGGCGACGAGCCGCGTGGCGAGCGGGCGGAGTTCGGTCGGGGCGGTCACGCCGTACGCCGTGCCGGGCAGCCGGGACAGGTCGTCTCCGGTGCCGGCGAAGGTCATCGCGGGGTGCAGTGCGAGTGGACGGGCGCCCAGCGCGGCGGCCGGCTCCAGCACGGCGAGCCCATGGGCGCCGGAGGTGTGCGCCACCACCTGCCCCGGCTGGAACGGCAGGCTGGCCACCAGCGCGGCGAGCGCGTCGTCCGGTACGGCGACGAGCAGCAGGTCAGTGGCCGCGCGGGCGACCTCGGCGGGCGGCAGGTGGGCGGCCCCGGGAAGCAGGCGCGCGATGTGCGCGACCGAAACCGGCGACGAGCCCGAGGCGGCGACCACCGTGTGGCCCGCCCGGGCCAGCGCCGCGCCCAGCGTCGCGCCGACGCGTCCGGCGCCGATGACACCGACGATCATGGCGTTGATCCAGTCCTCGTGAGGTTAGGTACCGGTCAACGTCAGTATGCGTCCGGGGGAAGTGGCCTCCACAGGCGATGTGAAGGTTTTCACGAGCGCCGTAGTAACCCCGCGTCCAGGTACTTGAAGTTGGTGTTGGGGCGGCCGTCCACGTCTGGGGTGTTCTGGCCGTCGTGTACCACGAGCAGCCCGCCAGGGTAGCCGGGCAGCGGCGTGGAGACCCCGCCGCTGGTCTCCAGCCAGGGCGACGACACCTCCTTCACCTACGACCGGCTGACCAACCGGCCGCTGTCCCGCTTTCCGCTCGCCGAGCTTGGGCCCGGCCGGCGCGCGGCCTCCACAGGGGACGCCAGCGTCAGCAGGGGTACGAGTGCCGTCACGCCTACCAGGAGCTTGCGCATGTCGGGACCGTATGGTGTGGAGCGTGCCGGCGGCTGAACAGCGCATGAATTGGCGGGAGGCGATGGAGGACGCCCTGTACGGCCCGGGCGGCTTCTTCGTCACCACCGCGCCCGCCGCGCACTTCCGCACCAGTGTGCACGCCTCGCCACTCTTCGCGTCGGCGATACTGCGCCTGCTGTCCCATGTGGACGAGGCGCTCGGCCGTCCGGAGCGGCTCGACGTGGTCGACGTGGGCGCCGGGCGGGGTGAACTGCTCGCCGCCCTGCTGCACGCCGCGCCGCCCGCGCTGGTGCGACGCCTCGCGCTGACCGGCGTGGAGCGGGCCGCCCGGCCGCCCTCGCTGCCCGTGCCCGTGGCGTGGCGCGCCGAGCCACCGGAGGGCGTGGTCGGGCTGCTGCTGGCGATCGAGTGGCTGGACAACGTACCGCTGGACGTCGTGGAGGAGGGTCGGTACGCGACGGTGGACCGCTCCGGTGTGGAGGCTTCGGGCACCGCGGTCACCGCCGCCGACGCCGCTTGGCTCGCGAGCTGGTGGCCCTCGGCGCACCGAGCGGAGGTCGGGCTCCCGCGCGATCTCGCATGGGCCGGCGCGGTGGCGGCGGTGGAGCGCGGGCTGGCGCTGGCGGTCGACTACGGACACGTACGCGGGGAGCGGCCGGTCGGCGGGACGCTCACCGGATACCGGTCGGGCCGGCAGGTGCCACCGGTGCCGGACGGGACCTGCGACATCACCGCACACGTGGCGATGGATTCGGCGGCCGAGGCGGGCGGGCGGCCGTACTCCCTCGTCTCGCAGCGGGAGGCGCTGCGCGCGCTCGGCGTCGACGGCGCCCGACCGCCGCTGGGTCTGGCCACGACGGACCCGGCGGGCTACGTGCGGGCGCTGGCCACGGCGTCGGCGGCGGCCGAGCTGACGGACCGCGCCGGGCTGGGCGGGCACTGGTGGCTGCTGCACCCGGTGGGCATCGACCTTCGGCCGCTCACGTGGCAAACGTGGGACGATGGCGGGCATGACTGACCTGCGTGAGGTCACGGTCGGCACCGGTGCCGGGTTGGACACCGCCGACATGGTGCTCAATATCGGGCCGCAGCACCCCTCCACGCACGGCGTGCTCCGGCTGAAGCTCGTGCTCGACGGCGAGCGCGTGATCTCGTGCGAGCCGATCGTCGGCTACATGCACCGGGGCGCGGAGAAGCTCTTCGAGGTGCGTGACTACCGCCAGATCATCGTGCTGGCCAACCGGCACGACTGGCTCTCCGCGTTCGCCAACGAGCTGGGCGTCGTGCTGGCCGTCGAGCGCCTGATGGGCCTCGAGGTGCCGGAGCGGGCGGTCTGGCTGCGCACCGCGCTGGCCGAGCTCAACCGCGCGCTCAACCACCTCATGTTCCTGGGCTCCTATCCGCTGGAGATCGGCGCGATCACGCCGGTCTTCTACGCGTTCCGCGAGCGGGAGACGCTGCAGGCGGTCATGGAGGAGGTCTCCGGCGGCCGCATGCACTACATGTTCAACCGCGTGGGCGGGCTGAAGGAGGAGGTGCCCGCCGGCTGGACGCGGCGCGCCCGGGAGGCGATCGGCGAGGTGCGCCGCCGCCTGCCCGACCTCGACAACCTCATCCGCCGCAACGAGATCTTCCTGGCCCGCACCGTCGGCGTGGGCGTGCTCTCCGCCGCCGAGGCCGCCGCCTACGGCGCGTCGGGGCCGGTCGCGCGCGCCTCGGGGCTCGACTTCGACCTGCGGCGCGACGAGCCGTACCTGGCCTACGGCGAGCTGGACGTGCCCGTGGTGACCCGCACGGCGGGCGACTGCCACGCGCGCTTCGAGGTGCTGCTCGACCAGGTGTACGCCTCGCTCGACCTCGCCGAGCAGTGCCTGGAGCGGGTCGACCGGATCACCGGCCCGGTCAACGTGCGGCTGCCCAAGGTGGTCAAGGCGCCCGAGGGCCACACGTACGCGTGGACCGAGAACCCGCTCGGCATCAACGGCTACTACCTCGTGTCGCGCGGGGAGAAGACGCCGTGGCGGATGAAGCTGCGCACCGCGTCGTACGCGAACGTGCAGGCGCTCGCCACGCTCATCCCAGGTTGCCTCGTGCCCGACCTCATCGCGATCCTGGGCTCGATGTTCTTCGTGGTCGGCGACATCGACAAGTAGGGCCTGACCGCCACCAAGGTCCTGGCCCCAGCCGCGTGGGTCAGCGATAGCCCTCGTCGTCGTCGCGGTATCGGCGGCGGCGCCCGGCCGACTCCCGCTCCGGCGTGCTCCACTGCTGGCCCCACGAGGTGGTGGGCTCGATCTCGCCGGCTGGCAGCGCGCCGCCTCCGCCGCGCGGCTCCCAGCGCTCCCGCGACCACGAGCCCTCCTGCCCACCGCCACCGCTCCGCCCACCGCCACCGCTCTGCCCACCGCCACCGCTCTGCCCGGCGCCTCCGCCTTGGTAACCGCCGGAGCGCTCCTGGTAGCCACCGCCACCCCAGCCCTGCTCGGCGCGGTAGTCGTCGCGGCGCGACTCTTCCCGGCGCGACTCCGCTCGGCGCGGGTCCTCCCGGCGCATCGACGCCCACCGGTCCTCGATCCGCACCTCGCTCCCCGACTCGTCTTGGTGCATGGCGGCCCGCCGCTCGCCCATGTGCATCTCGCGGCCGCGGTCGTCGCTGCGGAGGGACGCCCACCGGTCGCCGGCGCGCATGTCGGTCCAGCGGCCCTCGTCGCCGCCTGCCTCGGCGTCTCCCCGCTCGTACGGTCGGGGGCGCCGGCCGTCACCGCCGCCGCCTCGCAGCCGCTGGTCGGTCCAGGACTCCTCGTCGGGCTCGGCGGCACGCCGGCCGCGGGCCGGTGGTGGCGAAGGTGGGGCGGAGGCGGGCCAGTCGCCGTATCCCGAGCCGTACGACGCGGCGGACCCGGAGCCGTAACCGGTGGTGCCGTGTGACGTGCCGCCGTAGACCTTGCCGCCCGAGTCGTGGTCGTCGCCCTGGTCGACGATCGTATGCCGGGTCGTGACCTGCACGGTCTCGGTGTGCCGGACGACCCCGGGCACTCGCGCGCGGCCGCCGACGTGGCCCGTCGCGGGCGGTGTCGGCGTGGGGATCGAGGCGTGCCCGGCGGCGGGCGGCGCCCCCTGCTGCCCGTATCCGACCCGGGCGTAGCCCGCCTGCGGTTGCTCGGCTCCGACCCGGGCGTAGCCCGCCTGCGGTTGCTCGGCGGCGCCTCGGGCCGGCGGGGGCGGCGCGGCCTGGCCCCGGCCCGCCTCGACCTGCGCGCGGAGCGCCTGCACGGTCTCGTGGAGCGCCTGGAGCTTTTCACCGAAAGCCTTGTGCGTCGCCCGCGCGGCGGTCGCGATGTCGTTGCGGACGTCGCCGCGCAGCGTGTCGATCTCTTCGACCAGCGTTTCTTCCAGATCGATGCGCACGGTTTCGGCATCGCGCCGCAAGGTTATGGACAGCCCGATGAGCACGACAGCGAACACGGCGAGGACGGCGGCCACCCGCAGCACCCCAGCGCTCTGACCCACCAACAGCAACAATGCCGCCAGCGGCGCCAGCCCCACCCCGACCCAGAACACCACCGTGAGTAGCTGCCGCCCCGGCCGCTCAGATGGCGGTGCGGAGGCCGGCATGGCTGTGGAGCCTACCGATACTTCCGGGTAAGTGGAACGGCCGGCCCCGGAATCCGCGGACGGGCTTTCCTCGGACGGAACGGTCACATGAACACAACGAGGGACCTAGCCCAATCACGCCGACTTCGGCCGAAACTCCGCGATTCGTACCACCATCGAGGGCCCGTACGGCGGAAGGGTGCGGGACAGTTCCCGCACCCTTCCGGTAAATCTCGTGTGCTGAGTGGCGACTCAGCCGGCGGCCAGTGCTCCGTCGGACGAGAGCACCAGGCCCACACTGATCGTGCCTGTGGTGAGCGCCGACTTGGTCTGCGGACCCGCCGCGTCCAGCGAGCTGAACGAACCGGCCTTGAAGCTGTAGGTCTGCTCAAGGCCCTGCTGGCACTTCGGCCGCTGCGGGCACTCCGGCGGGCCGCCGAGGATTGTCGCGGTGCCGGAGCACTTCTCGGCGAGGTCGGAGAGCGTCGTCAGGCCGTACTTGTCGGCGAACGCCTTGGTGACGGCGAACGCGTTCTGGTCTTGCGCCGCCGACGGCGCGCCGAACGTGATGCCGACCTTCTCGCCGACATCCTTCAGCCCAGCCATGGTCTTGTCGAGGTCAGGGGAGGAGATCGGTGCCGCGTTGGCGCCGTTGACCTTGCTGTTGAGGAACTCGGCCAGCGTCGCGGCGTACTCCGGCACGACCTGGATCTCGCCCTTCTCCAGCGCCGGCTCGTAAAGCTCCCGGTTGCCGATCTGCTGCACCGTGGCCTGGTAGCCCGCCGCCGTCAGCGCGATCCGGTAAAGCTCACCGAGCGTCTGGTTTTCCGTGAAGTTGGCCGCGCCGATCGTGATCGAGCCGCCCGGACCCTTGGCGAGTCCAGTGGTGAGCGAGTTGGCCGCGGCAAACTCCTCCGCCGCCACCTTCGACGTCTTGCGGTCGACGTCGACGGCCTTGTTGAGCGCGATCAGCTTGGGCGTGTCGAGCGCCGCCGACACCTTGTCGAGCGCGGCGACCAACTCCGGCGAAGACACCTTGGCGTTGATAGCCGGCACGACGTTATCGGTGTTTTGCAGCTTCTTGTCGTCTTCGAGCACGACGAGCTGCTCGCCAGCGACCGGTGCACAGCCGGCCCCCGCGCCGGCACCGGCGGTGGCCGGAGCCTGCGTGCCTGACGACCCCTCATCCCCGCAACCCGCGAGGAACATGCCTCCGGCGAGAGCGCACACCGCGCCCAGCACCAGACGATTACGTGCGCGCAAAATCTTGCCCGCCTTCCGTGTCCCGGCGCGACCCTGAGCGGGCCGGCCGCGTGTCTGGCGGACGACGGTCTGGTGCCGCCCGCGATTTCAGCCAACATCGTGGCAGGGGGGACCGACAACAAACCACGATTGTTGTCACCGAGTTGAAAGCTTCAGGCGCGTCCCGTCGCGGCGGCCGCTCGGCGGGCCGCACGGCCCCGCGTCCGGCGCAGCGGCTTGGGCGTGACAGCCCGCTCCACCAGCGCGAGGACCGCCTCGACCAAGATCGCGAGGAGTGCGACCAGGAGGCCACCGGCGAGGATCTGGCCGCCGCCGACCGAGATGTCGAGACCGAAGCCGGCGCTGATGATCTGGCCCAGCCCGCCCCCGTTGACGAAGGAGGCGAGCGCGGCGGTCGCCACCACCTGTACCGACGCGGTGCGGAAGCCAGCGGCCAAATAAGGCACCGCGAGCGGCAGCTCGACCCGGCGGAGCACCTGCCAGCCCGAGAAGCCCATGCCGCGCGCCGCGTCACGCGCCTCCGGATCGATGGATCGGACACCGGTGTACGCGTTGGCCAGCAGCGGCGGCACCGCGAAGACGGCCAGTGCCGCGATCACCGGCGGCTTGCCGAAGCCGAGAAAGGTCAGCGGCAGGATTGTGAGCAGCGCGACGGTCGGGATGGCGAGCGTGAGGTTGGAGATCACGACCACCATGCCGCCGCCCCGCCCGGTGTGGCCCAGCCACATCCCGATCGGCCAGGCGACGACGCATCCGAGCAGTACGGCGGCTGCCGAGATCCACAAATGCTCGCCGAGCCGGTCCAGGATGCCGCCCGGGTTGGTCCAGTTGAGCGGGTCGTTGAGCCAGGTCACCGCCTGCTGGATGGGGTTTTCCGCCCTCATCACGCGACCTTCCTGGCCCACGGTGTGAGCAGCCGGCCGGCCGTGGCGATCGTCAGATCCAGCACCAGCGCGAGCCCCACGCACAGCACCGTACCGGTGAGGATTTGCGCCTTGTAGAAGTTGCTGCGGAAGCCGCCGAGGATCAGGTCACCTAAACCGCCCTGCCCGATCAGCGAGCCCACCGTCACGAGCGCGACCGTCGACACGGTGGCCAGCCGCAGGCCGGTGATGATGCCGGGCAGCGCCAGCGGCAGGTCGATCCGGAACAGCCGGCCCCACCGCCCGTATCCCATCCCTTGGGCGGCGTCCCGCGCCTCGGCCGGCACCTGGTTGAGCCCGGCCAGCGAGTTGCGCACGATCAGCAGCAGCGCGTACATGACGAGCCCGATCAGCACGGTGCGGGCCTTGGTCGTCCCCGTGTACGGCGCGACGAATGCGAGCAGTGCCAGCGAGGGGATGGTGTACAGCACGCCGGACAGTGCGAGAATCGGCCCGGTGAGGGGGCGGTACCAGTACGCGATGACAGCCAGCGGCACCGCCACGACCGTCGCGATCAGCATGGCCTCCGCGGTCAGCGTCGCGTGCTCACGCAGCGCCGCGAGGATCGTGTCGGAGTTGTCCCGCACGTACCGCCAGGAAAACCATGGGTTTCCCGGGCTCTCCTGAAGCGCGAGCCGGAAGGACATACGTGGACGTTACCGCGACGGCCGACACCTCGGCGGAGAAGAAGGCCGCTCCGATCGAGCTTGTCGGAATTCGGAAGCAGTACCCGGACGGCACCGTCGCTGTGGGTGACCTCAGCCTCAAGGTGCGCGCCGGCGAGCTTGTCGTCCTCATCGGACCCTCCGGCTGCGGCAAGTCCACCGTGCTCCGCATGATCAACCGGCTGATCGAGCCGAGCGCCGGCCGGATCCTGCTCGACGGGGAGGACGTCACGCAGGTCGACCCGGTGCGCCTGCGCCGCCGCATCGGATATGTCATCCAGAATGTCGGGCTCTTCCCCCACCAGACGATCCTCGCCAACGTCGGCACCGTCCCGCGGCTGCTCGGTTGGCCCAAGGCACGCATCCGGCAGCGCTCGGAGGAGCTGCTCGATCTGGTCGGGCTCGACCCGGCCAAGTTCGGCAAGCGATACCCCCAGGAGCTTTCCGGCGGCCAGCGGCAGCGGGTCGGCGTGGCCCGCGCGCTCGCGGCGGATCCGGTGGTGCTGCTGATGGACGAGCCCTTCTCCGCGGTCGACCCGATCGTGCGCGGGCGGCTCCAGGAGGAGTTCCTGCGCCTCCAGGCCGACGTGCGCAAGACGATCGTGCTGGTCACGCACGACCTCGACGAGGCGGTGCGGCTGGGCGACCGGATCGCGGTGCTCTCCCAGGGCGGCAAGCTGGAGCAGTACGACTCCCCCGCCAACCTGCTCGGCCGCCCGGCGTCGCCGTTTGTCCGGGAGTTCGTCGGCGCCGACCGCGGCATACGGCGGCTGGCGGTCACCCCGGTCAGCCGGGAGATGCTCGATCCGCTCACCGCGGACAGCGGCGACTACCCGTCCGCCGAGCTCGGCATCTCGCTCTACGACGCGCTCGCCTCGATGCTGGTGACCAACTCGGACCACCTGCGCGTCGTCGATGGCGGCATGCCGGTCGGGCTGCTCACGCGCCACCGCCTGTTGAGCATCGACTACCCGGCGGAGTAGATCGAAAGGGCATGGCAGTCCACGCCCTCACTCAAGCCCCAAATGCCGAGGGGCACGCCGCGGCAACGGCGTGCCCCTCGGTCGGGGAGGGATAAGGAAAACGTCAGGTTGCTCGGCCCCGCCAGCCGCCCAGGGCGGCGATGCCGATGATCCAGCCGACGAACAGCCCGTACGTCGCGCCGGAGCCAGCGGCCTGGAAGGCGTTGAGCAGCGTTGGGTTGGACTGGATCAGTGCCGGGAGCACCGCGGCGAAGGCACCGGCGAAGATGTATGCGGACCACCCGGCGAAGAACTGGCTGAGTGTGCCGCGAGCCCGGGCCAGCTGTGAGCCGGGCAGTGCGTAGAGGAACAGCGCGGTGAAGACGACCACGAGGATCGCCCGCAGGTTGGTGGCCAGGAGGTCCTGCACCGGCTCATCGGAGTCGAACCGCCACGCCGGCCAGGCGAGCAGTCGCAGGAACCAGCCGCCCGCCGTGTTCGCGTCGGTGTTGTCCTCGGCCCAGTCTCCGTACCAGGGACTGCCGAAGACCAAGACCAGCACGAGCGCCGCGAGAGTCCCGGCGCCCGTGGTGGTCTTGTAACGGGTGGTGGTAAGGGCCATGGCGGATAAATTCCCAGCGCACCATGGCACTCAAACCTGTCTCTATTTGCCTGCTTCCTCGGGATGCTTCAGCAGGTAGTCGATGAAGGCGGCACGCAGCAGCGGCTCGGACTGGGCGTCGTATCCGTGCCCGGTGAGCTCTCGCCACAGGGCCACAGCCTCGTCGATGGTCGGCCCCACCGCGTTTAGTGAGCCATCCAGCTCTTCGGCCTCGTCCGCGGAGGGCAGGTGCCTGAGCACCGCCCAGAAGAAGCCGACGTCGAGGCGGTGCCGGGCAACGGCGAAGGCCCGCTCCCGCAGCTCCTCTGTGGACAGGGCATCTAGCTCAGCGAATGTGGCCTCGGACATACCGCGAGCTTAACGGCCGCCGGTGCCCCACCGGTCGCTGTCCCAGGGGTCCGTGCGGCTGGCGGTCGGCTGCGCCGGGAGGGGCGTGGCCCATGAGTCGGTGCGGCGTCCGCCGGACCAGCCGCTGGACGGGTCGGACTCGGTCCACTCCTCCTCGTCCAGCCCGTCGTCCCGCGAGCGGGGCCGCCCGTACGCCTCCACGATCCGGGTCACCACCAGCCCGGCAACCAGTACGCCGGCGCCGAGCGCGAGGGGCGAGATGTCCCAGCCCATCGTGTCCTCGTACTCAAGGAAGACAGTGACCAGCACGGCGGCGAGGATGGTGCCGAAGACGCCGCCGCGGCGGCCGAAGGCGCTCACGCCACCGAGCAGCGCGGCGCCGAGCGCGAAGGCGGTCCAGTCGAGACCCGGCGAGGGCACCACCGGCGAGTCCTGGCCAGCCACGAGCAGCACGCCGGCTACCGCCGCGAAGCCGCTGGAGATGATCAGCCCGCCGCCGGTCAGCACCGCGGCGAGGCCACCCCGCCGGTGCGCCGGGTCGCCCACCGGCCGGAAGCGGCCGACCGACCGCCGCACCGGTTTGATCATGCCGATGAGACCGCCGATCACCGAGACCGCCGCGACCCCGCCGAAGAGGTACAGCGCCTGCTCGGTCGGGTCGTAGTCGCCCTGCAGGTTGACCGGACCGCTGCGCTGCTGGATGAAGACCATCGCGGCCAGCGCGCCGGCGAGCGTGACCGCCCAACCGGGCACGTGGAAGGCGCCGACCACGATCGCCATCAGCAGGCCGAGGAGCGCGGCGGCGACCCCGGCCTCGATCGTGGAGCCGAGCACGCCCCGGTCGCCGTTCTCCGCGAAGTGCAGCGCGGACGCGATCGCGATCGGGCCGAGGGCGAGGTTGGGCGCGCCGGTCCGGAGGGTGAGGCTGGCGCCGACGGCGAGCAGGCCGAGGGCGGCGGCGAGCACGAGCAGCTGGTCGAGGTCGGCGCCGCGGAGCGCGCCGCTGTCCTCCCGGTAGAGCAGGAAGCCGACCACGCCGACCGCCAGGAGCAGGAGCACTTCCCAGATCACGTGTACGGCCACACGGTCGCGGCCCGGGTCGCCGTGGGCGGGGTCGTCGAAGACGTCGTCCAGCTCGGCCTGGGAGACGGCGCGGCGCTGGGTCAGCTCCATCGCGTCGGGCTCGCGGAACTCGCTGGCCACGGGGAAGCTGCCGGTCTGGTAACCGGGCGTGGACCCGAAACCCGTGTCGGAGCCGAAGCGCGAGTCCTCCCGCAGCCCACCGGTGCCCATTCCACCGGTGTCCCGCCGACGGTAGGCCGGTTCGTCGTACGACATTTCGCGCGCCTCCTGTGGTCGTTCAGCCTGGCTTCGCGCCGCCTGGCTGTACGGATCGGGACGCACGGCGGATTGAAGCCAGTCAGCCGCACCGTACTCGCGTCTACCCGGGCACGTCACCCCCAGTGTCCGACCACCCCGTGGCGGATCACCTCAGTTGTCTGACCTATCGGATTCGTTGTCATCTTCCGGGCGCTTGGGGACGCGACAGGAGCGTTCCAGCCACAGCGCCGCCCCGACCAGGCCGAGCGAGGCGACGAGCCCTCCGGACGCGGCCGGTATGTCGTCACCAGCCGCCTGCGTGCGCTCCAGCAGAAGCCAGCCGAGCAGCCCGGCGTAGAACCCCGCGAAGATCGCACCGGCCAGCGAGGACGCCTTGGCGAGAACCACATATCTGGCGACCGCGAGCGGGTCGACCGGCTCCCGGCCCGGGCGCCGCTCGATCCGGTGCCGCGTGTTGATCGCGACGTACCCCTCGAACACGGCAAGCGCCGCCAGTGTCACCGTGGGTAACCATGGCAGGTCGGGAATGCTGCCGTAGAAGCTGCTGATGATCCACCACGCCACAGCCGCGGCAGCCAGGCCAGCCACCACCAGCGTGGCGGGTCGGGTCGGGCCCAGGCGGGGCCCCTGCGGCGTGGAGCCGCGCGGCGGAGACTCCGGTTCCATCAGTTCGACTCTAACCGGAGGTCGGGCCGAGGGCTGATCGCGAGCGCGTCGGAGGCGAGCGGCTCGGCGTTGAGCAGGTCGGTCAGCCAGCCGTGGCCGGGCAGTTGGGCGTACGGCTGGATGTCGATCCACGGCCGCAGCACGAAGGCGCGCAGGTGGGCCCGGGGGTGCGGCAGGGTCAGTTCGGCATCGTCGCTGGTCACCGGCGTCCCGTCGTCGGTCCAGACCGCGATGACGTCGACGTCCAGCGTCCGCGGCCCGAAGCGGCGGTCCGGATCGCGGACCCGCCCGGCACGCTCCTCCAGCGCCCGCGCCCGGTCCAGCCAGTCGCGCGGCGTCGCGGCCGCGTCGTGCACCAGCACGGCGGCATTGAGGTACGCGGGCTGGTCGTCATCGCCCCACGGAGGCGTCTCGTACACACCGGAGGCCACGAGCAGCACGTCGTCGAGGTCTCGCACGGCGGCTCGGAGGTGGCCGATCCGGTCGCCGAGGTTGCTGCCGAGCGAGAGTACGGCCTGCGTCACGCCCGCCTCCGAGTGATCGTGACCGCCACGTCGGCGAACTCGTGCGGGATCGGCGCCTGCGGCTTGTGCACCGTTACGGTGGCGGCCAGCACGCGGGGATCGGCCAGGCAGACGGCGGCCAGCCGCTCGGCCAGCGTCTCGATCAGGTTGACCGGCTCGCCGCGCACCACCTCGACCAGGCGCTC
This sequence comes from Phytohabitans kaempferiae, assembly GCF_042433955.1. Classification (NCBI taxonomy): domain Bacteria; kingdom Bacillati; phylum Actinomycetota; class Actinomycetes; order Micromonosporales; family Micromonosporaceae; genus Phytohabitans; species Phytohabitans kaempferiae. Next base: position 42,168 of record NZ_JBHLUH010000084.1, on the reverse strand, counting down.
GGCTAGCTCGCCGTAGTGGATCGTCTCGGCCACGTCGTCCGAGCGCGCGGCCGGGGCGAGATCCACCTCCAGCACCACGTCGACCACGAAGTCCTGGCCGCGCTCGCGCTCGAAGTCGTACACGCCGTGGTGGCCCTTGGCCCGCAGGCCGCAGAGGGTGATGCGATCCGTCACGGCGCCGCCAGCCGGGGTGCGCCGGAGGCGGCCCAGACGGCGAGTGCGTCGACCGTGCCCCGGACGTCGTGCACGCGTACGCCCCAGGCGCCCGCCGCCACCGCCAGCACACTGGTGGCGATCGTGGCGGCCTCGCGCTGGTCCGCCGGACGCGGTGTGCCCTCCGGGTCGGCGAGCAGCGCGCCCAGGTACGACTTGCGGCTCGCCGCGAAGAGCAGCGGGTAGCCCAGCGTGAGCAGCTCGCCGAGGCGCCGGGTCAACTGCCAGTTGTGCTCCGGCTTCTTGGCGAAGCCCAGCCCTGGGTCGATCACCAGCCGGTCGGGGCGTACGCCCGCCGCCAGCGCCTGGCCGACCCGCTGGGCAAGCTCGGCGCGGACCTCGGCCACCACGTCGCCGTACGTCGCCAGGTCCTGCATCCGCCGCGAATGCCCCCGCCAGTGCATCAGAATCCAGGGACAGCCGGCCTCGGCGACGACCTTCGCCATCGTGGGATCGGCGAGTCCTCCCGACACGTCGTTGACAACCACGGCACCGGCCTCCAGCGCGGCGGCCGCGACGCTGGCCCGGGTCGTGTCGACGCTGAGCGGTACGCCCGCCGAGGCAAGCTCACGGATCACCGGTACGACGCGGCTGACCTCGGTCTCCGCGTCGACGCGCTCGGCTCCGGGGCGAGTCGACTCACCACCGATGTCGATGAGATCGGCGCCCTGGTCGCGCATCTCGATCCCGTGTCGCACCGCGTCGGAACGGCGCACATAGCGTCCGCCATCGGAGAAGGAATCGGGCGTTACGTTCAGAACCCCGATCACGACGGGGCGCGCCGACCGCAGGAGATCAACCGCTCCCGTGGCTGGGCGTGATTCTGTCACGAAGAGACGGTACCGACGACGACGGAACACCTGCTCGGCACCCCGGATTAGCACATACGTTCGAACATCGTTACCATATGCCACGCCGGCACCACGGGCCACGAGCTTCGTAGCTTGGCAGAAAGGGGGGTGCCCCGTACGCTTTGCAATTGCGCATCATTCAGACGTCATAGCTTGAGGAGATGGGCTAAACAGGGACAAAACGCCCAGGAAAGTTCACCCGATAGTGGTGACAAACAGACACAGAGTGATGGGGCGATCCGCCTACTCCCACCGTCGACGGACGCGCACCGGGGAGGTTCCTTCCAATGAACACCACAGAGCTCGTCACAGCGGCGTGGACCACCGCCACGCGCGCAGCTGACGCGCTCGCACTCATACCTGCGGCGGAGCCGGAGCCCAAGGGCATCGACACCGAGGGCGTCGTCACCTTCTTCGCGAGCAACATCGCGCCGATCCTGCTCGCCGTGCTGGGCGTGATCTTTATCGGCCGCGCGAGCAAGGGTGAGATATCGAAGGTTTTGACGAGTTCGGCGATCGCGATCGTGGGCCTGGCGTTCATCGCGGGAGCGGCCACACTCTTCTTCGTCGGTGACTACATCATCGAATTGATCTTCGAGTAGGTTCGCGGGTTCACTCATGCGGCTGCGTACCGACGACGACATCTACCGGGCCCGCCTGGTCTATCTGGGCCCGCCCGGATACACGTTGCCCGTCCACCTTCCGTACGCCCAGTACGGCGTCTTCATGCTGCTCGTGCCGCTCTTCATGTTCATTCATTACCTGTTCACGTTCGACGTGGAACTGTTCCCGGCATGGGAGATCGCGCTCGCCGTCGTGACGACGTCCTTCATCTTCCGGTACGTCGATCCCGACCGGCCCGCGCGCATGGTGGTCCGCACCGCACTCACCGACTGGCGACGCACCCGCGAGCCCGCCACGGAGCAACGCGACCCACGCCTGGTCGCTACCCGCATCCGGGTCCGGGAGGAGCTGGTATGAGCAGCCTTGCTGCCCTCATATGCGGAGCGATGGCATGACCCCACCCTCCACGCCGGGCACCCCTCGTCCGGTCGGCATGTCGGCCGACACTCGCAGTAACGGTGCGCGACCGTCCGACTACCCGGTGTCGGATCCCGACGACGCGGCCGACGACCTGGTCATCAGCCCCGACCACGGTGCGGTCGCCGTCTTCCAGGCCCCCCAACCCCCGCGCGGGCGCCCCGCCGGCGGACCCACGCCGCACGGCCGCGGCGACGGCGAGCACGCCGACATCGACTCCCCCTTCCTCGACCTCTTCTCCGGCACCGGGCGCCCCGCGCCGCCCCGTTCGAACACGCGCCCGCCGGCCGCTCGCCGAGTGACCGAGCCGCCGCGCCGGCCGGTCGAGCCCTCGCCCGCCTCCCCCGCGCCGCGCCCGGTCGAGGCGCCACCGGCCGATCCGGCCATCAACGGCATGGGCGGGCACGGGATCGGGGCCGAGCCGATCGCGCCGGAGCCCACCGAGGAGACACCTCCGCTCGAGGCCGCCCGACCGGCGACCGCCACACCGGCGCCGCTCGACCGCACGCCGCGCCACGCGGCCGCGGAGCCCGAGCCGGTCAACCTGCCGGCGGTGCGCGAGCCCCTGGCCGAGCCCCCGGTCCGGCGCCTGCCGGCCGAGCCCGCTACCCGGCGTCCGCCGGCCGAGCCCGCTACACGCTGGCGCTCGGAGGAGCAGCGCCCGCGTGAGCGTGAGGAGCCGCCGCCCCGCCCCCGCAAGGAGGTCGGGAAGCGGCAGGAGGTCGCGCCGCGGAGCAGGCCGGTCCGGCCGCCGAAGATCAAGTTCGCCGACCGCGATCCGGCGGTCAACCTGGCCATCACCGAGATCGCCGGGCACCTCACCTTCACCCCCAACACGGTCACGGCCTGGTACTGGCTGCCCGAGGTGCGCTGGGCCTTCCGGCCGGACGCCGAGCGCGAGGCGCTGCTGTCCGCGATCTCCGAGCAGTACGCGGGTCTCGCCGGCTTCCGCCTCCACCTGCGCCGCACGACCCGCCCGTTCCCGGCCGACGAGTGGGCCCGCACGCTCGACACGCACACGCCGCACCCGCTCGGCGGCGTGCCCGGCGCCAGTTCCTGGTCCGATCACCTGGTCAACGCCCAGCGCCACCTCCTCTCCGTCAACCACGCCGAAGGGCAGACCTACCTCGGCGTGACGTTCGCCCGCCGCTCGCTCGGCGACTCGCTGGTGGAGCGGCTGCTGCGGGCGTTCGGCAAGGGGGTCGCCGAGGGCGAGCGGCGCAAGCTGGGCCGCACGGTCGAGCAGTTCGACGAGGTGCTCGGCGCGTTCGGCATGCGGGGGCGGCAGGTCACGCCGCACGAGCTGGAGTGGCTGCTGTACCGCTCGGTCGCGCTCTGCATGGCGCCGCCCACCGCGCTCTCCCCGGTGACCGACGGCCAGTGGGAGCGGGGCGACATGCTCGCGCTGACTGAGCAGATCGAGCGCTACCGCACGCCGTACGGCTCGACGGTCAAGCTGGTCAACCGGATGACCGGCGAGGAGCGGCACGTCGCCGTCCTCGCCGTCGGCCGGATGGAGCCGCTGGAGATCCCCGAGCGGCACGAGCCGTGGATGCACTTCCACGAGCGGCTGCCGTGGCCGATGGAGCTTTCGTCCAGAGTGGACGTGCTCGGCTCGGGCGACTCGTTCAAAAACCTCGAGCACCGGCTCCGGATGATCCGCTCGCAGCAGCTCGACTACGCCGAGCACGGCATCGACGCCCCGCCCGAGCTGGAGCGGCTGGCCAAGCGCGCCCTGGTCATCGGCGACGAGATGACCACCGGGCTGCCGGTCGAATCGGCCCGCGCGCACGGCTGGCACCGCATCGCGGTCGGCGGGCGTACCCGCGAGGAGTGCCTCGAGCGGGCCCGCCGCCTCATCCAGCTGTACTCCCGTGAGCTGCGCATCTCGCTCCAGCACCCCAAAAACCAGGACTGGCTGGCCCGCGAGTTCATCCCGGGTGAGCCGGTTGCCAACACCGGTTACATCCGCCGCATGCCGGTCAAGCTGCTCGCTGCGGCGCTGCCCCAGGCGGCCTCCACTGTGGGCGATCGGCGCGGCGACCTGATCGGCCGCACCGCCGGCACCTGCCGCCGCCCGGTCTTCCTCGACCTGCACTTCCCGATGGAGGTACGCGAACGCTCCGGTCTCGCGGTCTTCGTCGCCGAGCCGGGCGGTGGCAAGTCCACGCTGCTCGGCGCGCTGGGCTACCTGGCCGCCCGCCGCGGCGTACAGGTCACGCTCCTCGACCCGTCCGGGCCGCTCGCCCGGCTCTGCTCGATGCCGGAGCTGCGGCCGTACTCACGCGTGCTCAACCTGACCGGCTCGGAGCACGGCACGCTGGCGCCGTACTCGCTGATCCCGACGCCGCTGCGGTCGGAGTTCGCGAGCGGGCCGGCTGGCGACCGGGAGTTCGAGATCGCGATCTCCAACGCGCGAGCCGAGCGGCGGATGCTCGTACAGGACATCTGCTCGATGCTGGTGCCGCCGCAGGTCGCCCGCGAGGCGTCCACGGCGACGCTGCTCCGCCACGCCGTTCGGCAGGTGCCGGCCGAGGAGACGTCCACACTGGACGATGTCGTCGCCTGCCTCTCCGGGCTCGACGACGACAACGGCAGGGAGCTGGCCAACCTCCTGCTCGACACCGCCGAGATGCCGCTCGCGCTGCTCTTCTTCGGCCGCCCACCGGAGGGCCTGCTCGGTGCCGACGCCGCGCTCACCGTCATCACCATGGCCGGCCTGCGGCTCCCCGATCTGAAGATCGAGCGGGAGTACTGGTCGGCCGAGGAGGCGCTCGCCCTCCCGATGCTGCACACGGCGCACCGGCTGGCCGTACGCCGCTGCTACGGCGGCTCGATGTCGTCCCGCAAGATGGTCGGCCTGGACGAGGCGCACTTCATGGAGGGCTGGCGCTCCGGCCGGTCGTTCCTGGTCCGCCTCGCCCGCGACTCCCGAAAGTGGAACCTATCCGCGCTCGTGGCCTCGCAGAATCCTCGCGACATCCTCGGGCTCGACGTACAAAACCTCGTCTCCACCGTGTTCGTCGGCCGGATCGCCGAAGACGTGGAGATCGCCTCAGAGGCCCTGCGGCTGCTGCGGGTGCCGGTCAACGACGGGTACGAGGCGACGCTGGCGTCCCTGTCCAACGTGGACACGTCGTCGGCGTCCCGGCTGGGCTTCCGGGAGTTCGTGATGCGGGACGTGGATGGGCGCGTGCAGAAGGTGCGCGTGGACGTGTCGTACGTCGAAGGGCTGCTCGACCACCTCGACACGACACCGACCGGGGCGGCGGCACCCCCGACCAACCTGCCGACCAGCGCTCCCGACGTGGAGGTGTGAAGTGGTACGGCGGGCGACCGCGCTGCTTCTGGCCCTGCTCGTAGCGGCGGCGACGTCGTTGGTGTGGCCGGCACCGACCGCCGCGGCTCCGGGGCCGGTCCAGGCCCCAGTCGCCCAGGCCCCAGGCGACCTGTGCACCACGCAGGAGTGGCAGGCCGACTTCCGCGCCTGCGTCGACAAACTGGCCGCGGTCGGTGGTGACCGTGCCCGATGCCTGACGGCTCCGACCCCCGGCACTCCTGATTCCGGCCTTGCGGGCTGGTTCGCCAGTCGCCCCGATTCTGCGAAAGAGAGCGGACCGCAGGGCCTATACAGCGATTACGGATACGCTGGCTACGATTACACGACCTTTGACCTGGGTTGCGGATCTTTTGTGATCAACCCGGAGTACAAGTTCACCACGACTATTGCCAACGGCGAATTCATGGTGGCCACGGCAGTCATCGGCGCATCGAACGCTCTGCGTGAACGTGCATGGAATCCTGAGACAATGTGGGGTTGGGCAGACCCGCTCGTCAATCAGGCAACGAAGGCAATATATGAGAAGGTTTTCAGCGTATTCGGTATCGTGACTTTGTGCGTCGTAGGCCTTTACCTGCTGTGGCGATCCCGCCAGGCGGACATGAGCAATGCGATGACGACGGCAGGTTGGGCATTACTGGTAATGGTTGGCGTAACCGCCTTGGCCGCATGGCCAGTCAAGTCAGCCAACATGGCCGACGCCACACTCGTAGGAACCTTAGGGGTGGTTCACGATGCGGTAGGTCCACGAGCGAAAGACGTCCCTCCCAGCCAGTGTGATGATCCATCTCCGGGCGCATGTACTGACAAGCGCCCCCCAGCGGTACGCGCGAGCGACACCGCAACAGAGACGATGCTCTATCGGAATTGGCTACGAGGGACGCTTGGATCAGCCGATAGCGAGACTGCCAAGAAGTATGGGTTAGCCCTATACGACGCCAAGGCACTGTCATGGGAAGAGACGGAGAAACTGCGAGGCAACACCCAAACCCGTCAAGGGACATTGGATGCCAAGGGCCAGCAATGGATGAAAATTGCCGAACAGATCCGGTCTGAGGATCCGGAGGCCTACGAATACCTCCAGGGCAAGAAGGAGATGGAGCGGATCGGCGCCGGGTTCATCGCCGTGCTCGCGGCCATCCTGTTCGCGATGTTCGACCTGACCGCGTCATTGCTGGTGCTTCTCGGGTTCCTGATCTTCAGGTGGGCCGTTATCGCGGCGCCGATCCTGGGCACCGTCGGCCTGATGCGGCCGGCGAGCGCCGGCCTGCGCCGCTTGGCGAACGCCGTCGTGGCCGCGGTCTTCAACATCGCCATCTTCGGCACCGGTGCGGCGATCTACCTTTTCGCCGTCGACCTGATCATGAGTACGCCAACCCTGCCCGGCTGGCTCCAGGTGGTCCTGGTCTGGCTGTGCGGCGTCGTGGGCTGGCTCCTGCTCCGGCCGTACCGGCGGATCACCCAGCTCGGCGGAAAGGACAGCACCGCTGCCATCACCGCAGCCGGCTCGTGGCACCGCCGGTTCTTCCGGGACATTCGGGAGGCGGCCAAGCTCAACGTCTCCGAGCCCGGCGGTACTGCGGAACCCCAGGTCGGCAAGCGCCGCCAGGTCGTCGCCGAACAGACCACCCTCCGGCCAGAGGCGCGTGACGAGGATCCGTCACACTCCAGCGCCTCCCGGCCAGACGGCCACGAGCGGGCGGACGAGACGCCCGACACCGCGCCTTCCCCGTCCCGCACGGCGCGGCCCGCGCCCTCCCGCACCCGCCGGTCGACCGAGTGGGCCGAGCCGGACCTTCCCGAGCGACCACCGAGCTACACGATCTACCGTCCCGGCGGTGAGCCGGCGACCGAGCCTGCGCCTGCGCCGGCACCTCGGGTGCGCGCCGAGGCGAGGTGATGGACGGTGCGCCGGGCTGCCCAGCTTGTCGCACGCGGGCTCCTGCGCTCCCGCCTGGGAGTGGCGCTGGTGCTGGCGGTCGTGGTCCTCGGTGTGGTGGGAGCCGCCAAGGTCTTCTCTGACTCGGCCGACGCCCGGCCGGGGCTCAACGGCGCACCTGACCAACCGATCCTCACGGTCACCGCGACCATCCCCGACGACGGCCTGGCCTCGCCGGAGCCGGCGCCGTCCCTCACGGTAAGCCCGGGGACGGCGGTTCCGGCGACGGTCGCCGAGGCGTTCGGGCGGGCGTGGGTCAACCACCGTAACGTCACCGCCGAGGCGTGGTACGCCGGGCTCCTACCGCACTGCACGGAAGGGCTCGCGGAGAAGCTGGCCGGGGTCGATCCCACCGGCGTGCCAGCCGACCGCCTCACCGGCGAGCCCATCCTGATCCCGTACGCCGACAAGATTGTGGAGGCGACAATCAGGGTCGACTCCGGCCTGCTGCGCCTGCGCCTCACCGCCGTCGAAGGCCGCTGGTTGGTGGACGGAATCGACTGGGAGCGGGCATGACCGACTCGCTGATGGGTAGCGCTGGCGGAGCGCGGCGACCCGCGCGACGCATCGGCTTGGCCGTCGCCCTCGTATCCGCGCTCGCGCTGCTCTGCTGCGGCGGCGGCGTGGGCTCGTACTTCCTCACCGACGACACCGACGCGGGAAACGACCTCTTCAGCAACGCCTTCGGCTGCGGCGAGGCCGGGGTTGTCGATGCCTCCAAGCGGCTCCCGAGCGTCGGCACCTACGGTGAGACACAGATCCGCAACGCGGCGGTCATCGTCAACGTCGGCGCGGAAATGAAGGTGCCCTTCCGGGGTTGGGTCATCGCCATCGCAACCGCGATGCAGGAGTCGACCCTGTCGAACCTGCCCCACCTCGGAGCCAGAAACGACCACGATTCGGTCGGCCTCTTCCAGCAGCGCCCCAGCCAGGGCTGGGGGTCCGCGCAACAATTGCAGGATCCCAAGTATGCCAGCCGGAAGTTCTACGAGAAGTTGCTGACGATCGACGGGTGGCAGCAGATGGCGCTGACGGACGCCGCGCAGCGCGTGCAGGTCAGCGCCTACCCTGACGCGTACGCGAAGCACGAACCGATCGCCACTCAGATCGTCAACCTACTCACCGGAGGCGCCGCACGAGCGGCCGGCAACAGCACCTCCGCGCGATGTGCGGCTAGTGGCGAGGTAGCGGCCTCGGGCTGGACGGTGCCGGTCCGGGCGCTGATCGTCTCCGGCTTCCGCACCGCACACCGCCCTGGCCACGACGGTGTGGATCTGGGCGCTGGGCGGCACACCCCGATCCGCGCCGCCGCCGCGGGGCAGGTGATCACCTCCCGCTGCGACGTCGACCCCTCCGGCCGCCTGTGTAATCGCGACGGTTCCCCCTCCACACCTGGCTGCGGTTGGTACGTCAAAATCCGGCACGCGGGTAACTTCGTAACCATGTACTGTCACATGATCGTGCGTCCAAAGGTGACGGTTGGGCAGATGGTCGCCGCAGGCCAGGAGATCGGTCTGGTCGGGACGAGTGGGCGCTCGTCCGGCCCGCACCTCCACTTCGAGGTCTTCGACTCAGGCAAGGGCGACAAGGTCGACCCGGTCGCCTTCATGCATGAGAAGGGCGCTCCGCTAGGTGGTAAGCCATGATGCGAGAGCCAATGCCCGATCCGATCGGGCAGCACCTCGGCCGGGTTACGCGCTCGCCGCGGCCTATCGTCCCGTTGCCCGCACTAGGCCATGACGATCTGCGAGGGCGACGGGTCGTTGTCGGGCTGCCGGGCTTAGGGTGGCGCCACGACCTGCGCGCAGACGAGAAGGTGGTTCAGGGAAGCCGAACCTATGTGCCGATCATGCCAGAGCATGAGTGGTACAGGGCAGAGCTTGAGCAAATCGAAGTATTTGCTCCTCTCGTCCCAGCCGACCGAGTTTGGGTGGAAAGGTTAGCCACTGAGGTGGACGACTCGGCGGACTTCCAGCAGGGCGCCAACCAAGCTAGCGTCGTCGCAACACTCGATGCACCCCCCCGCCGGGTTCCAGTCCCAGTCGTCAAATCTTTGCGAGCGACAGGCAGCAGATTAATCCAACTGGTCGATGGCGTTGAACGACGAGATCTCCGCGCCCTCACGGAACACTATACAAGCACGGAAGGTGACACACGCATTCGAGTGACGACAGAACTTGAATGGTACCGATGGACATGGACCGGTCAACCCCCAAAGACAATTGAGGTCCCTGTCCGAATTCTTTGGCTAGAATAGCGAACCTAAGTCCTTCCCACTTTGCAGACTCGCCATCCATTCTGATCTACCACCTCAAAAATCCAGACTTCGGTTCGTCGACCCCTAGACTGTCCATTATGGAAGCTGGCGACCGTAAGCTCGACCTCAACCATCTCCTGCTTGCCGCTGATAGACGAGCGCTTGATTAGACCCCATGAGACACGGACCATGACGTTAAAGTTCGCTTCTCGATTTTCGATCTCCCCACGAAGGGCCACAGGGATATCGAGACGAACGTCCTCACAAACGTATAGATCAGCCTGCACGTCGTTGCGTTCGACAAGGTAACTACGCAAGTAGTTGTCTACCGTGACGTCGGGGGAGGTGCGGTTGGGTTCGGTGGCGTCCCTGTACGCGACAAAGGCCACCCCCGCGCCGCCCGCGCACAAGAGTGCCACCGAGCCCACTATCAGCATCAGGACCAGGCGGCCGATGCGGACGCGGGCGCTGGTCCCCGACAGGGCGGCCGTTGGCGGGGAAGGGCGAGCACCATCCACGCACCGAGGTTAGCGGTCTCCGCCCCCAGCCGCCCCACACGACCGGCACGACGCGCACGGCCCGCCCGGCCGTGACCGCATGCCGCATGGCCCAGGACACGACCACAACTGCCCACCGACACAATCGACACCACGGCCACCAAACCGCCGCGAAGGCGCGATGGCTACACAAGCCAGCCAGCAACCCGGATGCGGTAGTCGCTTAGTGCGACAACGCGCCCAACCACCTAGACCGGACCATTCGGGCATTGAAACCTGTCTGAGCGGAGTGCACCTGGCAACAGGCCCAGCCGCGTCCGCTAAGAAGGGTGCGGCCTGGGATACCGTCTCTGTCCGAGGGAGGTGAGCGGCGGTGCCCAACGCGAAAGCACGGATCAGCCAGGCCGCCGCCCTGCATCGGCAGGCCGCTGCCACGGTGGCCGCCGCATCCGGTGCCCTGGAACGGTTTCAGCCGGCCCCGCCAGACCTGCGCGAGCAGCACGAGCTGGCCGAGCGGCTGCGGGCGGCCGCGGCGGCGCTGGTGCCCGGTTGGCTGGGCGCACCACTGGACGCGCAGTCCGAGGAGACCCCGCTCGGCGGGCCGCGGCTGCCGCAGTACGTTCGGGTCGGGATGGCGCAGCCGCTCGACGACGCGCGGTTCCCGGCGATCGTTCCGCTGCTCGGGGCCGGGCACCTGACCGTCGACGCCGATGCCCGTGACCCGCGCGTCGCCGGGTTGCTGCGGGCGCTGCTGCTCCGCCTGCTCGCCGCGTCGCCGGCCGGGTCGTTGCTCGTTCGTGCCGTCGACGCGGCCGGTGCCGGCCTGGTCTTCGGGCCGTTCGCGACGCTCGCCGACGCGGGCCTGATGCCGCCGCCGGTCACCGACCGCGCCGGGCTGCGGGGCGTGCTGGCCGAGGCCGAGCAGTGGGTACGCCCGGCGCGTCCGGCCACCGCCCGCCACTCGCGCCGTGAGCGCACGCTGCTGCTGGCGATCGCCTCGCTGCCCGAGCTGACCGAGGGCGCCGACCTGGCCCGGATCGGCGCGCTGGCCCAGCACGGGCCGGAGGCCGGCCTGCACCTGATCGTGGCGGGCTGGCCACCGCCGCCACTGACCGAGGACACCACGCAGCCGCCGTTGCCGCGCACCACGATGATCACCCTGCGCAACCCGTACGCGCTCATCGGCGACCCGCCCGCCGCCCGCTACGGGAGCAGCGTCGACAACAAAGGGCTCAACGCGCCGGTCTTCCTGGACGAGGACCCGCCGGCACACCTCTTCGAGCGGGTCTGCCGGGAGCTGGCCGAGAAGTCGGCAACGCGCTCACGGATCACGCTCAGCGACGTGCTCCCGGATGGCGACCTGTGGACCGAAGACTCCGCGGAGGGGGTCGCCACCACAGTCGGGCACGACGGTGACACGCCAGTCACGCTCCAGTTCAACGACCTCACTCCACATTGGATGATCGGCGGGCGGTCCGGCGCGGGCAAGACGGCCTTCCTGATCAACGTGCTCTACGGGCTCGGCAGCCGGTACGCGCCCGGCGAGCTCTCTCTCTACCTGCTCGACTTCAAGGAAGGCGTCTCGTTCGCGGAGTTCGTACCGAGCGCGCGGGACAAGACCTGGCTGCCGCACGCAAGGGCGGTCGGCGTCGAGTCCGACCGGGAGTACGGCGTGGCCGTGCTGCGCGAGCTGGACGCCGAGATGACCCGCCGCTCGGTGTCGTTCAAGCGGGCCGGCGTGACCCGCTTCGCCGACCTGCGCGAGCAGCAGGCTGTCCGCGCGCAGCGGCCGATGTCCCGGATCATCTGCGTGATCGACGAGTTTCAGGTGTTGCTGACCGGGAGCGGCCCGCTGACTTCCGAGGCGGTGGGCCTGCTGGAGTCGCTGGCGCGCAAGGGCCGGTCGTACGGCATCCACCTGGTGCTCGCCAGCCAGACCGCGCTCGGCGTCGAGGCGCTGTACGACAAGCGAGACTCCATCTTCGGCCAGTTTCCGGTGCGGGTCGCGCTGCCCGGCGGTGGTGACGTCCTCGAACCGACCAACGACGCCGCAGCCGGCCTGCCGCTCGGCACCGCGGTGGTCAACACCGCCGGCGGGCTGGGCGGGCCACGCGGGGCGACCCGGGGGCACGAGCGCACCATCCGCTTCCCCGACCCGCACGCCGACCGCTCGGCGCTGGACAGCGTGCGGCGCCGGGTCTGGGAGGCGCGTCCGGAGACCGCCCGGCCGCCGTCGGTGTTCGAGGGCTACGCGCACCAGTACCTCGAAGACGACCCCACCTACCGGGCCGCGCTGGCGATGACCCCCGCCCGCCCGGCGGCGCTGGTCGGCCGCGTGATCGACGTACCGCTCTCCACCGCGACGTTCCCGCTGGACGCGTCGCCCGGGCGGCACCTGGCCGTACTCGGGCCGAGCACGTACGGCGCCGACATCCTGGACGCCGCCGCGCGCAGCCTCGCCGCGCACCATCCGGCGGGCACCGCGCGCTTCGTGGTCTCCTCGCTGGTGGCCGATGGCGACGCCGCGGCCCACGCGCTCACCGCCCACCTCAACGAGTCGCAGATCGCCGAGCATGTGGACGCCTCCCGGCTGGGGCAGGCGTTCGACCTCGACGACCCGGCCTACCTCGTCGTCTTCGGCATGGACGCGATCAGCCGCGGCGCGCTCCCCACCGACCGGCTGCGCGAGCTGCTCCGCGAGGGCCCGGGGCGGGGCATACACCTGCTCTCCTGGTGGCGCGGGCTGCGCCGGTTCAGCGAGGAGGTGGGCGGCAGCGCGGCCCGCGAGGAGGTCGCCGGGATGGTCTTCCTCAACGTGCCGGGGCCGGAGGTCTCGCTCCTGCTCGGCCAGCAGGTCGACTGGCAGCCGCGCCCCAACCGCGCGCTGCTGCACGACCGGCACGCCGACCGCACCACCGTGATCGTCCCCTTCGTCCGCCCGGAACGCGACGAATGAGAGCGGACCGATGACCGACGCCTGGAACGAATACGTCACCGCCGCGCAGCGCCTCGACGCCGTGCGCCGGGGCGTGGCCGCCACCGCGGGCGAGCAGGCACAGGCGGCCCGTGCCGCACAGGACGAGCTGGCGGCGGTACGCGCCCGGCTCGCGCCACAGCGGGCCAAGCTGCTGGCTCAGGGCGTACCCGAAGCGGCTCTGCGGCCCGCACCGGCGGAGGTGGCCGTGGCCGCGGAGGCCATGGCCGGTGGGCCACCGGCGGTGCTGGCGGCGCTCCGCGCGGCCCGGTCCACGGCGGACACCGCGGACGCCGCCGAGCACGGCGGCGTGCCGCTCGGCCCGCGCGGCGAGACGCCGGCGTGGCTGCGCAACCTGATCGTGTACGGGCCGTTCGCGGTCGTGGTGCTCATCGTGCAGGTGGCGCTCTACCTGACCGCCGACACCGACCTGGTGCTCTCCGCCGTCCTCTGTGGACTCACGATGCCGGTGGCGGCCTTCGGGCTCGGCTGGCTGACGATCGGCATGGCCTTCGTGGCGCCGCCCGGGGGCAAGGTGGACCGCACGCCGCTCTTCGGCATCGCGGTGTGCTTCGCGCCGATCGTCGCCACCTGCATGGGCGTCGGCCTACTCAACCTGGTGAGATAGCACCATGCCGAGTGTCGAAGAGGTCAAGGCGCAGGTGGCCGCGTCGGTCGACCAGACCAACCGGGCGATGGCCAGCCTGCGTGGCGTGACCGATCAGCTCGACGAGGCGCTGGCCCGGCTGCGGCTGACCGCGGTCGGCGCGGTGCATCCCACCGTGCTCGACGCGATCTCCCGGCTGGAGCAGGCGAAGCAGCGGCTCGACGAGGCACACACGCTGGCCAGGGGCGCGGTCGACGCCGCCGACAGGTTCCGCGCGGTCGTCTAGACGATCCACCCCAAGGGACAGATCTGGGCTACCGCGACGTCCGTCGCGGTGCGGACCGCTGCTCCCGCGGCCTCACCCTCCCGCGGTCCACGACCCCACGCCGTCATCACCTGGTGAACATTGGCGCGGTCACCGCGCCGGAAGCGCGGCTCAGCTCGCCATGATCAGCGTCATCGCCTCGGCCCGTGACTTGGCGTCGCGCTTGAAGAGCCCGCGCACCGCCGAGGTGATCGTCTTGGCGCCGGCCTTCTGGATGCCGCGCATGGCCATGCACATGTGCTCGCACTCCAGCACGGCGATGACCCCGTGCGGCTGGAGCCGCTCCATCAGCAGGTCGGCGATCTGCGACGTGAGGCGCTCCTGCACCTGGGGGCGCCGGGCGTAGACCTCGACGAGGCGGGCCAGCTTGGAGAGGCCGGTGATCCGCCCGTCGTCGCCGGGGATGTAGCCGATGTGGGCCACGCCCCGGAACGGCAGGAGATGGTGCTCGCACAGCGACATCACCTCGATGTCGCGGACCAGCACCATCTCCTCGTGGTTGGCCTCGAAGGCGGTGGTGAGCACCTGTCCAGGGTCGACGCGCAGCCCGGCGAAGAGCTCGGCGTATGCCCGCGCGACCCGGGCCGGCGTGCGCATCAGCCCGTCGCGGTCGGGGTCTTCGCCGACCGCGATCAGGATCTCGCGTACGGCCTTCTCGATCCGGGCGAGGTCGACCGACTCCTCGACGGGCCGACCGGTCAGCTTGCCGTCGACCAGCCGGGCCGCGAGATAGTCCAGGGCGTCGTCACCGTCGCCATCCGGCTCGGTCGACGACGCCCCGGCATCGGCGTTCAGTGCGAGCCGTCCGACGAGTTGGGCGACCCACCACCAACGGTCGCCTGCGCGCCATCAGCCTGCGCCTGGGCCTTCAGCGCGTCCTTCTCGCCCGGCGTGAGCACCGGCGGCTCGTTGGAAGGCTGGCGCTTGCCGAAGCCGTTGTAGGGGGCCATCGGCGGGCGCTTGACCACGCGGGCGCAGATACGAGCCATGTCGGTCTGGGAGATGGTCTCCTTCTCCATCAGCTCCAGCACGATGCTGTCGAGCACGTCGCGGTATTCGACCAGGATCTCCCACGCCTCGTCGTGCGCCAGCTCGATCAGCGCCCGGACCTCGGCGTCGATCTCGGCGGCGACCGAGTCGGAGTAGTCGCGCTCGTGCCCCATCGTGCGGCCCAGGAACGGCTCGTCGCCGCTCGTGCCGTACTTGACCGCGCCGAGCTTGGAGCTCATGCCGTACTGCGTGATCATGGCACGGGCGAGCGCGGTCGCCTTCTCGATGTCGTTGCCGGCACCGGTGGTGGGCTCGTGGAAGACCAGCTCCTCGGCCGCCCGGCCGCCCAGCGCGTACGCCAGCGTGTCGATCATCTCGGCGCGGGTCTGCGTGTACTTGTCTTCCGTCGGGAGGACCAGCGTGTGACCCAGCGAGCGCCCGCGGGACAGGATCGTCACCTTGTGCACCGGCGCGGAGTGCGGCAGCGCCCAGGCGACCAGCGCGTGGCCGCCCTCGTGGTAGGCGGTGATCTTCTTCTCGTGGTCGCTCATCACGCGGGTGCGGCGCTGCGGGCCGGCCACGACGCGATCGATCGACTCCTCGAGGTTGTCGTTGGTGATCGCGCGCTTGTCGTGGCGGGCGGTGAGCAGGGCCGCCTCGTTGATGACGTTGGCCAGGTCGGCACCGGTGAAGCCGGGCGTGCGCCGGGCCACCGCGTCGAGGTCGACGTCGGGCGTGAAGGGCTTGCCCTTTGCGTGCACCCGCAGGATCGCCTTGCGGCCCTCCATGTCGGGCGTGTCGACGGCGATCTGGCGGTCGAACCGGCCAGGGCGGAGCAGGGCCGGGTCGAGGATGTCGGGCCGGTTGGTGGCCGCGATCAGGATGACGCCGCCCTTGGTGTCGAAGCCGTCCATCTCGACCAGCAACTGGTTGAGCGTCTGCTCGCGCTCGTCGTGACCGCCGCCCATGCCGGCGCCACGGTGGCGGCCGACGGCGTCGATCTCGTCGACGAAGACGATCGCCGGGGCGTTGGACTTGGCCTGCTCGAAGAGGTCACGGACCCGGGAGGCACCGACACCGACGAACATCTCGACGAAGTCGGAACCGGAGATCGAGTAGAACGGCACGCCCGCCTCGCCGGCGACCGCGCGGGCCAGCAGCGTCTTACCCGTGCCGGGCGGGCCGAAGAGCAGCACGCCCTTCGGGATCTTGGCGCCCAACGCCTGGTACTTGGCCGGGTTTTGCAGGAAGTCCTTGATCTCGTGCAGCTCCTCGACGGCCTCTTCGGAGCCAGCAACGTCAGCGAACGTGGTCTTCGGCGTGTCCTTGGTGATCATCTTCGCCTTGGACTTGCCGAAGTTGAGGACGCGCGAGCCACCGCCCTGCATCTGCGACATGAAGAGCAGCAGCAGGATCACCAGAATGGCGATCGGCAGCAGGTTGACGAGCAGGGTCAGGAAGACGCTGTCTTCGGAGACCTCAGCGTTGACCGGACCCTGGATCCGCCCGGCGCTCTGCGCTTCGAGCACGTCGTTCCAGATGTCGTCGCCGACCGCGTACGGGAACTGCGCCTCGATCTTGTCGGTCTCGGTGTCGCCGAACTTCGCCCGGTTTTGCAGGTCGAGCTGGAGCGTCTGCTCCTTGTCCTTGAAGATTGCCTCTTTGATGCCGCCCGTCTGATTGAGCTGCTGGAGCGCCACCGAAGTGTCGACCTTGTGGTAGCTCGGGCCGCCGGTGAAGAAAGAGCTGAGCGCAATCGCACCGATGATCACCAGGATGATCCAGACCACCGGGCGGCGGAAGAAACGCGTACGTTCCATACTGTTGTCGAGCGCCGTGGCGCCCGGACCCTCCTGATCGACGTCCTGATCGTCTGATTACGTGTGCCGCGGTATCACGGCCGCCGCGGCCGCCTCGTCGGCGATCGCGACACTCAACCTCGTGGTGTTCGCCTCAGCGCCGACAAGCCACGCCATCGGTCATTCGAAGGTACACCCCGCAGGGCACGCCGCGACCCCCGGATCAGGCGCCGCCCTAGCAAACTGCGCAAACAAGGCGCAACGTCGCCGCCTCAGCTAGCGTTTCCCCAGGTAGACGCCGTTCCTGAGAGTAGGCTGTGCGTTCCCGTCCAGGTGGACGACTGATCCCGTTTTCCCACCGGTAATCCGGGCTGGGCGGGCTCCCGAAGGATCGAAACCGGCCCTCGCCTACGCCCGTGTGTACACCTCGGGCTTGAGGACGCCCACGTAGGGCAGCTCACGATAGCGCTCGGAGAAGTCCAGGCCGTAGCCGACCACGAACTCGTTGGGGATGTCGAAGCCGACGTACTTGACCGGGATCGGCACCTTGACCGCGTCCGGCTTGCGGAAGAGCGTGACCACCTCGACGCTCGCCGCCTTGCGAGACGCGAGGTAGCGCAGCAGCCAGGAGAGCGTGAGCCCGGAGTCGACGATGTCCTCCACCACGATCACGTGCCGCCCGGCGATGTCGCGGTCGAGGTCTTTGAGGATGCGTACGACGCCGGACGAGGTGGTGCCCTGGCCGTACGAGGAGACCGCCATGAACTCGAGCTCGGCGGCGGGCCCGTGCCGGCCCAGCGCGCGGGCGAAGTCAGCCATGAACATCACCGCGCCCTTGAGCACGCAGACAAGCAGGAGTCCGTCTTCGACCGTGGAGTAGTCGGCGGACACCTGCTTGGCCAGCTCAGCGGTTTTCTCTCGGATCTGCGTCTCGGTGATGATGACGCGCTCGATGTCGGCGTCGTACCAGGAGCCGTCGGTCATGGCCTAAGACTGCCGCATGGGGCTCCTGGCTCGTCGCCGGGGTGTGCGACACCTGCCGCCCCGGCTGTGCAGGGGCTACAGCAACCGGGGGCGGCTGCGGCGGCGCCCGCCTTCGGAGGGCTTCCAGTCCGCGGAGTCGCGGCTGTCGGTGGTCCAGCCGAAGAGCGAAGCGATAGCGAGAACGACGAAGAACAGCAGGAGTACGAGGAGTTCCATGGCGGCTCAACCTTCCCGAAGGTGTGGTGCTCTGAGGTCTGCCGCCGGTGCGCACCGGACGTCTGTAACCAGTTTCCGCTGGGCACCCACCCTCGCCCAGTGGCAGCAATGCCATTGACCCTTAAAATCCTGCCAACCTCGGCGTACGCTGGCAGGATGCTTGGCAACGTGGCAGTCATCGTGTCCGACGGGGTCGCCGCCTTCGAGTTGGGCGTGCTCTGCGAGGTCTTCGGCACCGACCGCACCGACGACGGCTTCCCGCCGTACCGCTTCGACGTGTGCAGCGCCGACGGCAAGCCGGTGACCACCAGGTCGGGCTTCGAGATCTCCCCCGCCTCCGACCTGACCCCGGTCGAGACGGCCGACCTGGTCGCGGTGCCCGCGCACAAGGACGGCTTCCTCATCCCACCGGACGTGCTCGACGCGCTGCGCCGGGCCGACGCGCGCGGGGCGTACGTGATGAGCGTCTGCTCCGGCGCCTTCGTGCTCGGCGAGGCGGGGCTGCTCGACGGGCGCGACTGCACCACGCACTGGCGGTACGTCGACGAGTTGCAGGAGCGCTTTCCGGCGGCGAAGGTGCACTGCGACTCGCTGTACGTGCATGACGGCAACCTGCTGACCAGCGCCGGCACGGCCGCGGGCATCGACGCCGCGCTGCACCTCGTGCGTCAGGAGCACGGCTCGGCCCTCGCCACCAAGCTGGCCCGCCGGATGGTCGTGCCGCCGCACCGGGATGGCGGCCAGCGGCAGTACGTCGAGGCGCCGATGCCCAAGACGCCCGAGGCGGCCACGCTCGAGCCGGTACTCGCCTGGCTGATGACCCACCTCGACCAGGCGGTCACGGTCGACGAGCTGGCCGCGCGGGCGCACATGGCACCGCGCACGTTCGCCCGCCGCTTCCGGGCCGAGACCGGCACCACGCCGCACGACTGGCTGACCAACCAGCGCGTGCTGCTGGCCCGCCGGCTGCTCGAAGACACCGACCTGGGCGTGGAGGCGATCGCCGGCCGGGCCGGCTTCGGCGACACCGCCACCATGCGCCACCACTTCACACGGCGCGTGGGCGCGACCCCGCAGACCTACCGGACCACCTTCCGGGAGCGCGATCCGGCCGGCTGAGCCCTGGCGGCGACGCCCTCTCAGGGGGCCAGCCGCCGGAGGCGAGACCACCTTGACGGCGCTCAGTAGCCGATGGCGCAGCCGTCCGCGCGCGGCTCCGAGCCGGCGGCGTACACGCCGTCGGGCAGGCGCCAGATCGCCTGGCCGTACCCGAAGGCGGAGGGCTCGCGCTCGACGGTGAGCTGGTGGCCACGGCGCTCCAGGTCGGACAGTGTCGCGGCGTCCGCCAGCCCTTCCTCGACGAGCACCGACCGGCCCGACTGCCAGTACCAGCGGGGCGCCCCGAGCGCGGCCTGCGGGTCCAGCCCGTCCACCGTGGACATGATCACCTGGAGGTGGCCCTGCGGCTGCATGTGCCCGCCCATCACCCCGAACGGCCCGACCGGCGCGCCGCCCCTGGTCAGGAAGCCCGGGATGATCGTGCGTTGCCGCCGCGGCGGAGCACGTCGAGACCGGCGGAGGCGGCGAGTGGCTGGCTGGTGGCGACGACACCGCGCGGGGCGTACAGCGGCTTGTGGCGGTGAATGATCACCTGAGCAGCGTGCCCCGACGGGCCACCAGATGGCCACCGGGGAGATGCACCGCACCCTGCCCGCGCCAGGCGGTGACGAGGGCGTCGAGCGCGGCGACGTGGCGGTGGGAGAGCGCCGCGGGCGGAGCGCCGCGCTCGCGGGCCCAGGCGTGCAGCACACGGGTACGGACGCCGTCCGGCAACCGCTCCAGTTCGGTCACGTCGAGCGCGTCACCGGGGCGGCGGGCCCGCTCCAGCGCGCTGGCGGCGATCTCGTCGAGCGCGGCGGCGTCGGCGGCGAGCAGCCGGGCGGTGCGGGCGAGGTTGTCGACCACCCCCGCGCCGAGCGCCTCGACCAGGGCGGGGAGGGCGGTGGACCGGACCCGGGCGCGGGCGTACGCGGGGTCGGCGTTGTGCGGGTCGTCCCACGGGCTGAGACCAAGCGCGGCGCACGCCTTGCGGGTCTCCTCCCGGGAGACGTCGAGCAGCGGCCTGAGCAGCGCCACCCCGTCGACCTCGCGGCGCGGGGGCATGCCGGCCATCCCGCGTGGTCCGGCGCCCCGGGCGAGCGCCAGGAGCACCGTCTCGGCCTGGTCGTCGCGCGTGTGCCCGAGGAGGATGGCGCTCGCGCCCAGCCGGGCGGCGGCGTCGAGCAGTGCCGCGTACCGGGCCTCGCGGGCGGCCGCCTCGGGCCCGCCGGAGCGCCCGCCCACCTCGACGGTCGCCACCTCAACCGGAGCCAGCCCGGCCTCGCGGGCCCAGGCCGCCACGGCACTCGCCCGCTCGGCCGAACCAGACTGAAGACCGTGGTCGACGGTCACGAGCCCGGCCGCCAGCCCCGCGCGAGGTGCCACGAACGCGGTCGCCGCGGCGAGGGCGAGCGAGTCAGCCCCGCCGGAGCAGGCGACGAGCACTGGGCCGCCGGTCTCGCGTAACGCCTGCCGGACCGCCGTGCGGACGGCGGCGACCGGCGGCGCGAGCGCGGCCACCGAGGGTCAGCCGGCCTGGGGGTGGACCCGCGCCACCCAGGCGTCCGGGTCGCCCAGCTCCTCGACCCGAGGCAGCGTGAGCGGCGAGCTGAAGACCTTGTTGAAGCCGGCCATGCCGACCCGCTCGACCACGCCGTGCACAAACTTGCGGCCCTCGGCGTACTGCCGCATCTTCACGTCGACGCCGAGGAGCTTGCGGATCGCCTTCTCCAGCGGCGTGCCGCTCTCGCGCCGCCGGTTGAACTTCGACCGGATCTGCTCGACGGTCGGGATCACCTCGGGGCCGACCCCGTCCATCACGAACTCGGCGTGCCCCTCCAGCAGCGTCATCAGCGCGGTCAGCCGGTCGAGCACGGCCCGCTGGCCGGGGGTCTGCACGAGGTCGAGCACGCTGACCCGGCTGTCCGGGTTGCGTACGGCGTCGGAGAGCGTCGCCACGCTGCGGCGGATCCGCTCCAGAAAGTGCTCGCCGCCCACCTGCGAGGCGTCGACGAATGCCTGCACCTCGCCGAAGAAGTGCCCGCGCATCCACGGCACGGCGGTGAACTGCGTGCGGTGGGTCACCTCGTGCAGGCAGACCCACAGCCGGAAGTCACGGACGTCGGCCTGGAGCTTGCGCTCGACCTCGACGATGTTGGGCGCGACCAGGAGCAGCTGGCCCGGGTCGGCGGAAAAGACCTCGTACTGCCCCAGCACGCGGCCGGAGAGGTAGGCCAGCACCGTGCCCGCCTGTACGCCGGTGAGGCGCGAGCCGATCGCGTCGGTGATCAGGCCCGGCTGCTTGTCGCCGGTGAGCCGGCTGACCAGCGGGGTGACCACCTCGCGGAGCCCGGCGATGTTGATCGCCGCCCAGTCTTTGCGGTCGACGACCTGCACCGGAGGGTGTGCGACCTGGGATCGCAGCCCCGTGTAGGAGGAGACGATGTCAGCTGCCTCGTCGGTGAGCCGTCGTAGATCAGTGACCACCTCGGTGGCCTCGTCGTACGAGACTCTCGGACCCGCCTTACCCAGCGCGCCCGCGGTCGCGGCGGCCAGGTCCCAGTCCACGAACTGCGCCATCACCCCAAGGTACCCGCGTCAGGCGCATCCGCATTTGGCGAGCGTGGTAGTGATCTTGTCGAGTCCAACCTCGGCGCGATCCTTACCGACCGGCACCTTGTCGGCCAGCACGGCGAAGGCGAGCAGACGGCCATCGGCGGTGGTAAGTAAACCGGAGATGGCGTTGACCCCACCGAGCGTGCCGGTCTTGGCCCGCACCACGCCGGCGCCCGCGCGGCTGTCGACGGCCGGGCTGCGGTAGCGGTCACGCAGCGTGCCCGACCAGGCCGCCACCGGCAGGCCGGCGACCAGCCCGGCCAGCTCGGGATGCGAGCCGCCCGCGGCGAGCCGCAGCAGGTCGGTGAGGAGCACGGGGGTGATGCGGTTTTTCCGGGACAGCCCGCTCCCGTCGGAGAGCGTCACGTCATCGGTGGAGAGGCCGAGGTCCGTGAGTACGGCCCGCGAGGCGGCACCTCCGCCCGCGTACGACGCCGGCTGGTCGCGGGCGATCGCCACCTGCCGGGCCAGCGTCTCGGCCACCACGTTGTCGCTCTCGACCAGCATGATCTCGACCAGGCGAAGGATCGGGAGCGACTCGACCTTGCCCAGCTCGGTGCCGGGCGCCGGGCCGGTGCCGCCCGCCGCCAGGCTCGTCTCGGCGCTGGGGGTCGCGGTGCCCGTCGCGCCCGCGGCCTCCGGCGCCTTGCCGCGCGACACCGCCGAGGTCTTCAGCCCCAGCGCCCGCGCGAACGCCTGCCCGGCGGCGAGGTCGGGCTGACGGTAGCGCTCGGCGTACCCCTGGGTGATCTTGGGGTTGATCCGGGCACCGTTGATCATGAGGGCGGTGGTCGCCGCCCCGAAGCCACCGGTCGGCACGTCCGGATCCCAGCTCGGCTCGATCGCCGGCCCGGTGAAGAGCGTCGAGTCGACGATGACCTTGGTGGGCGCGGTGCCGCCGAGCGCCTCCTTGACCTGCTCGGCGAGCTGGTCGAGCCGGGCGGCGCCGGGGTAGGTGCCGGTGGGGCCGGCGGCGAGCGTCGGGTCGCCACCGCCGATGATCACCACCTCGCCGGGCTTGTCGCCGGCGACGACCCGGGTCGGGATGCGGTAGGCCGCGCCGCGCGCCGACAGCACCGCGGCCGCGGTCACCAGTTTGGTGGTAGAGGCGGGGATGGTAGGCACGCCGGGACCGCGGGAGTACAGCTCCTCGCCACTCGCCACGTCGACCACGGAGATGTTGAGACTGGCGCCCAGGCCGGCCCCGGCCACGACCGGGTCGAGGGCTGCCTTCACCCCGGCGGGAGTAGGCGCCGGCGCGTTGGCGGCCGAGGCGACCAGGACGGGCGACGGCGGCGGCTCGGGCGACTCGGCGGCCGTGGTGGGCGTGGGCCCGGCATCGCCACCGCCCAGCCAGCCGTCGACCGGGCCGGGGCGAACGATCGCCGCGCCAGCCACCAGGCCGGCGATCAGGAGCACGACCACGACCACGGTGGCGGCCAGTCCGCGCCGGCGGGGCTGCTCGGGAGGCTCCTCCGGCCCGCTCGCATGCGCGGGCTGCGGCTTGTGCGGCACGGCGGGCGGCGGGAAGAACGAGGGCAGCCGGATCGTCTGGGTTTGATCCGGCGGGGTCACCGGCAGCCGTACGGTCTCGTCTCCGGGGCCGTGCTGTGAATCTTGCCTCCCCACAGGCCCCTCCTAGTGCGTGTCATCTTGTCTAGGCGACGATACTTGCGTCCGAGACACTATGCGGCGTTCGCCAGCCCATTCGGATGGGGCAACATCACGACACACGGGCTGCGAGAGTGGGGAGCATGACATGGATTTCGACGTAACGGTCGAGATTCCCAAAGGCCACCGAAACAAGTACGAGGTGGACCACCTAACCGGTCGAATCAGGCTGGACCGCACGCTCTTCACAGCCACTCAATACCCGGCCGACTACGGCTTCATTGAGGGCACGCTAGGCGCTGACGGCGACCCGCTCGACGCGCTGGTGCTGGTGCAGGAGCCGACGTTTCCGGGCTGCCTGATCCGGTGCCGCACGATCGGCATGTTCCGGATGAAGGACGAGAAGGGCGGCGACGACAAGGTCCTCTGCGTCCCCTTCGAGGACCCGCGACAGGAGCACCTGCGCGACATCCACCACCTGGGTGAGTTCGACCGGCTGGAGATCCAGCACTTCTTCGAGGTCTACAAGGATCTCGAACCAGGCAAGTCGGTCGAAGGCGCCACCTGGGTCGGGCGCACCGAGGCCGAGGCGGAGGTCCGCGCGTCGTACCGGCGAGCGCAAGACGCGGCGGCCAAGGGAGAGACGTCACACTGACGCATATCCGACTGCGTCAAAGATCACGCACCGCGGCGTAGAGGCCGAGCACTCCGCACGCGAGCGGCACCACGCAGACCACCAAGACCGTGTCGAGCACATCGGCCGCCCGGCCCAGGTAGGGCGAGGGCGGTCGCTGTGCGTACCGGACCCCGGCGGCCACGCTGGCGAGCGCGGCGAACGCACCGCCGGCCGCGAGGGCGAGGAGCGCGGGCGGGCCGGCGGTGGCCACGATCGGCACGCCGAGCGCCACGGCACCGCCCAGCCCGGCGCCGAGCAGCGGCAGCCGGTGGTGCACGGCGGCGAAGAGCCGGGCACGCAGCAGCAGGCCGGCCGCCGTGGCGCCGACCAGCAGCCGGCCGGCGAGGCCACCGCCGGCCGCCACGACCGCCGATGCGGCGACGGCCAGGACCGCGTGGCCGATCAGCAGGCCGGTGAGGATCTCCTCGGCGCGACCGGCGGCGGCCTCGACACCGCCCCGGTCCGGGCGGGCCGGCGCGGGCAGGTCGGGCCCGGCGGCCACCGAGGGAAGCGGGAGCCGGCCGAGCCGGATCGCGAGCAGCGGGAGTACGCCGACCCCGCAGGCGAGCAGGGCCAGCAGCACCGCGGCGGCACCGGGCACGGACAGGCCGCCGACCACGGCCAGCGACGCCAGCCCGCCGAACAGCCCGGCCGCGGCGCCCGCCGCGAAGACGCGCAGGTGGGTCGCGACCCCGAAGCCACCGAGCGACGACGCGGCGAGCAGCGCCGTGCAGCCGCCCAGGACCTGCGCGGGCCGGGCCGGCGGGGAGAGGAGCGCGCCGGCCGCGAAGGCGTACGGCAGCGCGTACGCGGCGAGGGTCGCGCCGGCCAGCCCGTCTCGGTGCGAGCGTGCGACCGCCACGCCGGCGAGCAGCAGCAGCGCGGCGACCACGGGCGCCACGACCGACCACTGTGGAGCGACCCGGACCGCGGCGGCGAGCGCCAGGCCGAGCGGCACCGCGGCGACCGCCAGGCCGGCGACCCGCGTGGCACCGGCCGACCAGGAGGCGCCCCGACGGCGGGCACCGTCGGCGATCGCCTCGACCACGTCGTCGTACTCCGGCTCGGCCCACCGGACCCGGGCGGGGAGCAGGAAGAGGACTTCGCCGTCCCGTACCCCCTGGGGTGACAGAGCCTGCGCGGCAGACAAGGCCGCGCCGTCCGCGCGGCGCAGGACCCAACCGCCGTGCCGCTCGCCGTCGTCGGCGAGCCCGTCACCGGCGTGCCGCAGCACCTCCGGCAGCAGCTCCGCCACCGGCACCTGCTCGGGCAGCGCGACATCGAGCCGCCGCCGTGGCGTGCTGATCGTGACCCGGGCGAGCCCTGCGGTCATCTCCGGCTCCGGGGCATTTTCGTCACGTGGTTCATCGAAGTGCTCCCGCCGAGGGGCAACGCGAACGGGGGCACTCTACCTACGATGTGCGCTTGGGAGGTGACCCATCGTGGCCACGGTCCTCTTGCGACGGTCCGCTCGGCGGCCGGCGCCCGAGATCCCCTCCGGCGAGGTGCGCGTCGCGCCACCGCCGGAGATCCCGCAGGTGGTGACCGCCCGCTGGCAGCAGCTCATGGTGGTGTTGCCGATGCTCGGCGGGGGTGTCGCGATGGCGATGCTGATGGGCCGGGGCGGCGGGGCGTATTCGTACGTGGTCGGCGCGCTCTTCGGCGTCTCCTCCCTCGCGATGCTGGCCTCGTGGGGCGGCGCGGGCGGGCCCCGAAAGGCGGAGATGATGGCCGCCCGCCGCGACTACCTGCGCCACCTCGCCGGGCTCCGACGGCGGGTCCGGGACACGGTCGCCCGCCAGCGGGCCGGGCTCGCCTACCGCCACCCCGAGCCGGGGCAACTCTGGTCCACAGTGGCCAGTCATCGGCTGTGGGAGCGGCGGGCCACCGATCCCGACTTCGGCGTCGTACGGGTCGGCGCCGGCCCACAGGCGCTCGCCACGCCGCTCGTACCGCCGGTGACCGGCGCGCCCGACGCGCTCGAGCCGATGACGGCCGGCGCGCTGCGGCGCTTCCTCGACGCCTACTCCGTCGTGCCGGACCTGCCGGTGGCGGTGTCGCTGCGCGGCTTCGCCCGGGTCTTCCTGCGCGGCGACGCCACCGCCCTGGCCCGCGCGATGGTCGTGCAGCTGTCGGTCTTCCACGCCCCCGACGACCTGCGCGTGGCGGTGTGCGCCGGGCCGGAGCGGCGGGCCGCGTGGGAGTGGCTCAAGTGGCTGCCGCACGCCCAGCATCCGATCCGCACCGACGCGCTCGGGCCCGTACGGCTGGTGGCCGGCACCGGCGCCGAGCTGGAGCGGCTGCTCAGCGACGTGGTGGGGAGCCGGTCCCGGTTCGGCGGCGGCTCCACGCGCGACGGGCCACACGTGCTCGTGGTGCTCGACGGCGCCGGCTGGAGCCAGGAGGGCGGCATCGACGGAGTGTCCTTTCTGGACCTTGACGGCACGCCGCCACGACTGCTCGACCCGGCGACGCTGGTGCTGTCGGTGGGCGGCGGCGGACGGCTGCTGGTCGACTCGGGCGACGGGCCAGCGGAGGTGGGCGGCGCCGACGGGCTGGCGCTGGTCGAAGCGGAGGCGGTGGCGCGGCGGCTCGCGCCCTACCGCCTCGCGGCCGCCGCCGACGCCGAGGAGCCGCCGGCCGGGGCCGAGCCGGCACTTGCCGAACTGCTCGGGCTGGGCGACCCGGATACGCACGTCACGGTGCCCCGGGCACACCGGGATCGGCTCCGCGTGCCGATCGGGGTCACGCCCGCGGGGCGGCCGGTCGAGCTCGACCTGAAGGAGTCGGCACAAGACGGCATGGGGCCGCACGGGCTGCTCGTCGGCGCCACCGGTTCGGGCAAGTCCGAGCTGCTCCGCACACTCGTGCTCGGGCTCGCCGCGACCCACTCCTCCGAAGAGCTCAACTTCGTGCTGGTCGACTACAAGGGCGGGGCGACGTTCGCGGCACTCGGCCGGCTGCCGCACACCGCCGCCGTGATCACCAACCTCGCCGACGAGCTGCCGCTGGTCGACCGCATGGTCGACGCGCTCAACGGCGAGGTCGTCCGCCGCCAGGAGCTGCTGCGCCGGGCGGGCTGCTCCAGCCTCCGCGAGTACGAGAAGGCGCGCGCCACCGGCGCCCCGCTCCCGTACCTGCTGGTGGTCTGCGACGAGTTCTCCGAGCTGCTCACCGCCAAGCCCGACTTCATCGACCTGTTCCTCCAGATCGGACGGTTGGGGCGCTCGCTCGGCGTACACCTGCTGCTCGCCTCGCAGCGCCTCGAGGAAGGGCGGCTGCGCGGGCTGGACACGCACCTGTCGTACCGCATCGGGCTGCGCACGTTCTCCGCCCTCGAGTCGCGGTCGGTGCTGGGCGTGCCAGACGCGTACGAGCTGCCCCGCTCCCCCGGCCACGGCTTCCTCAAGGCGGGCACCGAGCCGCTGGTGCGGTTCACGGCGGCGTACGTCTCCGGTCCCTACCGCCGCCCCGGCGACCGGCTGCCGGTGGCGCGGGCGGGGCGGCCGCGCGTGCTGCCGTACGGGACCCACTTCGTGCCCGCGCCGATCCCCGCCGCCCCGGCCGTCGAGAGTGGCCCGAGCCTGCTGGAGCTGCTGGTCGATCGGCTCGCCGGGCAGGGGCCGCCGGCCCACCGGGTCTGGCTGCCGCCGCTGTCCCGCCCGCCGGCGCTCGACGAGCTGCTCGGCTCGGTCGCCAGCGACCGGGCGCGCGGGCTCACCGTCGCCAACCCCGACCTGCGGGGCGCGCTCCAGGTGCCGGTCGCGGTGATCGACAACCCGTTCGAGCAGCGCCGCGACGTGCTGTGGCTCGCGCTCGGCGGCGCCGCTGGACACGTCGCGGTCGCCGGTGGCCCGCGGAGCGGCAAGTCCACCGCGCTCCGCACACTGATCTGCGGCCTGGCCCTGACCCACACTCCCACCGAGGTACGGGTCTACTGCCTCGACTTCGGCGGCGGCTCACTCGCCACGCTCCGCGACCTGCCGCACGTCGGTGGAGTGGCGGGGCGGCTGGAGGCCGAGGCCGTACGCCGCACGGTCGGCGACGTCGCCGCCCTCCTCGCCGCGCGGGAGGCGGGCACGCCGGCGGACGGGCACGTCTTCCTGGTGGTCGACGGATGGGGCACGCTCCGCGGCGACTACGACGACCTCGAGCCGATGGTCACCGACATCGCCACGCGCGGCCTCTCGTACGGCGTGCACGTCGTGGCCGCCGCCTCCCGCTGGCTCGACTTCCGGCCGGCGATCCGCGACCTCTTCGGCTCCCGGCTGGAGCTGCGCCTCGGCGACCCGACCGACTCGATGGTGTCGCGGCGGTCCGCGCTGACCGTGCCGGAGAAGGTGCCCGGACGCGGCGTCACGGCCGAGGGTCGCCACCTGCTCACCGCCCTCCCGGCGCTCGCCGCGCTCGGTGGCGACCCGGCCGCGCTGGTCAGGGCCGTCGCCTCGGGCTGGGCGGGGCCGGCGGCGCCTCCGGTGCGGCTGCTGCCGCCGGTCCTGCCGTACGCCGATCTCGACCTCGCGGGCGACACCGGGCTGCGGCTGCCCGTCGGCATCGCGGAGGCCGACCTGCGCCCGGTCGAGGTCGACTTCGGCAGCGACCCGCACCTGCTGCTCTTCGGCGGCGCGGAGTGCGGCAAGTCGTCGTTTCTGCGCGCGCTGGCCACATCGGTCACCCGCCGCTTCGCGCCCGAGGAGGCCCGGCTCATCCTGGTCGACTACCGGCGCAGCCTGCTCGGCGCGATCGAGTCCGACCACCTGATCGGATACGGCACCACGGCCGCGACCACGAGCCAGCTGATCGAGTCGGTCGACGGGTACATGCGGCGGCGCCTGCCCGGCCCCGACGTCACGCCGCAGCAGTTGCGCGACCGCTCGTGGTGGACCGGGCCGGAGCTGTTCGTACTCGTCGACGACTACGACCTCGTCGCCGCCGCACCGGTCAACCCGCTGCTCCCGCTCGTCGAGCACCTGGCGCAGGCGCGCGACATCGGCCTGCATCTTGTGCTGACCCGCCGCTCAGGAGGAGCGTCCCGTGCCCTTTACGAGCCGGTGATCCAACGCCTGCGCGAGCTGGCCTCCCCCGGGCTGGTGATGTCCGGCGAGCAGGAGGAGGGCGCCCTGGTCGGCAGCGTGCGGCCCGCGCCGATGCCGCCAGGCCGTGGTCGGCTGGTCACCCGCAAAGAGGGAGTACGCCTCGTGCAGCTCGCCTACCTGCCGCCGGTTCCGTGAGTCCACTGAGGGCTTTCCTTGATCTTTTCGAGGTGGACCCAGGGAACACATCGACGCGGTAACCTGCCTCGTACGACTGCGCCCGGAAGAGGGACAGCGACCCGGTCACGGCTGGCTCGTTGTCCACAACTGGAGGCCACACTGCTATGAGGCTGTCGCGCCATCAGCGAGGCGCCGCTCCGGCACGCAACGGAGCGGCGTTGGTGACTGTCACCGCGCTGATCGGCGCCCTTGTGGTGACTCCGGTCCCGGTCCCGGTCGGCTCCTCCGGCACCGGCGGCAGCGCGCCCGCGAGCGTGGTGCGGCGCGACCAGATCCGGGACGAGCAGTGGCAGCTCACCGAGCTTCGGGCCAGTCACGCATGGCGGCATTCGACCGGCGACGGGGTGACCGTCGCGGTGGTCGACTCCGGTGTGGACGCCAGCCATCCCGACCTCGCCGGCCAGGTGCTCCCCGGCATCGACCTCGTGACGCCCGGCAGCGATGGGCGTCACGACCCGGTCGGGCACGGCACCACCGTGGCCGGGCTGATCGCCGGGCGCAACGACGACGACAGCGGAGTAGTGGGCCTCGCGCCACACGCCAAGATCCTGCCGGTGCGGGTCCTCGACGCGGAAAACCGGTACGACGACGCGCTCATCGTCGCCAAGGGCGTGCGGTGGGCGGTCGACAACGGCGCCCAAGTGATCAACCTGTCGCTCGGCGGCAGCGGCACCAGCCCGGCGCTCGCGGCCGCCCTCGACTACGCCTTCGCCCGCGATGTCGTGGTGGTCGCCTGCACCGGCAACCACTCCGCCGACCCGGCGCCCGCAGCCGGGCAGCCCCGCCCGCCGACCGAGGTGTGGTACCCCGCTCGCGAGCCCGGCGTGCTCGCGGTCACCGGCCTCGAGCGAGAGACCGAGAGCCTCTGGTCCGGCTCGATCACCGGCTCCGCGACCGTACTGGCCGCCCCGGCCACCGGCCTGGTCGGCGCCCGCCCCGGTGGCTCGTGGAAGGTGCAGGGCACCAGCTTCGCCGCCCCGCTGGTCAGCGCCACAGCCGCGCTCGTGCGGGCGAAGTGGCCGAGCATGCCGGCCGGCGCGGTCGTCAACCGCCTGATCACAACGGCCAGTGACCTGGGCGCGGTGGGCCGCGACGACCGATACGGCTACGGCCTGGTCGACCCGGTCGCCGCCCTCACCGTCGGGGTCTCGACCGTGGAGCGCAACCCGCTCGACACCAACGCCCCACATGGCGTGGCCGGCTTCGGCGCCGCGCCCGGTGTGGCGGTGGTGGCGTCCGGCTCGGCGAGCGGTGCCCAGGCCGTCGGCGGTCGGGCCCAGGGCCTCCAGACCGACTGGAATGCCCAGCCAGCCGGCGAGCCCGATCACGCCAAGCGCGGCTGGGCGCTCGCCTTCGCGCTGGTGGTGACCCTGGTGGCGGCCGGAGCGGCGGTCACCGTGCGCCGCCGCACCCGCGCCTGATCCCGCCCCCGGCGAGACCACAGCGGTCACCGCACCGGCGCTCGACCGCGCCCGCCAGCCGGGCGGGTCGTGGGACTGCGGAGGGTGAGGCTGCGGGAGCAGCGGCCTGGACCGCGGCGGACGTCGCGGTAGCCCGGATCTGTGTCCTGAAGTGGATCTACGTGCAGTCGCCGGTGGTGGTCGCCCGCGTGCGGCTCTGCCCGGCGGTCGCGACCGGCGCGGCCTCCTGTGCGGTCACCGCGAAGCCCGTGTTTCGGTCGTCGGCCGCCGCCGCGAAGATCACGCCCAGCACCTGACCGTTGGTGGCGACCAGTGGGCCGCCGGAGTTGCCGCTGCGCACCAGCGCCCGGATCGTGTAGATCTCCCGGGTCACGTCGCCGGAGTCGTAGATGTCCGGGCCGGTGATGTCGCCGACGTCGCGCACGCGGGCCGACTGGGCGTTGTACGGGCCGTCGAGCGGATAGCCGAGCACGATCGCGTCGGCATTGGTCGGCGCCTTGCGGGACGCGAACGGCATGACCGGCGCATCGAGGTCGGGCACGTAGACGACGGCGAGGTCGCGGTCGGGGTCGTACACGGTGACCCGCCCGTCGAGCCGCTCGTCGCCGACCTCGATCGAGACCGTCTGCGTGCCGGCGACCACGTGCGCGTTGGTCATGACGCGCTGCGGGGCGTACACGAAACCGGAGCCCTCGATGCGCCGCGAGCAGCTCGGCGCCGAGCCGAGCACCTTGACCACCGACTGGCGGGAGTTGACCACGACCCGGGAGTTGGCCAGCGCCGGGTCGGGCGCGGCGACCTCACGGGCCCGCGTGGGCGCCAGGTTGCCGAAGACCTCCGGGAAGCCACGAGTGTCCACCGTGTGTCGCAGCGCGTCGGAGAGTGCCTGTGCCTGCCGGGGCATGACCCGGTTGACGCCGTCGAGGAGTGCGCTGTTGCGCACCGCGCTGGCCAGCCACGGCAGCGACGAGGAGCCGAGTGGCACCGCGACCAGCCAGGCGACCAGCAGCACCGCGAGCACCGAGACCAGCGCGCCGCCCGCGTCGTCCAGCTTGCGTCCGGTCGGGCTGGTGATGGCGTGTCGCAGGTGCGTGCCCACCCAACCGGCCAGCGCCTGTCCCAGCACGGCGAGCCCGAAGATGGCGATCAACGAAACGACGACGCGCACGGCGTCGTCGGCGAACTGCCTGGCCACGAGCGGGCCGAGTTGGAGGCCGATCAGTGCGCCGCCGAAGAAGCCCGCGAAGGAGAGTGCCCCAATCACGAATCCCTGTCGGTATCCGCTGATCGCGAACAACAGCATAAGGAGGACAAGAGCGACATCGATGGCGGACACCCGTCAAGGGTACGGGGACCAGGCCACCATCGACGGCGACTCGCGGCCAAAGCGCTGCTGGCGGCGTCAGCCCAGCTCGTCGCCGGCCGAGGGGGTCGGCTGCGGTGCCGGCGCGGGCAGGTCGGCGACCCGGTCGCGCGGCCACGGGCGGGCCCAGCCGCCCATCTCCAGCAGCACCGAGAGCACGCCCGCGGTGAACCCCCACACGAGCATCCCGCGCACCTGGAACGCCGGCCCCATCCAGCCGCTCGGATGCCGGAGCATGAGCCGGTTGTCGGGGTCGACCAGCTCGGCCACCGGCAGGCGGTCGACCCGGGCGACCTCGGCCGGCTCGCGCGGATGCACCTCGTGCGGCGTGTGCCACCAGGCGAGCACCGGCGTCACCACGAAGTCGCTGACCGGGATCCACAGCCGTGGCAGCTGGGTGAGCACGGTCACGCTCTCCGGCCGGAGGCCCACCTCCTCGTCCGCCTCGCGCAGCGCGGTCGCGGCGGCGTCGACGTCTTCCGGGTCACTCGCCCCGCCCGGGAACGCCGGCTGACCGGCGTGGTTTCGCAGCGTCTCGGCCCGCTGGAGCATGAGTACGTCGGGCGCGCCCGCCTGCTCGCCGAGCAGCACCAGCACGGCGCTGGCCCGCCCGCCCTCGGCCGGGGTCGGCAAGCGGCTGAAGTCTTCGGCCCGGGCGGTGCCCAGCCGGTCGATCAGCCGCGCCACCCACCGCGGCACCCCGTTGCTCTGCCCGCTCACGGGAGCGTCACCCCGAGGTGCTGGGCGGCCAGCGTCGCCAACTCGGCCTCGTCGAGGGCGGTGGAGTTGTAAACGTGGCGGACCCGCCCGTCGCGGTCGACGAAGAGAGTGGCGGGGAGGGCGGTGATGCCGAGCTTCGCGCGGAGCCGCTCGGAGGGGTCGAAGAGGTTGGGGTAGGTCACGCCAAGTTCCTCGGCGAGGCTGCTCGCGGCGGACCGGCTGTCGCGGATGTCGACCCCGATGACGGTGACCTTGCCGGCGGCCCGGTCGGCGAAGCGCTGGAACGCGGGCAACTCCTCCCGGCACGGCCCGCACCACGAACCCCAGAGATTGAGAACCGCCGGGCCGCGGATGGCGCTGACCTCGACCTCCTGCCCACCGGTGAAGCAGGGGAGCGCCACGTCGGGGAGCGGATCGCCCTGGCCCGGAAGCGTGACCTGCGGGGCGGCGGGCGGGGGCGCGGTCAGCGTGGCGCAGTCGGCGAACGGTGGCGACGACTCGGGCGCCGCCGGCTCCTCCGACCCGCCGCACCCCACCAGGGCGAGCACGGCGACGAGGGCCACGACCACCTTCGCCGCGTGGGCAGGGCCGATCGATGGCGCCGCCGCGCCAGGTCGCTTGCTCACGGTGCGTCCGTGGCCACCATCGCCTTGGCCGGCACGAGGTCTGGGTCGACCCCCGCGGCGACGGCCAGCTCGCGGGCGCGCGGGCCCTTGAGCAGCTTGGCCGCGGCGGCCGCCTCGGTGGGGCCGGTGCCGTAGGACGGGCAGAGCTTGGTGAGCGTGCAGGCGCCGCAGGCGGGCTTGCGGGCGTGGCAGACCCGCCGGCCGTGGAAGATCACCCGGTGCGAGAGCATCGTCCAGTCGCGCTTGTCGAAGAGGGCACCGATGGCATGCTCGATCTTGACGGGATCACTCTCGGCGGTCCACGCCCACCGCCGCACCAGCCGCTGGAAGTGCGTGTCGACCGTGATGCCGGGCACGTCGAACGCGTTGCCGAGGATCACGTTGGCCGTCTTGCGCCCGATGCCGGGGAGCTTGACCAACTCGTCGAGGGAGCCGGGCACCTCGCCGCCGTGCCGCTCGATCAGCGCCTGCCCCAGCTTGATGACCGAGTCGGTCTTGTTGCGGAAGAAGCCGGTGGGCCTGAGCAGCTCCTCCATCTCGCCCCGATCGGCGCCCGCGTAGTCGACCGCGCTCTGGTAGCGCGCGAAGAGCTTGGGCGTCACCTCGTTGACCCGCTGGTCTGTGGTCTGGGCGGAAAGGATCGTGGCAACCGCCAACTGGAGCGGACCCTCGTGGTTGAGCTCGCAGTGCGCGTCGGGGTGGGTCTCCTCCAGGATCCGCCCTATCCGGCGCGCGCGGCGCTTGCGCGACAGGTCACTCTCTACACGGGCCACCCGCGAAGCCTACGCCGGGCCACCGACAGCTCAGCCCGCCCCGGGTGCGGTGATCTTTCCGGACTCGTCCACACTCGCCCCGGTGGACGGAAAGTCCGATTTGCTCAGTCGCTCCACCGCCGCCGCGCCCCGGTGGTCGTCGTCGATCGCGGGCTTGCCGCCGGAGTCGAGGTAGGTGGAAATGAGCTGCCCGCCGCTCCAGCTGCCGTCGGCCGCCAGCGAGACCTTGAGCACACCGCCCAGCCCCAGCACGCCGGACTTGTTGAGCGTGCCCGCGCCACCGGCGAAGTTGCCCAGGCTGTACGCGATCAGCCGACCCTTGTAGAACTCCATCGCGCGCAGCACGTGCGGACCGTGCCCCACGATCAGGTCGGCGCCCGCGTCGACCATGGCGTGCGAGAACTTGATCGGGTCGCCCCGGTTTTCCCCCAGGAACATCTCGGTGCCCGGCTTCACGCGTGTCATGGCCGCGCCCTCCGCGCCCATGTGCACCTGCACCACCACGATGTCGGCCAGGGTCGCGGCCTCCTCCACCACCTCGGCCGCCGCCGACACGTCGACGAGGGGGTTGGACCACGGGTACGACGAGAAGCCGGCCACCGCGACCCGCACGCCCTGGACGTCGATCACCGTGATCTGGCCCGGCGCGCCGGTGTGCCGCAGCCCGTGCTCCTCGAGTGCCCGCTGCGTGTTGCGGTAGCCCGCCGGCCCGTAGTCGTGACCGTGGTTGTTGGCCTGGTTGAGCAGCTGGAATCCGGCGTCCCGCAGATGCCCCGCGTACGCCGGCGGCACGCGGTACTGGAAACACTTGTTGGAGGTCGGACCGCACTTTCCGGTGCCGGTGTCTTCGGTGATCGGCTCTTCGAGGTTGCCCATCACGAGGTCGGCCTTGAGCGCGTCGCGCACCGCGTCGAAGAAGCCCTCGCCGCCGTTGGGCGGGAGCCGGTTGGGCGCGTTGCCCATGATGATGTCGCCGGTCGCGGAGAGCGAGATCGTGCGGAGAGCCGGCTCCCCGGATGGGGGCGCGGCCGCCTGGCCGGAGGGCTCGGCGAGCGCGGTGTCGCGCCACAGCGGCGCCGCCGGCGTCTCCCGGGTCAGCGCGACGGCCAGCGCGCCGCCGCCGAGGAG
The DNA here is from genome assembly GCF_042433955.1 of Phytohabitans kaempferiae. NCBI lineage: Bacteria > Bacillati > Actinomycetota > Actinomycetes > Micromonosporales > Micromonosporaceae > Phytohabitans > Phytohabitans kaempferiae. The sequence goes on along the minus strand of NZ_JBHLUH010000084.1, from coordinate 6,830 downwards.
CACCGCCCCGACCGCGAGCATCGCGGTGAGCGGCCGCGCGGCGCTGCTTCGCCGGCGCTGGCCGCCGCTTCGGGGTCGCGGAGGGGTGCTCATCGCCCCACGACCATACCGCCTGGGCGCCAGTCCGTACGACCTACCGAAGTCGCTCTGACCAGGGCATTCCGGACCCTTGACCGGTGCCGCCGCCGGTGCGAACGGCTGCGTGGACGGCCCGGGCCAGTGGCGCGCCCCACTCGGAGCGGGGTCCGCCGTACTCCGCCTCGGGCCCCTCCGCCGCGCAGAGGACCGAGATCGCGTCGGTGGAGGTACCGGTGGCGGGCAGGCCAAGCTCCCACAGCGCCTGCGCCTTCGCCTCGGTGGCCGTGGCGACGGCGTTGACCAGCGCGGCGACCGAGAGGCGTACGGGCACGCGCACCACGATGTTGACCGTGCCCGGTCCGGCCGGCGCGGCGACGGGCGGGGCGGAGGCCCAGATCGGCTGGCCGAGCCCGACAGTGGCCCACGCGCGTACGCCGCCGTCGTCCGCGGTCACCACCTCGGCGACGTCGACGCCGGTGAGCAGCCCGATGCCCGGACCGGCGAGCCCTTCCCGCGCGGCCAGCTCGGCGAGGTGGACGTCCGGATCGTCCCGGCGGTACGACATCGGCACGGTCGCGTTGACTACCCAGTGACGTATGCCGATCCCTCCGCCCAGCGCGGCGGACGAAATCGCGAGGAGCGGCTCGGCGAAACGCCACACCAGCAGGGGAATGTCGAGGCCATCTTCAGGGCGGGCGGTAAGCGTGGGCTCGGCGGACATCCATCGAACTCTACGGCTCGCCGATCAAGATTCCGGGGGTGCACGCCCGGTCCCCGCCCAGGTGGGCCTAGACTTACTGCGCGCGTCGACACGCTGGCGAGGCGGCCGGCAAGTGAGAGTATGCGCAGGCGGAGGTGCGGCTATGGATGAGGTGTTGGCCCGCAGCGGGATCTTCCAGGGTGTCGACCCGGAGGCGGCGGAAGCGCTCGCCAAGGAGATGGAGACGATCGAGACCCGCAAGGGCGAGGTCGTGTTCAACGAGGGTGAGCCCGGCGACAGTCTCTACATCGTGCTGTCCGGCAAGATCAAGCTTGGTCGGCGTGCGGCCGATGGCCGGCAAAACCTCATCTCCGTCATGGGACCGTCCGACATGCTCGGTGAGCTCTCCCTCTTCGACCCCGGCCCGCGCACGGCGACGGCGACCGCGGTCACCGACACACGCCTGGCCCGGCTGCGCAAGCAGGCGCTGCGCCCCTGGCTCAACAACCGGCCCGAGATCGCCGAGCAGCTGCTGCGCGTGCTGGCCAGGAGGCTGCGCCGGACCAACGACGCGCTGGCCGACCTGATCTTCACCGACGTGCCCGGCCGCGTCGCGAAAAACCTGCTCCAGATGGCTGGCCGCTTCGGCACGCGCGACGGCGGCGTGCTGCGGGTGACCCACGACCTGACCCAGGAGGAGCTGGCCCAGTTGGTCGGCGCCTCCCGCGAGACGGTCAACAAGGCGCTCGCCGACTTCGCCTCCCGCGGCTGGCTGCGGCTCGACGGCAAGAGCGTCATCATCCTCGACCCCGAGCGCCTGGCCCGCCGCGCCCGCGTCTAGGGCCTTTCGTCCGATGCCGCCGGTGGTCGTCTGGTCCCGCCGCAGGCTGGCCATGCCCTTAATGAAAGGTCCTAGGCGACAGATTTGAGCTACCGCGACGTCCGTCGCGGTAGCGACCGCTGCTCCCGCAGCCTCACCCTTCGCGGTCGCACAACCTGCCCGGCTAGACCGACCGCGTCGGGATCGTCGCATTTGCCCGGCCTCCCGATCTGAGGGCGCACGATCTGTCCGGACGCGGCCTCACCGTCGCTGGCGGCGGTCCTCGATCTCGGCTGTTGGTCGCCCGGGCCTGGTCGATCGCGTGGGCCGGGTTCGCCCGCGGACACGCCCGCGCGGGCTCGGCGAGCGGCACCGACGGAACGAACATGCGGGCGAGCGGATAAAAACAAGCAGGCTTGACTGTTTGTTTGGTAGTGGGCAGGCTGAGCGTGTGCCGGTACGCATGCCGCAGCAGGAGCGCAGTCGCGCAACCCAGGCCCGCCTGCTCGAAGCCACCGTGGAGTGCCTGGTCGAGCGGGGCTGGTCGGGCACGACCACGACCGTCGTCGCCACCATGGCGGGCGTCTCGCGAGGCGCGCAGCTGCATCACTATCCGACCAAGGCGTCGCTGGTCATGGCCGCCGTCGAGCACCTGGCCGAGCGCCGCGCCGAGGAGATCCGCAACGAGGCGGCCGCCCTTCCACCCGGCCCGCAGCGGCTCGACGGCGTGGTCGACATGCTCGCGGCGGCGTTCACCGGCCCGCTCTACGTGGCCGCGCTCGAGGTGTGGATCGCCGCCCGCACCGACGCCGAGCTGCGCGCGGCGCTCGTCCCGCTGGAGGCGCGGGTCGGCCGGGAGATGCACCGGCTGACCGTCGAGCTACTCGGCGCCGACGAGCGCGCCCCAGGCGTGCGCGAGGCGGTGCAGGCCACGCTCGACCTGCTCCGCGGCCTCGGCGTGGCCAACCTGCTCTCCGACGACACGGCCCGGCGCACCGCGCTGCTGAGCGCCTGGAAGCGACAGTTGGCCACTCTTCTCTGATGCCGGAGGCACGAGCATGCCCGACCTCGCCGCACTCCTCGCCGATCTCGCCGACGAGTCGGCCGACCTGGACGCCCGGGTCGGCCCGCTGCCGGAGGCGCACTGGACGCGGCTGACCCCGGCAGATGGCTGGACCGTCGCGCACCAGATCGCCCACCTCGCCTGGACCGACCACATGGCGACGCTCGCCGCCACCGACGCGAGTGCGTTCTTCGCCTCGCTCTCCAGCGCGGCCGACGACCCGCACCACTTCGTCGACCGGGGCACCGAGAGCTTCCTCGCCCCGCCAGCGGAGCTGCTCGACCGGTGGCGGGCCGGGCGCGCGGCGCTCGCCGAGGCGCTGGCTGCCGCACCGCTGGCGGAGAAGCTGCCGTGGTACGGCACCGCCATGTCGCCCGCCTCCATGGTCACCGCACGGATCATGGAGACCTGGGCGCACGGGCAGGACGTGGCCGACACGCTCGGCCACCGCCGCGCCCCCACCGACCGGCTGCGGCACATCGCGTTCCTCGGCGTCCGTACCCTCGGGCACAGCTTCATGACCCACGGCCGCGACGTGCCCGCGGCGCCGGTCCGGGTCGAGCTGGTGGGGCCCTCCGGCGTGTGGGAGTTCGGGCCGCCCGACGCCGCCGACCGGGTCGTCGGCCCGGCCGTCGACTTCTGCCTCCTCGTCACGCAGCGGCGGCACCGCGCCGACCTCGCGCTGGTGGCGAGCGGGCCGGTGGCCGACGAGTGGCTCGACATCGCACAGGCGTTCGCCGGACCGCCGGGCACCGGCCGCGAGCCCGCCGGCGCCCGTTCATGATCCGCATCGGCAACGCCTCCGGCTTCTACGGCGACCGCTCCGCCGCCTGGCGGGAGATGCTCGATGGCGGGCCGCTCGACGTGCTCACCGGTGACTACCTGGCCGAGCTGACCATGCTGATCCTCGGCCGCGACCGCCTCAAGGATCCCTCGCTCGGCTACGCCCGCACGTTCCTGCGGCAGATGGAGGAGTGCCTCGGCCTGGCCGCCGACCGCGGCGTCCGCATCGTGACCAACGCCGGGGGTCTCAACCCCGCCGGGCTGGCCGCCGCGCTCGGCTCGCTCACCGCCCGGCTCGGCATCCGCACCACCATCGGGTACGTCGAAGGCGACGCCCTCGACCGCCCCGGCGCACTGGCCGCCAACGCCTACCTGGGCGCCTTTGGCATCGCCTCGTGCCTCGACGCCGGCGCCGGTGTCGTGGTGACCGGCCGGATCACCGACGCGTCGCTGGTGGTGGGCCCGGCGATCGCCCACTTCGGATGGACCCGCGACGACCTCGACGCGCTGGCCGGGGCGACCGTCGCCGGCCACGTGCTGGAGTGCGGCGCGCAGGCGACCGGCGGCAACTTCAGCTTCTTCACCGAGCTGCCCGACGGCGGGCGCCGGCCCGGCTTCCCCATCGCCGAGGTGCACGCCGACGGCTCCTCCGTGATCACCAAGCATCCCGGCACCGGCGGCGCGGTCACGGTCGAGACGGTGACCGCCCAGCTCGTGTACGAGATCGCCGCCCCCGCCTACCCCGGCCCCGATGTGGTCACGCACCTCGACACCGTGCGGCTCGCACAGGAGGGCCCGGATCGCGTGCGCGTCACCGGGACCCGGGGCACGCCCCCGCCGCCCACCCTCAAGGTCGGCGTGGCCGGTGTCGACGGCCACCGCAACGCGATGACCTTCGTGCTGGCCGGGTCCGACCTGGACGCCAAGGCCGCGCTGGTCCGTGCCCAGGTGGAAGACGCGGTGGGCAAGGAAGGTCTGACGTTCACCCGCACCAGCACGGAGTTTGGCGCGCTGCTGCACGTGGCGATCCACGATGCCGACGCCAGGCGCGCGGGTCGCGCCTTCTCCTCGGCGGCGGTGGAGCTGGCCCTCGCCTCGTACCCGGGCTGCACGCTCACCACCCCGCCGGGCGACGCCACGCCCCACACGGTCTTCACCGCCGAGCACATCCCCCAGGGTCCACACTGGGCGATCCATCCCGACGGCACGCGGGTCGAGATCCCGCCGCCCGCACGCGTCGAGGAGCCGAGTGCCGCACCGGCGGGTCGATCACCAGTACGTACGAGCGAGCGGCCACGCGGCGCCTACGGCACTCGTTCAGGTGACAAGGGGCCCGACGCCAACATCGGCGTGTGGGCGCGGTCGGCTGACGACTACGCGGCGCTGACCGGCTGGCTGAGCGGCGAACGTCTCGCTGAGCTGCTGCCGGAGGTCGCCGGGCATCCCGTAGAGCGATACGAGTTGCCCAATCTGTGGGCTGTCAACTTTGTGATCAAAGGGCTGCTCGCGCGCCGGGATTGGCTTGATCCACAAGGGAAAGCGCTGGGAGAGCGGCTGCGCGCCAGACTGGCGGAAGCACCATGACCACGATCCGTGTCGCGTCGGGCAAGCCACTCGTTACGGGAATGGCGATGGCGAAGAACATCGTCGTACCGGCGTGCGGCCAGGGAGGCACGACCGAGATCAGTAACGAGATCGCGAAACAGATGGGGGTCTGAGCCATGGCCGTCCTGGACACCGCCATCGACCCGCGCAACCCGTCGTACCTGGAAAACCGCAGTGCGATGCTGGAACGGCTCGCGGAGCTGGACACGGCACTCGACGCGGCCCGGGGCGGGGGCGGCGAGAAGTACGTGACCCGCCACCACGCGCGCGGCAAGCTGCTTCCCCGCGAGCGGATCGAGCTGCTGCTCGACCAGGACGCACCGTTCCTGGAGCTGTCGCCGGTGGCCGCTTGGGGCACCGACTTCCCGGTCGGCGCGAGCGTCGTGACCGGCATCGGCGTGGTCGAGGGCGTCGAGTGTGTGATCGTCGCGAACGACCCGACGGTACGCGGCGGCGCGGTCAACCCGTACACGCTGAAGAAGACCCGCCGGGCCGGTGAGATCGCGCTGGCCAACCGCCTACCGATGATCAACCTGGTCGAGTCCGGCGGTGCCGACCTCCAGACCCAGTCGGAGATCTTCATCCCCGGTGGCCATGTGTTCCGCGACCTGACCCGGCTCTCGGCCGCGCGCATCCCGACGCTGAGCGTGGTGTTCGGCAACGCGACCGCCGGTGGGGCGTACGTGCCGGGCATGTCCGACTACACGATCATGGTGCGCAACCAGGCGAAGGTCTTCCTCGCCGGCCCGCCGCTCGTCCGCATGGCGACCGGCGAGATCACCGACGACGAGTCGCTGGGCGGCGCCGCGATGCACGCCGCCCGCTCGGGTCTGGCCGACTACGTGGCCGAGGACGAGCGCGACGGCATCCGGCTGGCCCGCCAGTGTGTCCGGCGGTTGAACTGGCGCAAAGCCGGACCTGCCCCGCGCCTGGCGACGCCGCCCAAGCACGACGTCGAAGACCTGCTGGCGGTGGCGAGCGCCGACCTCAAGGTGCCCTTCGACCCGCGCGAGGTGCTGGCCCGCGTACTGGACGGCAGCGAGTTCGACGAGTTCAAGCCGGCGTACGGCACCGCACTCGTCACCGGCTGGGGCGAGCTGCACGGCTACCCGGTCGGCGTGCTCGCCAACGCCCGCGGCGTGCTCTTCTCCGACGAGGCGCAGAAGGCGGCCCAGTTCATCCAGCTCGCCAACGCCTCCGACACTCCGCTGCTCTTCCTCCAGAACACGACCGGTTACATGGTCGGCACCGAGTACGAGCAGCGCGGCATCATCAAGCACGGTGCTCTGATGATCAACGCGGTGGCCAACTCGACCGTGCCGCACGTGACGCTCAACCTCGGCGCGTCGTACGGTGCCGGCAACTACGGCATGTGCGGGCGGGCATACGACCCGCGCTTCCTCTTCAGCTGGCCCAACGCCAAGTCGGCGGTGATGGGGCCGGCACAGCTCGCCGGCGTGCTGTCGATCGTGGCGCGGCAGGCGGCCGAGGCGAAGGGCCAGCCCTACGACGAGGACTCCGACCGGGCGATGCGGATGATGGCCGAGCGGCAGATCGAGTCGGAGTCGGCCGCGCTCTTCCTCTCCGGCCGGCTGTACGACGACGGCGTCATCGACCCACGCGACACCCGCACCGTTCTGGGGCTCTGCCTCTCCGCAATCCACAGTGGACCGATCAAGGGCGCCGAGGGCTTCGGCGTCTTCCGGATGTGAGGGAAGCGGCCTGTGAGCGCGAGGAGTGAGCTTCGACGGCCTCGACCGCGCCGCGGCGGCCCGCACGCG